>NZ_VOQB01000011.1:0-248783 GCF_009377275.1 Shewanella sp. YLB-07 | reverse complement strand
GCATGTGTTAGGCCTGCCGCCAGCGTTCAATCTGAGCCATGATCAAACTCTTCAATTAAAGTTCTTTTGATGCATCCTCTTTCGAAGATGACATCGGCTCAATGAATTATACTGTTTTTCAAAAGCCCGAAGACTTTCGAAGTTTACATATTGCTATGGTCACTCAGTGGTTCATCGAGTTAAATTTTTGATTGCTCATCCTTTACTAGAAAGAGTGAAGCAATTTCGAATAACTCAACACCTGTGAGTGCCCACACAGATTTCTTGTTTTGAATTGTTAAAGAACTTGGCGCTAAGTAGCACCGCCGTTGACGCTAGGTCGAAGGCTTTTACTTACTGACCAAGGCTATTCGTCTTGGCTAGGGAGGCGTATTCTACACTCTCCGTGGTTGGCGTCAAGGGCTTTTAAAAAATTAATTTCAATCGTTTAAAACGAAGGAAAAAACCAAGCTAACTTGCTGCCCTAACTCGACTCTGTCTTACTTAACTTAATGTTTAGTAGGACTGGTTTGCCGTGTCAGTGGATGCGCATTATAGGGATATCAGCCCAGAGCACAAGGGCTATTTAGGAAAAAACTGATATATTTTAAAAACCACTATTTAAGCACAAGCTACACACTAGTTACCCCCAAACTTACCCACAAACAAGCATTCACCGTCGGTTTATCACTCAGACTATGCTCGTTTTACTAGTATTCTATTCATTAGATCCATTCCACTAGGCAACCAACCTATGAAAGAGTGGATTAAGATAGCTAATATCTCTCACTTAACCCAAAAGAGTAGTAAGAAATGATAGTGAAGCCCATATTTACCCTTCGACTCTTACTATTTCAATTCTTAATAACGAATAGAGCATTGAGGCGATACCCCACTGCATGCTTATCATAAATAAGAAAACGACAAGTCCGTTCTATCTAACATGTCTTTCGTACTTTATTAAAAGCCTTAGCTATATATAGTGGGAGAATTCATTCAGTGCTTCGATGTGATAAAGACAGACTGCAGCTTATACGAATCCCAGACATTGAATTGAAGTAGGCACAGCAAGAGCGAGTGCTCATTCATAATCTACGTCGCTACCTTTATATAGCGAGTCTATTGATTATTCTGGGGGTAACGCTTTTCTACACAGGTTTCAGTAAGCAGCTATTCGATCAGACGCATTATCAATATGAATCACTAGGTATCATTTTACCCGGTGAAGCAAATGACATTTACTCTTCATGGAGAAATGTCATCGACACAGACACCTGTGAAGGTAGGGCTGCAGTTGGTGCAAGGAGAATAGAGATGGCTAAGCGCCGCAGCGAATATACCAACCCTATTGAATATGTGATCGTTCAGCGGGAGTTCAAAGCGCTGTAGGCAAGGCGAATGTTTGAAGCTAATAGTTATTCTATATCGAGAACATGCAACGCAGCATAAAGAGCTTTGAAACCCGCACTACGTGAGCCTCTCAGGCATTCCACTTTTGTGTTGCACTGACTTAAAAGGGAATAACCATTTCTATATCAATACGCCTTGAATTGGAAAGCCTGAGTAGCTCTGAACTGAGCAAATATTTAATGAGGTTGATATTTACAGCTAACCGATGAAAATCGCGGTCAGTACTTTGTCGAGAATTCAGCAATGGGTAAAAGGCAATATCGTCTGGATAAAAAAGAAACGGTACCCAGAGCAATCAACGCTTGGCTACAGATACTTGGGGCGTTATTACTCTGTTCAGGGATTATGGGCTTTGTTTTAGAAAAACGCTTTAATAAGGCGTAAGCTCAATTTCTATAATTACTGTTCCAAGCTGTAGATAGTTTTACTCTCTACAGCCTCAATGCTTAAGCTATGACGAGTACATATAGTTATAGGCAATGTGCTAAGGCTTAAAGACACCTATGATATCCCCGCTGGCCTTCTTTGCTACCTTCTCATCTGTTTGCTGCTCGCGATAATCACATTCAACACACTCAACAGTCTCCACGCCTTGCTCTTTAAATAGCACGATACTATCTACAGCTTTGCATTTGGGGCACTTAGCACCTGCAACGAAACGCTTTTTCACTCTAACTTCAGCCACTTTTATCAACCTGCTATTGTCTAACTTACTATGGGATCATTTTCCAACTAAAGTCTATTTTGCCACAATCTCATTCAATTAACCCCATTGTCATTGAATTTGACTTTGCTTCTAGGCTGAAACTCACTTCTGAGATATCATCGGTGTCAATAAACTCCTGAACATCATCAGATCGTAATTAATGATATCCATCTCTCAAGCTCAACTGATCCGCGGCACTAAAACGCTTCTCGATGAAACCTCGCTGACTATATACCCAGGCCACAAGGTTGGGTTAGTGGGCGCCAACGGCACAGGTAAAACTTCACTGTTAGCACTCATTCTCGGTAAGATCAGCTTAGATAAAGGCGATATTTCTTTGCCTAGCGGCTGGCAGATCGCGACAGTAGCCCAGGAAACTCCTGCACTGGATGTTTCAGCTTTAGATTATGTTATTGATGGTGATTTCGAGTATCGAGAACTTGAAGCCAAACTCGTTCAGGCGCAACATGATGATAATGGCAATGAGATAGCCCATCTTCATGGGAAAATTGATGCAATAGGTGGCTATTCGATTCGTTCCCGAGCAGCCAGCCTATTAGCTGGCTTAGGCTTTAACGAAACCGAGCAGAGTAATTTCGTAAGACACTTTTCGGGTGGCTGGCGAATGCGCCTTAATTTGGCCCAAGCGTTATTGTGCCGCTCAGATCTCTTATTACTCGATGAGCCAACCAACCATTTAGACCTAGATACCATGTACTGGCTAGAGGGCTGGATAAAAGCCTATCAAGGTACGCTAATTTTAATCAGCCATGACAGAGATTTCATTGACGGTATTGTGGATGAGATTATTCACGTTGAGCACCACAAGCTAAATTTCTATAAAGGCAACTATACCGCCTTCGAACGTATACGCGCCGAACGTATGGCTCAGCAACAAGTCGCCTTCGAACGTCAACAAAAAGAACGCTCACATATGCAGTCCTTCGTTGATCGTTTTCGTTACAAGGCTAGTAAAGCTAAGCAGGCACAGAGTCGATTAAAAGCCCTCGAACGTATGACCGAGTTGCTACCTTCTCAAGCTGACAGCCCGTTTCATATGTCATTTAGAGAACCTGAGGCTCTGCCTAACCCGCTAGTGACCATGGAGCACGTTTCTGTGGGCTATGGCGACAAAGAGATCCTCAAGAGCGTGCATCTAAACTTAGTCCCAGGCGCTCGCATCGGTTTACTTGGACGAAACGGTGCAGGTAAGTCGACCCTGATTAAACTGTTATCAGAAGAACTTGCACCTATGAAGGGCAAGTATGAGACTAATCCAGGCCTGAATATCGGTTACTTCGCCCAGCATCAGCTGGAAAGCCTGCGTTTAGATGACTCTCCATTACAACACCTTAGCCGACTCGCTCCCACTCATAGAGAGCAAGAACTGAGAAACTTCCTCGGTGGTTATGGCTTCAATGGCGATATGGTGCTCTCTCCTGTACGCCCCTTCTCCGGCGGTGAGAAAGCTCGTCTGGTATTAGCGCTACTGGTATGGCAGCGACCTAACCTATTGCTTCTCGATGAGCCGACCAACCATCTGGATTTAGAGATGCGACATGCTTTGACAATGGCACTTCAGACATTCGAAGGCGCCATGATCATCGTCTCTCACGATCGCCATCTATTAAGACTAAGCTGCAGTGACTATTATTTGGTTGATAAGGGGCAAGTAACTAGCTTCGACGGCGATCTTGATGATTATCATCAATGGTTGCTCGATGCAGCTAAGGCCGCGAATAAAACAGAAGCCAGCACGGAAGCTAAGCCGGCTCAGGATAAGAAACTGCAGAAACGTTTGGAAGCAGAGTTAAGGCAAAAGCTGTCTCCCATGCGTAAAGTTCAGCTTAAGCTCGAGAAAGCGCAACAGCAAGCCAATGACCGTTTGAGCGAAATCGAAACCATGCTTGCAGATATGAGCCTGTACGATGCAGAAAACAAGGCTAAGTTGACCCAAGTACTTGCTGAGAGAACCACTCTGGCTCAAGCGCTGGAAGAGAGTGAAATGGAGTGGTTAGACATTCAAGAGAACATCGAAGAGATTGAACTTCAGGTTCGTTCCCAGCTCTAAACAAGAATTCTAGATATAAGCTCTGGATAAAAACATTATTGATATAACGCTCTATTAATGTAGAGCTCAGTGGTATCCAAGGAAGCAGCATGACATTCGTGAATCATTTTGATATTTCATTATGGAAAATTTGTGATGGTTATTACCACCGGCACCAAGCTCTCTGTTTAGAGCTACAAGATAATCACCAGTTAAATGTTAACTTACTTTTGCTATCATTATGGCTAGATAAACAAGACTACCTGCTGAGCACCCTAGACTGGTCGCAACTACAAAGTGAAACCCATCAATGGGAAGAACGCGTGTTACTCCCCTACCGCAAGTTACGCAAGCTGAGTAAGAACAGCTTAGCAAGTGATGAATATCAACAGATGCTAGATGTAGAGTTGATGCTTGAGCGTAAATCTCAGGGGTTAATACTGCATAAACTCAAACAGCTGTCACCCAGCGGAGAATCGTCAAACTTAGGCACTTATCTGAGTTTATTTAACTTAGATAAAGTCGATTACCCATCACTTGTAGAGCTAGTCTAGTTCACATTTAACGCGGGCTTAAAACATTAAACCCGCTGTTATCCTCTTTAGTCTTACAGTTAAAACTCATTCAATTGAACTCTTATGAAGATGACTTTAACCTTTCTGTTACTAACAGCCGCGTTTCTCGCCGTCATTCCATAGATAGTCAGCTGAGGGTTAGCGCCTAAACTGGTCGGAACGGAAGCAACAAGACCGTCCATCACGATTGAACTCTTATGAAGATGACTTTAACCTTTCAGCTAATAGAGTCGCGTTTCTTGCCGTCATGCCATAGATAGTCAGCTGGGGGTTAGCCCCTAAACTGGTGGGAAACACAGATCCGTCCATCACAGATAGATTCTCATAGTAGTGAGAGTTTCCCTGACTATCGACCATAGAAAGCTTAGTATCTTCTCCCATGGGACACCCTCCCATGACATGCGCCGAAGCGACAACTGTCTTGAGTGGTCCAAGGTCCAGAGTTTCTATAGCAGATTTCGCTTCTTTCCAGCTATTAAGATAAGGCGCTCCTTCGGTGATCGGCAAGACTCGCTTCGCCCCGGCCGCAAACTGTAGTTCAGCCATACTCCCGAACGCTCTTCGAACCGAGCGCCAAAAAGTCTCGTTTAGCGGATAATCTATGGCAAAGCCTGTATCTGTGAGCTGAACTTGGCCTCCCTGGCTTTGTTCATGATAACCATCACGAATCAAGGCTATGGTGACCTGAAGCTGGTTGAACTGCTCCATCAGAGCCGCATGAGTCTTACCATAACCTATGGTTTTAGAGGCGATCAGAACGGGATGGACAGGAGGTACTTCGAGCTTATAACCAAGCTCTCCACTGGCAGCACCATGTTTCCATACAAATTCATCGGAATAGATGGATTGAGGAGCACCACTATGACCATTGATCGGATCGCTAAATATTGCGCCGCTCAATAGCGTCGGATGTAGAAAAGTACGTTTCCCCAACAGTTCATGGGGATCGGCTAAATTAGATCTCAGCAAGATTGTTGGTGTATGGATTGCGCCGGCGGCGATGATGTAATGCTTAGCCTTAAATACCAGCTTGACCTCAGTCGGCTGCATCTGTTCATTCAATGCCTGAGCCTTGACGGCTAATATCTTGTCATTATGATGCTCTAGCTCGATGACCTTAGCTCTGCTGACTAAGGTAGCCCCTTTATCTAGTGCAGCCGGGATGGTGGTAACTAGCATGGATTGTTTGGCGTTGACCGGACAGCCCATACCACAATAGCCCGTGTTCCAGCAACCTTTCACGTTGCGCTTGATGACAGTGTAATGCCAGCCGAGATTTTCACAGCCTAACTTCAATGCCTGATTATTTCTATTTGGCTCATACTCCCACTTAGAAATATTGAGTCGTTTCTCCATCTTGTCGAACCAAGGATCCAGCTCCTCTCTCGATAAACCTTGAACAGATTTATCTTTGGCCCAAAAGTCCAATGTAGGCTTGGGAGTCCTGATCGAGGTGGTCCAATTTACCGTTGTCGATCCGCCTACGGCTCTTCCCTGAAAAATACCAATAGCCTTGTCTTTGGTTTTCATCGCCGCCGCTTGATGGTACAAGTTTGGATAGGCTCGCCTCTCTTCCATATTGAAGCTTTCGGAAGATTTAAGCGGTCCCCCTTCGACTATGATCACGGTCAAACCCGCGTCAGTTAATATCTCTGCTGCGACGCCGCCGCCGGCACCACTGCCTACAATAACAACATCGGCCTCGAGAGTTTGATCTTGGCTCAACTGGCTAGCATCAATATGCTTCCAACCTGAGGCTAAGCCTTCGACTATAGGATCTGGTATCGCCACTTCACTACCTCCAATCACACTGTTATTTTTATTATTTTTTGAATAAATATCTAAGCCTAAAAATCAATTAAACACCATTCGCACTCTTTACTGCCTACACCTCAAGGAATGTAGGTTTGGCATAATTCAAGCGATTCCAGTGTTCAGGACAGGAATAGTAACTCGCAAGTACAAGCTCTCTCAGCCCTTGGTAGGCCGTCACCATCATGTCTAAGAAACTATTACGCCAATACTCAAGCATGGCTATTAGCTGATCCGGATTACGCATCATCAGAGGCGTCATACTTCCGGTCAGGACGAGTAAACCTAGCCTGTTTTCTAGCATGTCGAGTAGTTGTTCTAATTCGGCTTGTCCATCTGCAGGTAACAATGAAATGGTCTGAGTAATAGCATCTAAGGTTCGATTCTGAGCGGCTATACGCAGCTTCTCGACCTCAGGTAAGGCATCATCCAGAAACACTGGCAACAAGACGCTAAACAGCAATCTATGCTCGCTGTCTAAGGCTTTGTTAACCTTAATATGCTCTGGAGCGTATAGGTTTACCCCTAACGCTAATGCGGCTGTACCGACTAATGCTGTTGTTAAAAAAGTGCGTCGTTCCATGCTATCCCTTCATATTATTTTTTATAGAGGATACAGACCCGCATTGACTCTACAGGTAATTTAATCACAACATCGACAACTGGCTAGATTGAGGTAATTCATCAAAATCTCAGATATGCTAGAATGCCAAGATGAGTAACAATTAAACACACGTTTTAATTTTCAGCAATAGCCAATTTTTATGATGCGATATTTTTCTCCCCCCTGGTGGGCCAGAAACCCCCACGTTCAAACGATTTTACCTGTGCTAACTAAGGTGGACAGACCAGACTTAACACGTCAACGTCTCGAGCTTAGTGATGGCGACTTTATCGATCTCGATTGGTTAGGCCAGCCTAAAGCACACCAACCTATAGTGATCATCATTCATGGCTTAGAGGGGAGCTCCGAGTCCCACTATGTACGCCGATTACTCAATGACTGTCGTCGACAGTCCATCTGCGCTTTGGTCCATCATCACAGGAGCTGTTCTGGTGAGACGAACCGCAGAGCGAGAAGTTATCACAGCGGTGATACCCAAGACCTGCAGGAGAATTTATCTCAATTAAGGCTGACGTATCCTGACTCCCCTCTCCTTGCAGTAGGCTATAGCTTAGGCGGCAATGTACTCACCAAATACTTAGGCGAACATACCAATACCAGTTTGATAGAGCGGGCAGTTATCATCTCAGCCCCGCTACAATTATCCGCATGTGCTAAGCGTTTAGAGAGTGGATTTTCTAAGGTATATCAAAGTTATTTGATTAAGCAGCTACAGCAGAAGACCACGGAGAAGGTGAAAAACCCTCAACTGGCACAGGATATGCCTGTTTCATTGTCCCAAATTCCTCAACTGCAAACTTTCTATGATTTTGATCATAGAGTGACAGCTCCCTTACATGGCTTCAATGGTGTCGATGATTATTATCGAAGAGCGAGTGGAATGGATTTCTTGCAATATATTCATAAACCAACTCTGGTCATTCATGCTGCGGATGATCCATTCATGACCGCCGATGTCATTCCAACGGCAGAGCAATGTGCTAGCCAAGTAACCTATGAACTGCACTCACGAGGGGGTCATGTCGGTTTTATCGACGGCGGAACTCCCTTCAAGCCAAGGTACTACCTAGAGCAGCGAATCCTTCATTTTTTAATTCCCCAAGAGGCCTGAATATGCTTGTTCCCTATGACGCTTTACTGCAGCTTCCCAGCACAACCATGGATAACTTAATTAAGGAATATCTGTTAACACAAGTCGAAGATGGCGGTTTCTCAGATACAGATGAACGGGTATATATTTCGGCGATTGAACGCTGCAAACAGCTACTAAAGCAGGAAGTCTTAGTGGTGGAGTTCAGCGAAGATGATGAGTCCATTGCCATCAAGCACAAGGAACATCTGAGTCGATAAATCAAACGGAGAATCTAGTGTTAATTCATAACAAACTCGGAGGCAAATTTGACCTAAGCGCAATGATTACCGTATAACACTAGATGTTATTAGAAATAACATGTCACTTTTATCTTGGTCTTGACTCTCTTCACTGCCTTTTAGTCAATTAGATCCAATTCCATTTAGGAAATTTAATGTCAGCAAAACATCCCATTATCGCAGTAACAGGTTCATCAGGAGCTGGTACCACGACGACAACAACGGCTTTTAAGCATATTTTCCGTCAACTTGGGATCAATGCAGCGAGCGTTGAAGGCGATAGTTTTCACCATTACACACGTCCTGAAATGGAGCTCATGATCCGTAAAGCCAAAACGGATAATAAAAATATTAGCTATTTTGGACCCGAAGCAAACGACTTTGAACGTTTAGAGCAATGTTTCAGTGATTATAGTGCGACGGGTCAGGGCGAGACACGAGCGTATCTACATACTTTCGATGAAGCCGTTCCCTTCAACCAGATGCCCGGGACATTTACCCAATGGCACCCCTTACCTGAAAATACCGATATGCTCTATTACGAGGGGTTACATGGGGGGGTAAAAACAGACACATGTAATGTTGCCGAACATGTGGACTTGCTTATCGGCATGGTGCCGATAGTCAACTTGGAGTGGATCCAAAAGATCATTCGAGATACTTCGGAAAGAGGCCATAGTCGGGAAAAAGTGATGGGCTCTATCGTTCGCAGTATGGATGATTATATCAACCATATGACACCTCAGTTCTCACGAACCCATATCAATTTCCAACGAGTCCCAACTGTCGACACCTCAAATCCATTTAGCGCTAAGAATATCCCCAGCCTGGATGAGAGCTTTGTAGTGATACGTTTTCGTGGTATTAAAAACGTAGATTTCCCCTATTACTTGAAGATGATAGACGGCTCTTTCATGTCACGAATCAACACTCTGGTTGTGCCAGGTGGCAAGATGTCCTTAGCCATGGAGTTGATTCTGACACCGCTCATCCGAGATCTACTCGAGAAGCGCCAACAGCTACTCTCTTTAGATAGTGAATAGACTTGGTATGCTACTAATATAAACTTCAGTTTCATTTAAGTGTGTTCGAGTAGACTAGCTCATGTCGGGATTTCAGGCGAAAGACTGATGAGTTAGCATGCTCTTGGGAGTAAATTCCCCCATCTTGATCTGTTTGTTTCCTTGGGTGTGCTGGCTATTCCTTTCAAAGAAGATCCTAGGAACTAGGCACTTAACTCAAAGTAAATTCCACGTCTATGCTTGATCTATTAGCTTCCTGAGTGTGCTGGCTATTCCAATCTCCACTTTCAACAGTAAATTCTCCAACCTACATTTGATCTGTTTGTTTCCTTGGGTGTGCCAGCTATTCCTTTCAAAGAAGATCCTAGGAACTAGGACGTTAAGATCAAAAAATCCAGTCAGGTACACCGACTGGCTGAATCAAAACTATCGAGCTATTTTCTAATTGTTACACCTAGGAACTCTAATCTAACTCCTAGAACCTTGTTCTAATTCATCAAAGGAACAATTTCACGGAAAGGTTTATTCTGCTGATAGCTTTGCAGTCTTTGCTCAAACTCATCGGATCGGCTTACCATCTTAGAGCTTCTAAGCGCATCAATCGCTTTTTGCTGAGTCTCTACGGCAGAGCTATAGTCGCCAGTTTCTGCATAGGCGGCTGCCAAGTTATCTAAATTGGTGGGATCTTGGTGATCTGATGCGACTAGGCTGCGAGCAAGTTTGAGAGCCTTATCTCCATTACGGTATTTTGCCTCCGGGCAAGTCGCGAGTATCCAGGCGACATTTCCCAGAGAGACTTCATCTCCTACCGAGTTGAAACGGTCGACGGCTTTACCACAGTTACGTTCAACCCCCTCTCCGCCTGCAGCATAGATGAACCCCAGTCTAAATTGAGCCCATTTATTGCCTTGCTCACTCAGCGATAGATACCAACGTTCGGCAGTGAGCAGATCACGCTCGATGATATTGCCTTCAAATGAAAGATCCGCCAACGTTTGTTGCGCCTTAGCATGCCCCTGCTCCGCAGCCGCTAAGATCCACTTTATGCCTAGCTGTTGATCTTGAGTGACGAACCGGCCAGACAAGTACATCAGCCCGAGTAAAAACTGTGCCTCTTGCTCCCCTTGAGTCGCTTTTAGCTGTATATGAGCCACTTTACTCGCCGCAACAGCAGTTTTGGGCTGAGGAATTGAAAATGCGTTCGCGGCGGTGCTCGTCACTAATGTAAAAATAAGAGTAAAACTAAGACCAGCGCCTAAAAATAACGAATGAGATTTCATTTACAACTCCTATCTAGTATCACTAGTTTGAACATGTCTAAAAACTAAAGCTTATAACTACCTGAAAAATCGGCTTAAACTATAGACATAAGATAATTTAACTAGAAGGTACAAAAATTTTATTTCATTGAGTTAGCCAGATTTACTTACTAAAGTCGAGAAAAAAGCAGATTTAGTCGACTTTGATACGGCCTTATTCCCCTCGTCATAAGTCCAATATCAGGAATCATTGTAGCTTTTCTCTCTAAATTCAAGCCCTTCACTGCATATTTACTCGCAAGTAGTTGACATATATCACTGATGTATCAGAATGAATGAATATTGTAAGTAAGTTACGAAGATTCATTTATTCTAAAGTTAGATCTTTATCGAGGTTTTACAGAATAAACTGGCGTAAACTGCACATTAATGAAGATTCTTATATTCAAGTCAAACAGTCGAGGAACATAGGCATGGCTCTTATTGGTAAGCCAAAACCAGATCCTACTTTGGAATGGTTTTTATCACACTGTCACATTCATAAGTATCCAGCCAAAAGCACTTTGATCCACGCTGGTGAAGAATCAGACACCCTTTACTATATAGTTAAAGGCTCCGTAGCCGTTTTAATTAAAGATGAAGAAGGTAAAGAGATGATCCTCTCTTACCTGAATCAAGGTGACTTCATCGGTGAACTTGGTTTATTTGAAGATCAAGCCGAGCGTACCGCTTGGGTTCGCGCTAAACAGCCATGTGAAATCGCTGAGATCTCTTACAAGAAGTTTAAGCAACTGATTCAGGTTAATCCTGAAATCCTGATGAAGCTTTCTTCACAGATGGCATTCCGTCTGCACAGCACCAGTCAAAAAGTGGGCGACCTAGCTTTCTTGGATGTTGCTGGAAGAATTGCCCAAACTTTACTCCATCTGGCCAAGCAGCCGGATGCCATGACTCATCCCGATGGCATGCAGATCAAGATCACTCGCCAAGAGATAGGTCAGATCGTGGGTTGTTCTCGTGAGACTGTGGGTCGAATCTTAAAAATGCTCGAAGAGCAAAGCCTGATCCAGGCTCACGGTAAAACTATCGTAGTTTACGGTACCCGCTAAGCTAACATTAAGTTAGATTTAAGACAGCTTCGATAAAGTGGCCTGAGATAATCTCAGGCCATTTTTTTGGAGAAATATTAATGACAAGGGCACTGTTCATCATCCTGTTCGCTCTTGCGACCTATACGCCAGTATTAGCCCATGGCTCGACCTTAGTCGAACTTGAGCATTATCAGGCAAAACACTTAGTTAGTGCAGGTAAAATCCTGTCATTGGATGTTACCCTCTCCAAGATAAAATACTTCTGCTACGGTAAGCTCATCGACGCCCATCTCTATCAGGAACAAGGAAAATGGCGTTATGATTTGCAAATTAAAGCCCAACGTGGCCAAATTATAGATCTGAGTCTGGATGCAAGCACTGGACAGCCCAATCCTACTAAATCATTACCATCTGGCTGCAGAGCTTTTGAAAACTAGCTCTACACCATAAGTGAAGTGACAGGTTAATATGAAACTACTGCTCGTTGAAGATAATGCACTACTCGTAGAAGAACTTGAAAAACAACTGAAACTCGCCGGATACGTCACCGACGTGACAGACAAAGCTGCTGAAGCGGATTATCTCTTAAAAGAAACCAATTACGATTGCGTGATATTAGATATTGGTCTACCCGACGGTAATGGCCTGGAACTCCTGGAACGCTGGCGTAATCAAGGGATTAATACTCCGGTGATTATGCTCACGGCTCGCAGCCAATGGCATGAGAAGGTCGAAGGATTCAACGCCGGAGCCGATGACTATCTGGGTAAACCTTTCCATACTCAAGAGTTACTCGCACGGATACATGCGCTCATACAGCGGGCTCATGGAAAAGCGAGCTTACCCACAAAAGAATTAAGCTTTTCCGGCGTCGTTCTCGATGAGAATCAACAATCTGTTACAGTCGAAGGTAAAAATTTCGAGCTAACTGCGATGGAGTTTAGGTTACTAAAAATCTTCTTAATGTCACCTAAGAAACTACTATCTAAATCCCAGCTCACCGATAAGCTCTATCAATTCGATGACGAAAAAGAGAGTAATGTAGTCGAAGTCTATGTTACTCATCTGCGTAAAAAACTAGGTAAAACCGCTATTGAGACTCGTCGTGGACAAGGTTATATCTTCCACGGCATAAGAGAGTGATGTCGATCCGCACTAAACTCAGCCTCTGGTTAACGGGTTTAGTCATCATTTCGACAGCCATCGGCATAGTCTCCTTCGAGACTATGCTAAGGCAAGCATTTCACGACTCGATCATTGCCAGACTACAGGAAGATTTAGAACAAGTTCTAATGGCTACTCAGCTTAATAATAACGAACTCACCATAGATCAGAGCCAACTTTCAGGGTTTTATAAGCCAGTATTTTCCGGACGTTATTACCAGCTAAATCTGCCGGAACAAGAGATCCGCTCCCGTTCTTTATGGGATCAAAAACTCGATATTAGGTTGTTAGAGAAAGGTGAAAGCCGGGTATGGCAATCTAAGGGGCCACAAAACCATGATATTCAACTGCTATCACTGGGATTAAGCTCTGAGACACTCAATGTCGATGCAACACTGACTGTCGCCCAGGATCTGAGCATAGGTCGTAAAATTTTCACCCAAATATATGGCACTAAGCTAGGGGTTAACTTAGCCATGTTACTGGCCATGATAGCCGGTATTTTTCTGGTACTCAGGCAATCTTTCAAGCCAATCAACCAGATCCAGCAAATTCTGTCTAAGCTCAGAGAGGGTGAGATCACCTCATTAGAGGTCAAGAATATCCCCCCCGAACTGCAAGCTCTAGCATCTACCTATAATGAACTGCTCGAATATTCCAGCAAACAGATCGAGCGCAGTCGTAATAATATAGGCAATTTAAGCCATGGGCTTAAGACTCCATTAGCCGTGATGCAGCAACAAGTTGAAGCCTTGGGACTGAAAGACCCGAATACGGCAATAGCACTACAGAATCAACTCGATCTGATTCATAAGATGATCGAACGTAAGCTAGCTGCGGCCAGAATCACTGGAGATATGTTACCCGCGGCCCAGATGCAGCTCCCTAAAGATCTTGAAGATTTATGTAACACACTAAGCAAGGTTCACTTTAATAAACGTCTGCTCTGCAATATCGACATTGCTGAGCACATCACTCGATTACCCCTGCACAGGGAAGATGGCATGGAGCTGATTGGAAATCTGCTCGATAACGCTCATAAGTGGGCCAATGCCAGAGTAGATATCCGCGCTAAGCTAGAAGAAGAGACTATTATTCTTATTATCGAGGATGATGGACTCGGCGTCGCCAGTGAAGAGCTTAAGCTACTCACGAATCGTGGTCGACGATTAGATGAAGCGACCATGGGACATGGCCTCGGACTCTCCATAGTAAAAGACATAGCCGAGCAGTATGAGATAAAGTTGACGTTCGCCCATAGCGACTTAGGTGGGCTAAAAATTTGCGTACGCTTTAAAGAATAATCCGCCAACGGCTCTCAGATTGGGGCAGATTCAAATATAAAAAAGCCGGAACTCAATTCCGGCTTTTTCTCGACTCTTTTACATTGTTAGCAAAATATCGGCTAGCTTACGTTAGTACTCTCGAAAATCTTATCCGCAGAAGCAGCCACAAAGCCTGTATAAAGACTTCCATCACCTTTAGGGTAACGCAGTGCAAATTCATAAAAACAGCTTGGGATCTCTTTCTCAGCATCTGTAAAGCTAACAGAAATACGGTCAGCCATAGTCGAAGATTGCTCCAGTAGTACCTCGGCAGAGCCTTTCACTTCACCGCCAGCTGAATTTAACACAAAATCCCCCTTCTTAAGGGTCTCATTCACATCTAAGATGTTGGTGTACCCAGGCAAGTGGTTGATCGATATTGTGAAATGGTTGGCTCTATAACCAAAAGCAGCAACCCAGGCAGCATACTCACTCTCGGCAAGTAAAGCCTCATAGGTCTTGGAGTCCAGCTGCCAGTGACGTCCTGAATAGAGGAAGTCATCGGCCTTAGTCGCTGCCACATCAATCTGCTCAACAAGATGTTTAATGGTATTTTGTAGTTCAGGGCTAAATTCTTCGACTAATAATTCAGAGATAAACACCTTAGGCTGCGTCGCATCCGGATGTTCAAAATGCTTAGCTTTCAGATTTTTAGCCTCGAAATGATAATCACCCGAGTCGACATAACCCAAAGATTCGAAGTGAGCCGCCAATACCTTTAAGTTCACCTTCTCAATATTAAAGGTACGTAGGGCAATATGATCGTTGATAATGGTCTCACCTCGAGAAAGCAGTTGACGTACAGGCTCTGCCGACGGCGTCATCTCAATATAGTCATTCCAAAGGTTTTCAAATAGCTTGTTAATATCAGTGTGCATCAATTTCTTCCTTAACGGCATCGTGTCCCCAGTCACCAAGATTCAGGCTTTGGTTCTGGTCTTATTCTTATCACGATATAAGTACAGCGAGAGAGTAGCGCTCTGGCTTTTCAAACATTTCTGTACATAAAAATGGGAAACACTTTTAAGGTGTTTCCCATCGTTTCATTATAAATTTAGAGACTCAAGCCTGGACTCAAGTTAGCAGGGAGACTAACGACATCGGCCTCCACTGATGATACGGGGTAAGAACAGTAGTCGGCGGCATAAAATGCGCTCGCTCTGTGGTTACCCGAAGCACCAACACCACCGAATGGTGCAGCACCGGAAGCACCTGTTATCTGCTTGTTCCAGTTAACGATACCGGCACGAATACGTGCTAAGAAGTAATCGTAATCCTCACGGCTATCGGCAAGAATACCCGCAGACAAACCATAACGAGTGCTGTTGGCTAACTTGATAGCCTCATCGAAATCGCTGTAACGGATCACTTGAAGTAGCGGGCCAAAATACTCTTCATCCGGAAGCTCGATGACGTTAGTGACATCGATCAAACCTGGGGAGACTAAACCTGTACCCGCTTCAAGATGAGTAAGTTCTACGAGAGACTCACCACCTAAATTCAGTAAGTTACGCTGAGCTTCAACCATGCCTTTAGCCGCAATTTCTGAGATCATAGATCCCATGAATGGCTGTGGCTGTGCATTCCAGGCACCGACTTTAATCTGCTTAACGGCGCTAGCGAGCAACTCGAGTAAGGCATCACCTTGTACGCCTTTCTCTACATAGAGACGACGTGCACAGGTACAACGTTGACCCGATGAGATATAGGCAGACTGAATGATGTCGTGTACAGCAGCTTTGGTATTTTCAACACCTTTAATGATAAGCGGATTATTTCCCCCCATCTCCAGCGCTAAAATCTTGCCAGGTTCACCAGCATACTGCTGATGTAAGATATGACCCGTACGAGAACTACCGGTAAAGAACAAACCATCGATCTGAGGGTGAGCGGCTAGCGCCTTACCAGTTTCGATTTCGCCTTGTACCAAGTTAATCACGCCAGCAGGAAGTCCGGCTTTCTCCCATAACTTAAGCATAAGCTCGGCTACTTTGGGAGTGAGTTCAGATGGCTTAAAGATCACAGTATTACCCGCCAGTAGCGCAGGAACAATATGACCGTTTGGCAGGTGGCCTGGGAAATTATATGGACCAAATACCGCGACCACACCGTGAGGCTTATGACGAAGTACCGCGCGTCCTGCCGGGATATCACTCTCAGTATGACCGGTACGCTTGTTATAAGCGGCGACTGAAAGCCCAATCTTACCTATCATGGCACCGGCTTCGGTAGCGGTTTCCCACTGAGGCTTGCCAGTCTCCTGAGCGATAACCTCGGCGATTTCGGTTTTGTGCTCTTCAAGTTGAGTGCGATAAGCCTCCACGATAGCAAGACGGCCATCGAAACCTAACATGAACCAATCGAACTGAGCATCACGGGCCGCATCGACGGCGGTGTTAACTTGCTCTGGAGTCGCAGTTTTACTGCTCCAGATAACTTCATTGTTTGCTGGGTTTTTAGATGTCACGTCGTGACCTAGGCCTGCAACCCATTGGCCTTTAATAAATTGAGTCATTATTTCTTCCTACATAGCCAAGACACGGATCTGCTCACCCTCTGACAGCAATAATCCTGCTGCAAGTTCGGGTGACACAGTAACCACATCACTATCTTCTGTGAGCAGAAGTTTAGCCGAGGTGGCGCGGTAATTCGCTAATTGAGTATTTGATATGATAAAACTGAAATCAGATTCTGGAGCATCGCCAATCGTGATCGTCAGTAAGCGGCTTTCTCTTACCGAACGAATATCAGACAAGTTGCACTCGACCGTAGGTCCGCCGTCAAAAATATCGACATAACCACGACATCTGAAACCTTCAGCCTGAAGCAGATTTAGCGCCGGACGAGTGTTGGCATGAACCTCACCGATCACTTTCTGCGCTTCTTCGGGTAGCAAGCACACATACACGGCATTTTTAGGCATCATCTCAGCCATAAAGGCTTTCTGCCCCAAGCCCGAAAGGTAATCGGCCTCGACAAAATCTATGCCTAAGAAGTGCTTCTGCAGCCAATCATAGAAGGGAGAGTTCCCTGCTTCATCACTTTCTCCGCGCATTTCGGCGATCACAGTATCGCCGAAGCGCTCTGCATGCTGCGCTAAGAATAGGAAACGGCTACGGGATAACATTCTACCGTTGTTATTTTTACGATAGGTATCACGCAGGAACAAGGTACATAGCTCGGCAGCACCAGTATAGTCGTGGCATAAGGTCAAGGTTTCCACCTCATTTCTCACGTCGATCTGCTCGGAGTGATAAACCTCAGTGCCTAAACGATAGTGGTAAAACGCATCTTCCATGCCCACAGCAGCCTCGAGACCACAAGTGCCGACGACTTCGCCAGACTCAGTATCTTCGAGTACCATCAGGTAACCTTCATCGAAAGGTTTATCGACCTGCTTTTGAAACGAAGCCTCTACACGAGCAATCTTGCTCCTGAGTAGCTCTTCGTTAACCGGCAAGGAAGTAAAACCATGACCAGATTCTTCGGCTATTTGATAAAGCGCTTTATAGTCGCTAGATCGGATAGGACGTATGATTAACATCTCTGTGTCTCCTCACTCTTGCTCGTCGCTCAACCGCTTACTTATCTTTAGCATGAGTATCTATTAAGACAAGCAGCTAACGGCTAAGGTTCAAGTATTGCCAATGCCAAAAAAGCGAGAGATAAATACCTCTCACTCATTCAATCAATTAGCCTGCAACTACTTTAGCTACTGCACGTTCAAAACGCGCAAGACCTTCGGCGATATCGGCCTCTGGAATGACTAATGACGGAGTGAAGCGAATAACATTTGCACCAGCAATAAGGCTCATCAGGCCTTCGTCAGTACCGGCAACCAAGAACTCTTTAGCACGTCCCTGGTATTTATCATTGAGTACTGCACCAAGTAGTAGACCTTGACCACGAACTTCTGTGAACACATCATACTTGTCGTTTATCTTCTTTAGTCCATCACGCAGTAACTGCTCACGAACCTTAACGCCTTGCAATACTTCCGGAGTATTAACTACATCCAAAACCGCATTAGCGACAGCACAAGCCAGTGGATTACCACCATAGGTAGAACCATGAGTACCTATCTTAAGATGAGCGGCAATCTCTTTAGTGGTCAGCATAGCAGCGATAGGGAATCCACCACCTAAAGCTTTAGCCGTAGTCAGAATATCTGGTACCACGTCACCACGCATGTATGCGTATAGCTCACCTAAACGGCCAACACCCGTTTGTACTTCATCGAATACCAGCAGTGCATTGTGCTTATCACAAAGAGCACGTACGGCTGTTAGGAATTCAGGATCGGCATCTACGATCCCGCCCTCTCCTTGAAGAGGCTCCATCATGATGGCACAGGTCTTATCTGAGATAACCGCTTCAAGAGCAGCAATGTCATTGAATGGTACGTGAGTAATGCCCTGGGGCTTAGGACCGAAGCCATCTGAATACGCAGCCTGACCACCGACACTTACGGTGAAGAAAGTACGACCGTGGAATGCCTTGTCGAAGGCGATGATCTGATCTTTCTTAGCACCAAACTTATCCATGGCATAACGACGAACAAGTTTTAAAGCAGCTTCGTTTGCTTCTGCACCTGAGTTTGCGAAATATACACGATCGGCAAATGTCGCATTGACTAACTTAGTCGCGAGTTCGAGTGCCGGCTCGTTAGTCATGACATTAGATAGATGCCAAATTTTTTCACCTTGCTCTTTCAATGCACCAACAAGGGCAGGATGACAGTGGCCTAAACAGTTAACGGCAATACCGCCTGCAAAATCGATGAACTCTTTACCTTCTTGATCCCAGACTCGGCTGCCTGCACCGCGGACAGGAATAACTGCCGAGGGCGCATAATTAGGCACCATTACTTCATCAAATTGGGCTCTTGTCAGTGTGTTGTTGACGCTCATACCTTCTCATCCTTTATTTTCGTTAATGGCTCTGTGAGCCACTATTGCCGCCTTCTTATCATTAGAAAACTCTTACTGGCGGTACTTGTTTGCATTGCTTAAGAGTCATTAATAGCGAAAATGTGATCAAAATACCAGTTTCTTACACTCATCATAGACGAGCCTCGCATATTTAATGCATAAAGATTGGTCTTTAAGAATTATACAAGCGTTTATAGCGGGGGTTTACAGCATAACTAGTCATAAAAAAAGTTACTAGAGCCATAAACAGCTAGTTATTCATCATATATGAATAGTTAACCGAACTATAACTGCTACTATGACTAAGATAATTGAATAATGCTTATAAATAACTCACTCATCATCAGCGGATAAAAGCCCTTTCCCCAAATGCTACAATCCGGCGAGTTCTGAGTAAATTATTTGCTAAAACCAAGAAAAATGACAGCTTACTAGATGATGTTGAGCTTCTTGTAATTCTGTCCCTTGAGACGAATGACCTCTTGTTCAGATAACTCATAATAGTCAAACATCATCCGCTTCTCCTGAGGAGCAATTTGACGCAACTCTTCCAATAAGACGACCTTAGCGTAACAATTGGCTCGGGCAACCATAGCAGCATCCTCGGAAAGATCTTTATAACTCAAGTTATTATCTAGCTCGGCTAAGACTTTAGTCATTGCACTATCTTTGAAATCGAGATAATGAAGCAGCTGCCAATTGAGCTTATTTCCATGCTCCAGGACCAGGTGGTAGACTTTTTCTGCAGGGAACTCAGTTGCAACGACCGCATCGTAAACTTCTTTGTCCCTACTGCCACTGGCCTCTCTTAGCCAGGTTCCCCAGGTCTTTTCAAACAACTTAGCGCTATTTTTCAGCACAACAGAGGGGCCAAGCTGACTGAGTAAGGTACAGGTATAGACAAAGGAACCGTCCTTCTCGTGTAATTTAGCCAAAGCTTGAGCGGCAATAGCACTCACGACCGAATACCGCCACAGTTTTCGAGTGGTCCAGAGTAAGTTAGCATGCCCGGTAGGCAACCAATTTCGAATACAAAAATAAGGGATCAATAGCTTAATATTTTCGATGCCGATAAAATTAAGCACTAGCTTAATATCGGTGACTTTCACATCGGAACGCTGGGGGCGACGATGACGAAAAGAGGCACTATTAACCATATTAATCAGATCACGAACTAGCCATGACTGCTCTTCTATCAGAGGTTTAAGACGATTGATGTCTATGTTTTTACCTTGCAACAACTCTAACATCAACAACTGATTTTCGTTGATGCCTGAATGCTTCAACACCTGTTCAGGAGAAGAAAGCCTATGTTCTACGGCATTATTAACCGTATTGATAAGTTGTTCCGATACCTCCTCAAACACCTGCTTCGCTTGGATCTGCTTAGCTAATCGCTCTAAAACCGCCTCTCTCTCAATAGCCAATTTATTTGCATCATTTTCAAGCTCGGCATCGAGTTCATCAAACATGGAGTTCGATTTCTGTTTACCGACAATAAGTTGTTGATACAACCTGTGCTCAATCTCAATAATTTTTCCAGGCCTTACACCACCGGCTACCGATATTGCCACGTTTAGCTACTTCCTCACAAAAAATCTATATAGTTACAATTTAGCATTAATCTGATTCATTTAGCAGAAATTACAGAGAATTAACTGTGTTTGAATACTTTTTGCCTTACGATTAACCATCGAATTTGGGCTTGCCACCCATCCACTTAAAATGAGTGGCCACATTCTTCCCTAGAGTAATATTTGTCTTCGGGAAAGAGCCCGTCAACAGACAACTTATCTCAATAGATATAAGTGCCTGCACTAAAGTTCATTATAAAAAACAGGCCTCATAGAAGAGGCCTGTAAAATGATTCTAGATAAGATTATTTAAGCTCTTGCTCAAACAGTTTATAGATACGACGATACTCATCCAGCCAGCTCGATGGCTGCTTGAAGCCATGGGGCTCCACCGGATAGATAGCCGTTTCAAACATAGGCTTCTCAAGTTCAATCAAACGCTGCACCAGACGTACGCTATCCTGGAAGAAGACATTGTCATCGAGCACACCAGACATGATAAGCAGCGGCTTTTCCAAGCCTTGAGCGTGCTCTATAGGGGAGCTACGTTCATAGGCTATGGCATCGACATCCGGCGTATTTAAGATATTTGAAGTATACGGCGCATTATAATGAGCCCAATCAGTCACAGGACGCAAGGCTGCTCCAGCCTGAAATAACTCTGGCTCGGTGAACAAGGCCATAAATGTCAGGAAGCCACCGTAAGAGCCACCATAGGTTCCCACCTTAGCCGTATCGACATTGGTATTGGCTGCCATCCAGCTCACACCATCTTTAAGGTCTTCCACTTCGGGATGACCCATGTTGCGGTAAACCGCAGTGCGCCAATCACGGCCATAGCCTTTAGATCCCCGATAATCCATATCCATTACCACATAACCTTGCTGAGTAAGCAGGTTATGGAACATGAACTCTCGAAAATAACCGGAAAAGCCGTAGTGAGCATTTTGCAAATATCCGGCACCGTGATTGAAAATCACCGCTGGGTATTTTTCAGCTCGAGTCTTATCATAACCTTGTGGCAGATATACCCGGGCATATATATCATCCGCTCCATGGGTGGATGGGACGGCAACCACTTCGGGAGCCTGCCATGGATAATTCTTAAATGCCTCACTGGTATAATGAGTTAACTGCTTACGATCGCCACCAATCACTTTTAGAAACAGTTCAGCGGGTTCGGTGCGGCGAGAGGCATTGAGCAAGAGGCTATTGCCGTCAGGACTGAGTTCATAATCGAGCTGGCCATCCCACTGAGTCAGCTGCTCATCTTTACCCGTGACAATATTGACGCGATAGACATTATCTATGCCAGGATGCGCCTTGTTTGCCTTGTAATAGATGAACTGGGCCTTAGGGCCTAAGGTTACGCTACTCACCACAAACTTACCTTGGGTCAAAGGCTCCGCCTGTTTTCCTTTCTTTTTTAAATAAAGATGGGAGTAGCCAGTTTCTTCCGATAGATAATAAAGAGAATCGGTACCCGTTACCCAACCGAACTGGTTAAAAGTGTAATTAACCCAGGCATTGTCATGAAGTCTGTGCTCAGTCTTCAATGAGCCATGCTCCATATCAAGGCTAGCAATCCATCTGTCTTTGTTATCTAGGGCTTCAAGCATGATAACCAGGT
This sequence comes from Shewanella sp. YLB-07, assembly GCF_009377275.1. Taxonomy (NCBI): domain Bacteria; kingdom Pseudomonadati; phylum Pseudomonadota; class Gammaproteobacteria; order Alteromonadales; family Shewanellaceae; genus Shewanella; species Shewanella sp. YLB-07. The sequence goes on along the minus strand of NZ_VOQB01000011.1, from coordinate 226,259 downwards.
TATGGCCCGAGCCTTGCCATTGAATCGCGCTCTGTGACCAGCCCCAGTCTTGCATCAACTGGATCTTACGCGGCGCCTTCTCACTCTTATAAGACTCACCCTTCGCCTTGGCATTTTCGCTCTTTACTTTAGCCAGTACGTCTTCATCGAAGTCGATTAACCCTTCGATTGTGATGTCTTTCTTAATGTGATTGTCCAGATCCAGCAACACCAACCTCTCTCCCGGAGGATTGTCTTCTGCTACACGCGCTCTTGCAGGGACAGCATCCACATAACCATCTTTGCCCAAATAATTAGGCATGATGTCATGCTCGCTTCGCCAGCTGTACTCCTTGTCGATCAGAGACAAGAGCACATAACGCCCATCGGGAGAAAGACTTAAGTCGGACACTACTTCCTTGTCGCCTAAGTACCAGGTATTAGATGCCATGCTTGGATCGACCTTGTTGAGATCTTCCTTGTATGCTTGTTTCCTTTTGGCTTTATCCTGTTGCAGGGCAACGTATTGAATCAATCTTTGCTGCTGTTTAGCAATATAGCTCTCTGGCTCTTGAACACCTTTTGGCTTAGCTGCCATCTCAATATTAGCAATTTGTTCCAACATTCCGCTATCTTGATGAATTCGAAATATCTGATCGCCTTGCCAAAAAGCTAAGTCACCGCCATCGAGGAAACGAACTCCATCGACGTTAGTGTTCTGCCTGGTTAACTGAGAGATCTTTTCCGAAGCCAACTCCTTAACGAACAGGTTACCTTGATAGATATAGGCTTTACGTGTCTTTTCTCGATCGATAACTCCATCTTGCTGATCTGCAAGATGAAGCTGATTTAGCGATAACGGGGAAGCAATTGCTTGATCCACGCCTTGATTGTAATAGTCTTTGATAGGTGAAGCGTGTGCTTGACGGGCAAAATACACTGACTGGCTGTCATCACTCCAATAGGCCCCCTTGGCGAATAGCCCCATCCAATCAGGATCTGCCATGATCTGATTTAGCGTGAGTAGCTCATCGACTTGAGGAGGGGTTGCGAGTGCCGGATTGACCACGGCTTGATTCACTTGGGCAAGAGACTGAGTATTAGAGTTAGAGTCTGATACCGCACAACCACTTAAGATGGCGATTGTGAGTACACTAAGAGCTGAATTTCGCAGCAAACCTGTCATTATCCTTCCTTCTGTTATTTCAATGATCCTGACTCGCTACTAATAAGTAAGCCATACTTGGTCATTGATATTATTTTGCAAATATTTATATCACAAAAGGGATAAGGATTAGTTAGTGTTTTTTAGAAAACTTGTAACAAGCTAACAAGTTTTAGGATTCATGAATCTGCAAAGAAAGTAATAAAGGCAGGAAAACCATCAAGGCTAGCAAGTTCTGGTTTGAGTACCTAGATCGAGAAAATTCTGTAATAGCTCAAGTCCCTGCTGAGTGAGTACAGATTCAGGGTGAAACTGAACACCTAATATAGGCAGGCTTTTATGACTCATGGCCATGATCTCTCTTCCATGCACAGGATCATCGAACCAGGCATCTAAGATGAAATCTGCGGGTATAGTTTCAACAATCAATGAGTGATAACGTGTCACAGTCAAGGGGTCGTTCAGGGAGGAAAATAGACGAGTATTTGTATGGTTAATCAGACTTGTCTTACCGTGCATGACTCGCTGAGCCCGAATAACCTTGGCACCGAATACCTGAGCGATAGCCTGATGGCCAAGACAAACACCTAATATCGGCAGTTTCCCCGAGAAATACTCGATAGCAGCAAGAGATATCCCAGCCTCATTCGGTGTGCACGGTCCGGGAGAGATAACCAAATATGAAGGATTTAAAGCCTCTATCTCTTCCAAGGTGATCTCATCGTTACGCTTAACCAAGATCTCTTGACCTAGTTGCTGAAAGTACTGCACTAAGTTAAAAGTAAAAGAATCGTAGTTATCGATCATCAACAACATGGAACAAGTTTTTCCTAACAATTAAAGCCGGCGGCAGATGCTATCACAGCCACAAATAATAAAAAAGCCAGTCATATGACTGGCTTTAGTGATTCACATGTAAGTATTACTTAACAAGTGTCAGATGACCTCGACGCTTAGGCTCTGGATCTGGCGACGTCTTATCAGAAGGAGAGTCAGCTGCTGGAGTATCACCTAGTGAAGACTCGACAGACGATAACTCACTCTTTGTATCTGTTAATGGGGCTTGTTCAGGCTTCACCACAGATAAACCAGCTTCTTCAGACTCAGCCTCGACTTGATAAGCATCTTCCATATCGAAGACTGTTCCGGCACCATTCTCTCTCGCATATATTGCTACAATCGCAGCCATAGGCAAGACAACCTGCTGAGGAACACCACCAAAGCGAGCATTAAACTCAATAAAATCGTGACCTATCTGTAGGTTACCTACAGCGGTCGATGTGATATTGAGCACAATCTGACCATCTTTCACATATTGTTGTGGAACCTGAGTCCCCGGCACATAAGCGTCAACGACGACATGTGGGGTAAGATCATTATCCATCAACCAATCATAATATGCTTGCAACAAGTATGGGCGATTTGGTGTCATAGGCTTCATTAGATACCCATGCGCATTTCGCGCTCGGTCTCAGTAAGAGAAGCTTTAAATGATTCACGATCGAATAGACGTGTCATATAGGCTTTTACTTCTTTAGCCGCACGGTTATCTAATTCGATTCCCAGTACAGGTAGGCGCCATAATAATGGCCCCAAATAACAGTCGGCTAGGCCGAACTCTTCAGCCATAAAGTAAGGCATCTCGGTAAATATCGGTGCAATTGCAGTTAAGCTTTCCTGCAACTCTTTACGAGCCGCATCGGCACGATCGCCACTTCGGATTCGCTCAACCAGCGAATACCAATCATTTTCGATGCGGTGCATCATCAAACGAGTCTGGCCACGCGAAACCGGGTATACAGGCATAAGTGGTGGATGCGGGAAACGCTCGTCCAAGTACTCCATGATGATACGTGAGTTATAAAGTATTAATTCACGATCGACCAGAGTAGGAACTGTATTGTATGGGTTTAGCTCGATCAGATCTTCAGGCATCTCACTTGGGTCCGCCTCCAGTACATCGACGGTGACTCCTTTCTCAGCCAAGACGATACGAACTTGGTGACTATAAAGATCGTCAGCACCTGAATACAGGGTCATGATTGAGCGTTTATTGGCAGCAACAGCCATTGATACCCTCCGGGAATTTGATGTCAAAAGCAAAAAACAGAAAGCAAACGAGGGGCAATGCCCCCCGTTTACAATATGCGGATGATACATTCTAACCTTTAAAGGGGTTAGTGTACATCTCTCCAGTATTCTTTCTTCAACAAGTAAGCTAACACGAAGAAGATAAACAGGAAGCCCATCACCCATAAACCTAAGCTTTCACGCTCAAGTTTTACCGGGTCGCCAGAGTAAACCAGGAAGCCGGTGATATCACGAACCACTTGGTCATATTCTTCGGCATTCAGAGATCCACCAGTCGCAACTAGCGTACCATCATCTTGCTTAACCGGGATGCCTTGCAGATGCTCAAGCACATGAGGCATACCCACCGACGGGAACACGATATTGTTCACGCCAAATGGACGATTCTCATCTTTATAGAAACCTTTAAGGTAAGTGTAGATCCAATCTTCACCACGAACACGGGCGACCAAGGTGAGATCTGGTGGCGTTGCACCAAACCACTTAGCCGCAGCATCTTCTGGAATCGAATTTTCCATCAGGTCGCCAGGCTTAGCATCTTTATCGAACATGTATTTTGTACGCATGTCGTCGAGAGAAATACCTAAATCATCGGCTACTCGGCTGTATCTCTGATATTGAGTGCTATGACAACCCGCACAGTTGTGCTGGAACAAATCAAGACCACGTTGTAATGACTCTGTGTCATTGAGATCTATGTTAGCACTCTCTAGATGGACCGACGAACCCGAAGCAAATGCCAATGTGGGTACTAAGGCAACTAATGCAATAAGTAATTTTTTCATTAGTGAGTCAACCTCTCTGGTACAGGTTTAGTCTTCTCGTTCTTACTGTAGAGCCAAAGGAAGAAGAAGAAGCCGAAGTAAGTCAGAGTAAAGATACGCGCAGCAATCGTTAGCTCAGGCGTCGCCGGAACAGCACCTAAATAACCAAGGATGACGAATGAAATCGCAAACTGAGCTAAGTTCAGCTTATGTGTCAGGCTACGGTAACGAACAGACTTAACCTTACAACGATCTAACCAAGGCAGTACAAACAGTACAGCAATCGCTAGTCCCATGCCCATTACACCGATCAGCTTATCGGGAATCGCACGTAATATCGCGTAGAAAGGCGTGAAATACCAAACCGGTGCAATATGCTCTGGGGTCTTCATCGAGTTAGCCGCTTCGAAGTTTGGTCCTTCGAGGAAGTAACCGCCACCTTCAGGCATAAAGAAGAGCACATAACAGAAGACAATCAGGAAGCCAGCGGTGCCAAAAATGTCTTTGACTGTGTAGTAAGGGTGGAATGGGATACCATCGACAGGCCATCCATTTTCATCCTTATTCTTCTTGATCTCGATACCATCCGGGTTATTTGAACCCACTTCGTGCAAGGCAATCAAGTGCAGGAACACCAAGACAACTAAGACCAAAGGCAGTGCAATAACATGCAGCGCGAAGAAGCGGTTCAGAGTCGCGCCGGAGACAACGAAGTCACCACGTATCCAGAGTGTCAGGTCATCACCAATAAAGGGGATGGCACCGAACAATGAGATAATAACCTGAGCGCCCCAGTATGACATCTGTCCCCATGGCAGCAGATAGCCCATGAAAGCTTCGGCCATCAGCACGAGGAAGATAAGCATACCGAATAACCAAAGTAGTTCTCTTGGCTTCTGGTAAGATCCGTAAATAAGACCACGGAACATATGCAGATAGATCACCACGAAGAATGCCGAGGCGCCGGTGGAGTGCATATAGCGCAGCAACCAACCATACTCGACATCACGCATTATGTATTCGATTGACGCGAATGCGCCTTCTGCTGTTGGCACATAGTTCATTGTCAGCCAGATACCTGTCAGTAACTGGTTAACCAGAACTAGCATGGCAAGTGAGCCGAAGAAGTACCAAAAGTTAAAGTTTGTTGGCGTCGCATATTGACCCACATGACGGTTATAAGTCGCCGTCATCGGGATGCGAGCATCGATCCAATCAACTAGATTCTTAATCATTACGCTGCCCCTTGATCGACACCGATGATGACATTGCCTTCATCGATATACTGATGTGGTGGAACAACTAAGTTCAACGGTGCTGGTACACCTTGGAAGACGCGACCAGCCAAATCAAACTTAGAACCATGACACGGGCAATAGAAGCCTGAAGGAACGCCTTCAACTTGCTCACTGAACGTATCCGGTAAATAGGTAGGAGAACAACCTAAGTGAGTACATAGTCCCACCGCGATAAAATACTCCGGATTGATCGAACGAACCGCATTTTTAGCATAAGAAGGCTGTTGTTCTTCTGCCGATGCTGGATCGCGGAGTTGACTGTCGAGTGTGGCAAGATTTGTTAAAATCTCTTTAGTACGACGTACAACCCAGACAGGCTTTCCACGCCATTCGACACGGATTAACTGACCTGGCTCTACTTTACTGATGTTTACTTCAACCGGTGCACCTGCAGCTTTCGCTTTGGCACTCGGATTCCATGACTTTATAAAAGGAACCGCTACAGCGACGGCACCTACACCACCTACTACGGCGGTTGCTGCGGTCAGAAATCTGCGACGTCCGGTATCGACTGGCGCATTGCTCATCCACTTATCTCCAGAGAGTGTTGGAATTTTTGTTTTAAATTATTTTTAAAGTTGGGGGTTTACCCCAAAACTCAAAAACGAAACTTGAGGCGGGGCTCATTATAGCCAAAAATCAGAAGCAGATCATAGTAAATCGAATAACAAAGTTAACTATGTTAGGAAAATAGCCTTTCCAGCGCATTAAATAGTCATCTAGTTATGGAATTAAAGATCATATATGCACAGATAAGTGAAATAAATAAATAACATAGGATGCTAAATTAGTGACTTGGAAGTTTAAAGTAAAAAAAACCCGGCATACGCCGGGATTTTCATCCAAATAGACTTATTTGCCTAAAGGGCTCTTCATATATTTGAAGAAATCACTGTCAGGCTCAAGCACCATGACATTCGAACCACCTTCGAAACTGACCTTATAAGCCTCTAAGCTACGCAAGAAGCTATAAAACTCAGGATCTTGGCTAAATGCATCTGCGTATATCTTAGCCGCAGTCGCATCGCCTTCGCCTCGAACTTCAAGCGCTTTACGTTGAGCCTCGGCTAACATGATAGTGACCGAAGCATCTGTCTTAGCCTTGATGATCTCAGACTGTTCCATGCCTTGTGCTCTGTGCTCTTTCGCTACCGCTGTACGTTCTGCACGCATACGTTGATAGATACTCGAACTCACATTAGCCGGCAAGTTAATCTGCTTGACTCGCACATCAACCACTTCGATGCCTAAGTCTGCCGCACTCTCAGATGCATTTCTCAATGCATCTTGTTGTAGCTCATCACGACTTCCGGAAACAATCTCCTTAATCGTGCGACGGCCGAACTCGGTGCGAAGGTCGTTATTGATCTTACGCTGTAGTAACGACTCGGCGTTAGCCTTGATGCCACCGTTAGTCGACAAGTAGTATTTCTCGAAGTCCTTAATACGCCACTTCACATAGGAATCGACCATAAGATCTTTCTTCTCTGAAGTCACGAATCTGTCTGCTGCACCATCCATAGTCTGGATACGTGAATCAAGAAATTTGATCTTATCGATCATAGGTATCTTGATGTGCAAACCAGGCGCGTAGATACGAGTGATCCCATCATCCTTTAGGATCTTACCGAAACGTGAAACGATCGCTCGTTCACCTTCGTTAACCACTAAAATTGACGACAAGAATACAGCCACTAGCACGGCAGCAATAACCGCTATTAGTCTACCCATGATTAATTCCTCCCCTGACGTTCGCCACGAGTCGGGCGTGTATCCAACGGAACATTAGTTTGAGCCGAAGAGCTATAAGAAGAACTCGTAGTAGAACTAGAGTTTATACTTCTAGGCTTAGTATTCGACTGGCTCTTCTGCATCAACTTATCTAAAGGAAGATACATCATGTTGTTGCTATTCTTAGAGTCAACTAGCACCTTACTGGTGCCGCTCAATACGATTTGCATAGCGTCTAAGTACAAACGCTCACGTGTCACATCGGGCGCAGCCTTATACTCAGGTAACAAGAGGCTGAATCTAGCCACTTTACCTCTAGCCTCTAAGACTTCACGTTCTTTATAGGCTTTAGCTTGCTGCTCCATGCGCTGAACTTGGCCACGAGCCTTAGGCTCGATAGCACGGGCATATGCCTCAGCTTCACGAATGAACCTTTGCTCATCTTCTTGTGCCGAAATCGCATCATCGAAAGAAGCTTTAACTTCTTCAGGCGGGCGAGCAGGCAGGAAGTTCACATCGACAATGGTAATACCTAACTTGTAAGGCTCGATAATACGCTCTACTTCTTCCCAGGTATCACGACGGATCTTGTCTCGGCCTGTGGTCAAGATATCATCCATACTATTATGGCCAACAACATAACGCAGCGCACTGTCCGTCGCCTCACGTAAGCTCTCATTCGCATCGACTGCACTGAACAAGAAATTATATGCGCTGGTCACTCGGTATTGAACGTCAAGCTCAACCAAAACCACGTTTTCATCTGTCGTCAACATGCTACCAGAGGCAGGAATTGAACGAACAGTATTCACGTTGACAGGGAACACTTCATCGATAAACGTCGCTTTCCATTGAAGACCAGGATCGACCTCACCTATGTACTCACCAAATCTAAGTGCGACACCTTTCTCGGCTTCTTTTACCGTATAGAAACCAGAAAGGCCCCATACGACAACGGCTATGCCTAAGACAATAATAAGGGCGAATGAACTAAAAACAGGCCCCTTACCATTCCCTTTACCACCGCCGAAACGCTTCGAAAGATTACGAAAAACTTCATCTAGATCTGGTGGTCCCTTATCGTTACCACTTTTATTTCCCCAAGGGTCTTTATTTCCCTTGTTACCGGGCTCGTTCCAAGCCATTTATCACTCCATAGGTGTATGAATTAAACGAGATTAAAAAATTACTCTACCGCCGAGTCTTCGACAATAAAGTCCTCTAAGTCCCCTTGGCTCTGCTTCACTAATCGGAGCCAATCGGCCTCCAATAAACGAACAGATAAGATACAGTCCCCCAGATCATCAAACTCTTTCTGCTGTATCGCGTCAAGTCGGTAAAACTGACCAAGATAATGCCCGGCTGTTGCCGGGATCCGCAAAGTCAGCTCCAAAGTAGCCCTACCAACGATGTCGTTGATGGCCTCTCTAAGCTGATCTAAGCCTTTTTGTTGCTGCGCCGAAACCCAGACTCTGGTGGGTACACCTTCGTCGTTATAATCTATCCTTGGGTTGACATCCTCTAACAGATCGATCTTATTACAGACAATCAGCTGAGGAATTTCATCGGCACCTATCTCTTTGAGCACCAACTGAACTTGCTCAAAGTTATCCCCCATATTCTCATCATGACAATCGACAATATGAAGTAACAGATCCGCTTCGCGGGTTTCTTGTAACGTCGACTTAAACGCCGCCACTAAATCATGAGGCAAGTGACGAATAAAACCTACGGTATCGGCCAAGACAATCGCGCCATCCGGTAGCTCTAACTTTCTCAAGGTAGGATCTAAGGTGGCAAACAGTTGATCTGCAGCATATACCTCTGAAACTGTAAGCGAGTTGAACAGAGTTGATTTACCCGCATTAGTATAACCGACTAATGAAACCGTAGGCTGCTCACTGCGACGCCTTGCCCTTCGACTCTGTTCTCTCTGTTTATCTACCTTCGCCAGACGCTTGTTGATGGTGCTCATTCTGCCACGGAGTAGACGTCTATCAGTCTCGAGCTGGGTCTCCCCAGGTCCTCTCATGCCAATACCACCTTTCTGGCGCTCCAGATGAGTCCAACCCCGTATTAGACGAGTCGACATATGGCGTAACTGCGCTAGCTCCACCTGCAACTTGCCTTCATAGGTGCGTGCTCTCTGGGCAAAGATATCTAAGATAAGTGCTGTACGGTCCAAGACCCTACATTGGCAAATCATCTCAATATTTCTCTCTTGAGCAGGACTCAATGCATGATTAAAAATCACCACATTCGCTTCTGTCGCTGCGACCAAAGCAGCGAGCTCATCAGCCTTCCCCGAACCAAGGAAGAATTTTCGGTCCGGTGAACGACGGCTCGCAGTGATCAAACCGACTTGCTGAGCACCTGCCGAATCGACTAATAATTGTAGTTCGACTAAGTCTTCCCTACGGTCTTCATCGGCAAAGTCGATATGTACCAAAATGGCATTTTCACCCGCCTCATAACGATCAAACAAAAAGCATACTCCTCAACAACTACTCGCTCGCCTCATCTTGCTGACCATTAAAGCCAGCGGCTTGAGTTGGTGTCGCGTGATGGGTGCTTACAGTGAATGGACGCGCTGGCACAACTGTAGAAATAGCATGCTTATATACCATTTGGCTAACCGTGTTTTTAAGCAAGATAACAAATTGGTCAAATGACTCAACTTGTCCTTGTAATTTAATACCATTAACAAGATAAATTGATACAGGAACGCGCTCACGGCGAAGTGCGTTCAAAAATGGGTCTTGTAAAGATTGCCCCTTTGCCATTTTATAATTTCCTTTTTATTAAAAATAAGTAGTAAAACTAATACAACATAACTTTCTTGTTTAGATTTAGTATTATATAGCGAGGATGAATTAGCTAGCGACAATGTCGCAATACACTCGTTAGATTTGAATCTAACCCAGTTTCCAGCCAATTTAACTCAGACCATCCTCTTAACCATGTTAATTGACGCTTAGCTAATTGCCTAGTAGCAATTACCCCCTTATCGACCATAGTATTATAGTCATAGTCACCATCAAGGTACTGCCAGCACTGCCTATAGCCTACACATCTCATTGAGGGAAGCGCTAAATGCAGATCATTTCGCTGCCTAAGCGTACGAACTTCTTCAACGAAACCTTGATTTAACATCAATTTGAATCTTTCTTCTATAGAAAGATGTAACACTTTTCGATCTTTCGGTGAAATTGCAAATTGAATAACCTCATATGGCAGAGGAGGAGACTTAATTTGCGTCAGCTGCGTTAAACTTTTACCACTGATCCTAAATACCTCTAACGCCCTGGATAATCGTTGAGGATCATTAGGATGAATACGCTCGGCCGAAACCGAATCGACTCGCGTTAACTCATCATGCAGATGTTGCCACCCATGGGTCTGTGCTTCAGCGGCGATCTCAGCCCTTATAACTTCGTCGGCTGCCGGTAGGGGTGATAATCCCTCTAGCAGAGCCTTAAAATAAAGCATGGTGCCCCCTACAAGCAAGGGCGTTTTACCGGACTTTACAATATCGGCAATCTCTCTAAGCGCATCGGTTCTAAAATCCGCCGCAGAGTAACTCTGCAAAGGGTCGCGTATATCGATCAACCTGTGCGGCGCTACCGCGAGTTCTTCTGCCGTCGGTTTAGCGCTGCCTATATCCATGCCACGATAGATAAGAGCCGAATCGACGGAGATGATTTCACAATTGTGCTCTTTGACCAGCTCAATCGCTAACGCCGTTTTCCCTGAGGCTGTGGGGCCCATCAGAGTAATAATTTTCGGTAAACTCGCTTCACTCACTCGTATATACTTCCAACGTTCCAGTACCTAACAAAAAATAGACTCAGTAAATCAGTGCCCTTTTTCCAACCAAACTTGCCAGGGTAAGCTAATGACGTCCGTCATCAACTCCTCTCTCAGGCTCTGTTCCGCTAACATCAAGTCTTGCCAGATTTGAGCCGGAGACTCGAAATTTATTTCGCAATGCTTGGCAATCCAGCTTGCCAACGCCTCCTGGCCTGGCTCTTCAAAACGAAACCACTGTAATAGCTCGGGGATCACACTGACCAACTGACTCTGTCTTAAATATGGGGGCACTTTCTTTATTATCAACTGCCCTAGGCGAATTGTTAGCTCAATTCCTATCTTTCTTAACACTAACTCTCTGTGCTCAATCGTCTCCTTCCAGTCATCATCCATAGGTATTGAGACTGGCATCAGCAGCGGCTGACTGATCAAGCCGCCATCGAGCTTAGCGAATATGCTTATTTGTAAGAGTCTGGAGGCAATTGCTTCTATCGATAATAATGTGAGTTTATCCCCTTGGGTTAACACCCAATATCTAGCGTCCAATACTGGTGGCATGGCTTGCTGCTCATTAGCAAGCTCACTACGCCCTAAGGATGGAACCACAGGAGTGGTCAATAAGGCCCCATAAGAAGCGATAGCCGCAGCCGAAGGTAACTCAGCTTGTGGGCGTGCAGTAGAACTTGGCCTTAAGCCACTTTTGCTTCCAGAGTAGGATGAAGACGATGCAATCGAATACTCATGCTGAGAACCCACAGGGCTTGTACTTGGCCCTTTATCCAAAGGAAGATGAGCTGTAGTGCTGACCTTGCGGCCATCTGGTTCGTTGACTCTCTGAGATTCCTGCACGCCTGCTTGATAAGAGCTTGGGAAAACCTCTAGGTTGCCCTGTTCTTCTGCAGAAAAGACGGGGTTGCCGACTTGTGAGAGTGCCGATTGCAGTGCCTGTAAAATATAATCATGGACATAGCGGCTCTGATGAAACCTCACTTCATGTTTAGCCGGATGCACATTGACATCGACTTGATGAGGATCGAGTTCGAGCATCAGCACATAGCTAGCCTGAGCTCCGGTAACATGCTCGGCGAAGGCTTGTCTAACAGCATGATTGACGAGTCTGTCACGAACCAGTCTGCCGTTCACATAGAAGTATTGGGTGTCACTGGCCGGGCCCTCGAAGTAGGGCGACTGAATATAGCCTGACAAATTCAAACCTTCATGTTCGCACTTGACCTCTAGTGCCTGCTGCGCAAACTTCTTACCACTAATCTGAGCTAAGCGTTGAAGATATTGATCTGAGGTTTTTGCCGGTCGATAGTTTCTCACTACCTTGCCATTGTTTTTTAACGTGAAATGTATGTCTCCTCTCACCAAAGCAATGCGTTTAAGCCACTCATCGATGTGAGTAAATTCGGTCTTGTCGCTTTTAAGAAAACGTCTTCTGGCTGGAGTATTAAAAAACAGATCCACGGCCTCTACAGTTGAACCTACTGGGTGGGCCGCAGGGATCACCTTAACGGCCATATCAGAGCCTTCGGCATAAGCCTGCCAAGCTTCACTCTGCTCAGCCGTGCGTGAGGTCAAAGTTAATCTGGAAACAGAGCTGATACTCGCTAACGCTTCACCGCGGAAGCCAAAACTTAAGATAGCATCGAGATCGTCTAAGGTGCTGAGCTTAGAGGTGGCGTGTCTGGACAGAGCCAAGCTCAGCTCTTCTTTCGGGATCCCCGAACCATCATCATGAATTTTAATCAGTTTACTGCCGCCCTTCTCGATCTCTATATCGACTCGGGTCGCACCAGCATCTAAGCTATTTTCAACTAACTCCTTGATGACTGAAGCCGGTCTTTCGACAACTTCACCCGCCGCAATTTGGTTAGCTAACTGAGGTGGCAATATCTGAATAGTCATAATTTTTAGCTCTCAAAACAGGGGGAACTCACAAGATCACTTAAGATAAATTAAGCTCTTGGAATAACTAACTTTTGACCGATTCGAATGTTGTTAGACTTTAGATTATTGGCTTTCTTAATGCTAGTAACTGACACTTGATACCTGTGAGCAATAACAGACAGGGATTCACCCTTGCGAACATTATGCTTTCGCGAACCTTTACTTGCCATCAAAGAATTAACCGGCGGATTATTCTCGAAATACTTGACAACACCCTTGTGTACCGCATTGGCAATATTATTCTGATGCTGTCTTTGAGACAACAATCTCTCTTCTTTGTGATTAGAGATAAAGCCAGTTTCAACCAAAATGGAAGGGATATCGGGTGATTTTAGTACTGCAAAACTTGCCGATTCAGGCTTGTGCTTATGCAGTTTGGTCACTTTACCTAAGTTAACAAGTACATCGTCGGCTATGTTATGGCTAATAGCCATAGATCTATCCATAGACATATCCAGCAAGGTCATAGCCAAATATTGTTCATTATCGGTATTTTGGATAATCTCACCGGCACCACCCAAGAGCTCTGAATGCTTCTCTTTATGCTCTAGCCAGCGACCGATTTCACTATTCGCACGCCTCATAGACAAGACCCAAACCGATGCGCCCCTAGGTTGTGGCGAGGTAAATGCGTCGGCATGAATTGAAATCAGAAGATCCGCTTTACTATTTCTGGCAATTTCAGAGCGCTTATTTAGATTCACAAAGTAATCACCAGTGCGAGTCATGACGGCTCTCATGCCCGGTGTTGCGTTGATTTTAGCCGCTACTTTCTTAGCAATTTCCAGTACCACTTTTTTCTCATAGATCCCCGATGGTCCGATAGAGCCAGGATCGTCTCCCCCATGACCCGCATCTATGGCGACAACGACGTCTCTCAGCTTCTGGGTCGGTTTACTCGGCTGACTCACAGTGACAGAAGAACGACTGTCATCCAGGTCTACCACTAAGCGATTTCCATAGGGAGCCGTTGGCGGCAGCGAAAATAGGTTCGCTTTTACCGGTTTTACCAGATCGATAACTAGACGTAAGGTCCCCTTAGAAGGCGGTTTACTTATCCTCACCCTCTTAACCAATTTACTGTTATTAGCCAATTTGCTGAGATTTAATGAGGTCGTGGTTCCCTTGAGATCGACGACGAGTCGATAAGGACTAGTCAGATTGAAATGCGTATATTTAGGTGCATGAGTGAGATCGAAAACGACTCGAGTCGACTCTGGAGCGGCCCAGATACGCACACCATCTAGCTTGTTGGCACTATGGACAACAAAAGAGGTACTTAGTGTCAGCATCACAAGTATAGCTTTGAGAAGATTTTCGATTTTTATCATTATTATTTAAGTTTACTTAGCAATACTTGCCCTTTGGTTGATCCTGAAGTTATTTCAACTTCTCGGCTAGTACCCACATATTTAATTGCAATACTGATATCGGCTACAGGCATTAATCCATGCCCCCTATCAGGCCACTCAACGAGACATATACTCTTATCGGTGAAATAATCTCTGATACCCATATATTCAAGCTCTTCGGGATCGCTCAACCTGTATAGATCGAAATGAAATAGCTCAATATCACCTAACTCGTAGGGTTCAACCAGGGCGTAAGTTGGGCTCTTTACCGCTCCTTCATGACCCAATGCCTGAATCAAGCCTCGGCTTAAAGTCGTTTTCCCTGCACCAAGTTCACCCGATAAATTCAGTGTTAAAGGCGGGGTAATGACGTGCGCTAATCGCTTACCCAGCTCCACTGTATCTTGCTCATTATCTAGAAAAACTTTAACCGATGCCATTGTATTAACTTTACCCTTTTTATAGCTGTTTCGAACCCGCTACTTTATACCAAATTGCTTATCAGCTAAACAGGTTTCACTAACATAGCGACAATTCATTAATTAAAGATGATTAACCAGAGGGCGAATATGGGGCATCAAGTCACTCGCGAGCATACCACGCTCTCCTGCAATAGCCGCTCGGTCAGCTGCCTCACCATGAACCACAACCCCCATTATGGCTGCATCGAATAGGCTAAAACCCTGAGAAATCAATGCAGCAATTATACCTGACAGCACATCCCCACAACCTCCGCTCGCTAAACCAGGGTTACCCACAGGAGCCACAACACATTCTTTTCCATCATATACTAAGGTTCCTGGACCTTTTAGGACAACAATGCCACCGTATCGTTGCTGTATATTTTCAACCGCAGCAAACCTATCCCGCTCAACTTCAGCAGTAGTGATTCCCAGTAATCGGGCCGCTTCTCCACTATGGGGAGTCAGTACCCAGTTATCATTATTACAAGGCTCCTCACTCAGCAAGTTAAGGGCATCAGCATCCAGTACGCATGGTTTATCACTCAATCCCACCGCCTTAAGTAGGTTATAGCCCCATGCCAGCTTCCCTAAACCTGGCCCTATGAGTAATGTGTTCGCCCATCCCAGTCTGAAATAAACTTCCATATCGACTAGCTCACATCCCCAAAACATCAATTCCGGTCGGCCGGCATTGATCGTGTGCTGATGCTCAGGCCTTGATAACACAGTGACTAACCCGGTACCCGCTCTTAAGCAAGCTTCTGCCGCCAGTCTAATAGCTCCTGCCATGCCCTTATCACCACCAATAACAGTGACTTTCCCCGAAAGACCTTTATGTGTATCTCTTGCTCTGGGGGAGAGCATGTCGGCGAAGAGATCACTCGAAACACGAGTCACCTTAGATCCTGGCAAATAGGGCAAGAGTCCAAGCTCTGCAAAGACCAACTCGCCGACACATTGTCTGGCATGCCCAGTCAGCAAGCCTTGCTTCAAACCGCCAAAGGTCAGGGTCATATTCGCTTGAACAGAGCAGAGACCACTGCCTGTATCGGCATTTAGACCCGATGGTACATCCAAACTAAAGACCCAAGCTTTACTGCAATTGATCGCAGCAATGATATCTCGAAATGGGTCTCTAGGCTCTCCCTTCAACCCTAGGCCTAATAAACCATCTATGATGACTTCCGCCGCCACTATTTTCTCTATATTTGGAGTCTCTATGACTCCAGCTTCAGCCTTAAAACCATCACGAG
Organism: Shewanella sp. YLB-07; assembly: GCF_009377275.1. Lineage (NCBI taxonomy): Bacteria > Pseudomonadati > Pseudomonadota > Gammaproteobacteria > Alteromonadales > Shewanellaceae > Shewanella > Shewanella sp. YLB-07. The sequence goes on along the minus strand of NZ_VOQB01000011.1, from coordinate 210,399 downwards.
CATGGATAAACTCAGCAGCGATCACCTTAGCCTCTTTGGGATTAACAGGTCTAGACACTGCCATCAAGGAGACATCGAAACCTGCTTCTAACAAGTATCTCGCACAGACGAAGGCATCGGCACCATTATTACCGTAACCAGCAAGCACCAAGACAGGGGTTGTACTGTTTTTCCTTTTGACTAGCTGTCGATAGGCCGCCTCGCCAGCTGATTCGACTAAATCTATATAACTAGCGAGGCCACTACTAACCAGACCCAGCTCAGCCTCTCTTATTTGTGAAGCCTTATACAGTTCACAAGGGAGTACCGAAGCATTTTCTAACATGACGAATCTTCCTCGAGGGTGAATGAGTACATCATATTGATATAAAGTAAGATTAGTAGAGTTAGAACCTAAACTCGTCAATAGATTCAGTCATCCTTGTGCCTATTTAACCATGATTTGATCTGGCACAAGAAATGGAGAACAAGAATAGAGAGTAGAATGGAGAGTAGAACAATGTAATGAATGACAAAATGAAGAGGTAACTGCAGAGGAAACTGATGACAGTAATAAAAGATATGTCTTAAGTTATCGAGAAGCAATAAAGGCACCCTCAGGCACCTTTATCAAATAGCTTAGCCGTCTAATACCTATTGATATTAGATGTCATCCATACGTATACTGCTATGAACCAGTCTTTGCTGTTGAATTCTCTCGACACGCACAAGCTCATTTAACGTTCCAGCGATATCCACAGAGGAGGAATGCTCGGCGGTTACCTGCAGAAGATCGATCAATAGATTGTCTAATTTCAGGTGCAAATCTAAGATATCTTCTTCAGACATATTTGCTGTCAAGACGGTGTCGTGACATCTCTTTATAAAATCTTCAAAAACAATGTCTTTATACCAGGTATCCAGTACTTTTTTAGGTGCTGAATCAATATAGTTTTCCAGCTTCTGTGATACCCCTCTCTGATGCTGCTGGAAATATTCAAGCATCATTTTCACTCTTGTAGAGTCCGCCTCGGTTTGCAGTCTGCTATAGAGTTTCGCCATCTCTACTCGGCAAGTAGCAACATAACTTAATAGTTCACTTAGTTGTTGAAATCGCATGTTTGCACTCCAAAATCTTGCCAAAAGTTGGCTAAAGTAATTTTTTACTGCAGCCATTATGGGGACAAACACTAATGGAATACTTGAACAAGCTCTAAGTTTGTTACATCCGGGCTGGCTACATTAGGAATAGTTAAAGAATTTCGCTATTCATCACGCAAATGGCAAGAAGGTGATATAGGCATGAAATAGCAGGGGAATGAGATCTGTGGAGAGCTATGAACGAATAATGAAGGTTAGTACACTTTGTGTTTTGAGAATTCTAATACAGAGATATTGAAGCTGAGATAATAGGAATGTTGAGACTGGAGTTTTTAGTAAGAAGGAAATTGGAGCGACATATCGGGTTCGAACCGATGACCTATACCTTGGCAAGGTATCGCTCTACCAACTGAGCTAATGTCGCTTAAAACTTTCTTATTGAAAGATTTTGGTAAATCTTTCAATCGAGATTGAAACGATATATCAGGTTCGAAAAAAACAACCGATGACCTATACCTTGGCAAAAAAAAGTATCAACTCTTTCAAGTAATCAACTGAGCGAATGCAGCTTTCAATCTTTTAAATTGGAGCGACATATCGGGTTCGAACCGATGACCTATACCTTGGCAAGGTATCGCTCTACCAACTGAGCTAATGTCGCTTAAAACTTTTTCTTAAAGACCTTGGTAAATCTTTAAATCTAGATTGAAACGACATATCGAGTTCGAAACAAACAACCGATGACCGATACCTTGGTAAGGTATCGCCCTTTTGCTCTAAACAAAAGAGTCAACTGAGCTAATGTCGCATAATCTTTTAAATTGGAGCGACATATCGGGTTCGAACCGATGACCTATACCTTGGCAAGGTATCGCTCTACCAACTGAGCTAATGTCGCAAATCTTTCTTTCGAACAACTTCAACTGTAAACATCACTAAAAGTATCGTCTTTCTGCCTTTAACAACTGAGCTAATGTCGCTTAAAATTTTTAGTCTCGAATATTTGGCGTATCCAAAACGTTTTTAAATTGGAGCGACCATTCTTCACATAAAGAGTGGATTCGAACCGATGACCTATACCTTGGCAAAAAAAGGTATCAACTCTTTCAAGTAATCAACTGAGCGAATGCCGCTTTCAATCTTTTAAATTTGGAGCGACATATCGGGTTCGAACCGATGACCTATACCTTGGCAAGGTATCGCTCTACCAACTGAGCTAATGTCGCATTCATACTATTTACTAACTTACTTGTCAGCAAAAGTTGAGGCCGCATTATATGAGAATTTCATATTGCTGCAACCCCTTCTTGAAAATAAATGTCTGTTTGGTCAAATTTTGAATACTTTTGCGCGATAATACTGCAATTCGGCAATAGACTCCTGGATATCCACGAGTGCCTTATGGGTTCCCTGCTTAGTAAACCCATCCATAAGCTCTGGCTTCCAACGCCTGGTTAGCTCCTTGATAGTACTTACATCTATATTACGATAGTGAAAGTAATCTTCTAGCTTTGGCATGTACCGGTTCATAAAACGTCGATCTTGACCTATGCTGTTACCACACATAGGTGATGTGCCTTGAGGAACATATTGAGAAATAAACTCTATCGTCATGGCAATGGCATCGTCTTCACTATATTGACTGCTGCGCACTCGCTTGACTAATCCTGACTCCCCATGATGCTTTTGGTTCCAATCGTCCATTATAGCGAGCTGTTCATCAGTCTGATGAATCGCAATAACAGGCCCTTCAGCAAGAATATTTAACTCTTTATCTGTCACTATTGTTGCGATCTCTATGACCCTATCGGTCTCTGGATCTAACCCAGTCATCTCTAAATCTACCCAAATGAGATTGTTTGCATCTGCAACCATAGATCTGCCTTATTCTTCCTGTTTGCCTAAATTCAGGCTTTTTTGTTTAAGACCGTGTATCATACTGCTTTTTTAAGCTACACAAAATCACCTTATTTACGATGACAAAACTGTGAGTAAAAAGAAACCCCTAAGTCAGGGTCAAAGACGCCGTATGCGAGCCAATCAAGAGAAAAGGCTACAACGGAAAGATTCAGGTAGCAATGCCCCTGAATTACAGGATAGTTCACTTGAGCCAGAACAGCTCGGAACTGTTATATCTCGTTTCGGCCAACATGCCGATGTAGAAACCGAATCAGGACAAGTTGTGCGGTGTAATATTCGCCGTAATATTCAAAGTCTGGTCACTGGTGACAAAGTGATCGTGCGTTTGGCTGTAGAAATGTCGACCACGATAGCCGGCGTGGTCGAAGCCGTCCACCCTCGTCATTCGCTGCTTTCGCGGCCAGATCTTTATGACGGCATCAAGATCATTGCGGCTAATATCGATCAAATCTTGATTGTCTCTTCGATTGTCCCAAGTTTTACGACTCAAATAATCGACCGTTATTTAGTTGCAGCAGAAGACACTGGCATTTCACCGATAATCGTCCTCAATAAGATCGATCTCCTCACCGACGAAGATCGCCCTGAAGTAGAGGCTGCACTCAAGCGTTATCAAGATATAGGCTATCAAGTCTACCAAATAAGCAGTCATACCGGCCAAGGCGTCGATGACATAAAAGCCTTATTGAATGAAAAAGTCAGTATTTTTGTCGGCCAATCAGGTGTAGGTAAGTCATCAATCATTAACGCTATGATGCCTGATGCCGAGCTAGCAATTGGTGATGTTTCTCAAAATTCAGGCCTGGGACAACACACGACCACGACAGCCAAGTTAATGCATTTTGCTAGCGGAGGCGATCTGATTGATTCTCCGGGAGTTCGAGAATTTGCGCTATGGCACTTACCAGCCGAAAGAGTGGGTGAGTGTTTTATCGAGTTCCGGGAATATCTAGGCACTTGTAAATTCAGAGACTGTAAACACAAAAATGATCCTGGTTGTGCCATCACCGAAGCATTTCATGATGGCAAAATCGCAGAAGATCGATACAACAATTATCATAAAATTATCGCCAGCTTAAATGAAATGCGCCATGCCAGACAGTTTAGAGCCAGTGATGAATAACAGGGTAATCGCAATATTTTGAAGGGAAGTACACGTGGATAAAGTAAAAATTGCATTGCAATATATCATGCCTAAACATTTAGTCTCTCGCCTGGTGGGTAAACTGGCAGCGGCTGAATTAGGTTCGGTAACGACCGCTGGAATAAAATGGTTTATTAAGCAATACAAGATCGATATGAGCGAAGCCGCACAGAGCGAACCTGAAGCTTATAAGACGTTTAATGCGTTTTTCACTCGAGCCCTCAAGCCTGGTATACGTCCGCTTTCACAAGATCAAAATTATATTGTCCAACCAGTAGATGGCGCGATAAGCCAATGCGGTCCTATTAATGACGGACAAATATTTCAAGCCAAAGGACATGAATATTCATCACTTGCACTACTTGGTGATCAAGCCGATGATGCCAAACGTTTCGAAGATGGTGATTTCGCTACCATCTACTTAGCACCAAAAGACTATCACCGAATTCATATGCCAGTGAAAGGCACCTTGTCAAAGATGACTTATGTTCCCGGTGAGTTGTTTTCCGTCAATCCATTAACCGCAGCAAATGTTCCCGGGCTATTCGCCCGAAACGAACGTGTTGTGGCCATTTTTGAGACCGAAATAGGTCCCATTGCCATGGTATTAGTCGGTGCAACCATAGTCGCAAGCATAGAAACCGTCTGGGCAGGTACAATTACCCCCCCCGGAGGTAAAAAAGTATTTACCTGGGATTACCCGACCGAGGGGCCAGAGGCATTAACCCTTGAAAAAGGTGCCGAAATGGGAAGGTTCAAGCTAGGCAGTACCGTTGTCATGCTGTTCGCTAAAGATGCTTTAGATGAATTTGCCGACGGTGTCGTGCCAAAAGCCGTGACCCGCATGGGTCAGACTTTCGCAAAAATAGAGGATTAATCTGATCTAAAATAGCTTTTGGTCAGTATACGGAGTTGTAATGAACCAGACGGCTAGTAATAAACAATCAGGTTTATTAGAGTTACATCTCGCTGTGCTGCTATTTGGTGGCACGGCACTCTTCTCAAAACTTATTCCACTCAGTGCGTTAAATATCACTCTGTTGCGCTGCGTAGTCGCCGCTTTTGTCTTAGCCTGCATAGTCAAAGTCAGCAAAAAAAACTTATCACTCAACTCCACTAGAGATTATTTCATCGCCCTGGGCCTAGGCATTGTCGTAAGCCTACATTGGGTCACTTATTTTGCCTCTATGCAGCTCTCTTCCGTCGCTATAGGTATGATAGCCTTCTTCACTTACCCCGTGATGACAGTCTTAATTGAGCCCATCTTCACAGGTAATCGAATTCAACGAGGTGATATTGTTAGTGGGCTCGCCGTGCTACTTGGAGTCATACTACTGATCCCCGAAGCCAACCTGGGTAATGATATTACTATGGGCATAGCGCTGGGAATCTTATCTGCTGCGTTTTTTACCGCTCGCAACCTGCTACATAAGAGATATTTTTCAGCCTATTCTGGTCCCCATGCTATGTTTTATCAAACAGGTGTAGCCGTCTTTTTCCTCGCTCCTTGGCAGACAATAGAGTTCAGTCAAGTAGAACAAAATACTTGGTGGCTGATACTATTACTCGGAGTGATATTCACCGCTGCTCCCCACGCACTTTTTACAGCAGCCTTGCGTCACCTTAGTGCCAAAACTGTAAGCTTAGTCTCTTGCCTGCAACCTTTCTATGGTGCTGTTTTAGCTCTGCTATTCTTAGGTGAACAGCTAGATATCAAGACAACAATAGGTGGTTTATTGGTCGTCGCAACCGCCATTTTTGAGACTCAAAAGCATCAAAAAACATCCAGGTAACTCTCCTTTTCTTAACTGGTCAGTGAGAAGTTCGGTACTTACCATGATGATTTTGATTTATATTTCTATTTTCTGATATAAATTGAAAAAAAATGCAAAAAAAAGAAGCTATATTTAGCCACTTTTATTGATAAGATATCTCCGACTCTTTCTCTAACCTGCATCCGAATATGTTTCCAACTATGCGCACTATTTTTCTGCTTCTCATGGCATTCACCGGTTTCAGTGCAGCCGCAAGTTCGCCACTCGAACTCAATAAGCGCCTAGGACTCACTCAACCTGCTTCGGCCACTTTAACGGCCGAACAAAAGCTGGCATATATCCAGCACAGTATTGAAGAACAAGTTTTAATAGAAAAAAATCACCTTAAGCTGGTCAATAACTATCAAGGACATAAGCTCAGCCTGGAGCGGCAACTGCAAGAGGCTAAATCACCTCTCCCTTGGTCCAAGACTAATGATCCCACTCAGCAGGCTTCCCTCGCCTATTTAAGACTGTCTGAGCTCAAAGAGATAGAAGCTGAACTCAATACAAAGGTGACAGACTTAATCAAGCAGCATAATCAACTACCATCTGATATTGCATCTGCTCGACAATCTCTGAATCAACATAAAAAAAATCAAATAGATAACTCTGACGGCAATCAAGATATGCTGCTTAGGGCACAGCGTCAGCTCTATATTCAAATCTTGGCGACATTAGAAGCAGAGCAGGCGAGCAGCCAAAAACGCATCAACCTCAATCAACAACAGATGTTGCTGGTCAGGCAGCAACTATCGCAACAAGAAAGCCTGATCGAAGAGATCAATAAGGCCACTGCTAAACAGAGGCAAAAGAAGACAGATGCCACTATAGCGAAGAGCCTTTTTGAGACTTCAGCCGAGCAGTCCCCCCTGACTCAACAACTGAGTCAGCGAAACCTAGGTTATGCCAACAAGTTAACAATCCTCACTAAGGACACCAATCGAGCCGTTCTCGCACAAGAAGCTGCCGAAAACCTCTATCAAGTTCAAGCAAAACAGCTGACTAACATCCAACAACAGGTAGGCCTGATCAAATTAAATTCTGCATTCGGCGAGCGCTTCCTGCAGATGCTGCAATCTCTACCCGCCCCACCGAATCAGGATAAACTACAAACAAAAATAGCCCAGGCTAGGCTGGAAAGATATCAACTAGAGCAAGAGCTCACGATAAATAACCAGCAGCAGCTAGCCAATGAGCCTTTAACTAAGATTCAAATGAGACTGCTCACCTCGCAAAATGACCTGCTCACGCAACTCTTGCTGAGCCAAGATCTTTATTTGAGTGAGCTCACAGATTTAAGAGTGATATATGAACAGTTAACCCAACAGAATATCGCCCTAAAAAGTATCCTCAATGAACACCTATTTTGGGTACCAAATGCTAACTCCATCGATAAATTATGGGTCACAGATCTTTTTCAGAGTGTGAAGTGGCTTATGGGCCAAACTTTTTGGCCTGACATCTCTGTTTCCTTCGATGAACAGAGTGAATACTGGTCTTGGTGGATTATCTTGTTTGTGCTCTGTTTAGTCGCCCAAGATCTGTTAACACCTAAGTTCAAATCAGCCATGGCCAATGACATCACATTTGTCGGTAATGTTACCCAAGATCTGTTCAGCTACACCTTCAGGGCCCTGATTAACTCTCTACTCTACTGCGTGATTAAACCACTGCCAGTGATTGCCGCCGGTGCCATCTTACTCTTATCCAGTCTGAACCTAACCGCGGCAATCGGCATGGGGGTGTTAGTCATAGGTTTACTCTACCTACTCTACCGTTTCACCTATCTTCTCGCACTGAATCGAGGCCTGCTCATAGGTCATTTTAAAGGTGAAAAAGAAATAATCAGGCAAGGTCAACTCAGGTTTAAAACCTTCATAATCATGGCGATACCTTTCTTTTGGATCATGGGATTTACCGAATTTATCGATAATTCAGTACTGAGAAATAGCATTGGCCGTGGCGCCTTCATTATTTTCAGTCTTTTCCTGTTTGGATTCTATAAAGATATCTTATCCTTATCTAAGAAAAATAAGCATCAGCACCAAGATGACAAAAATAAAAAATTACTCCAAAGATTTCTATGGTCGGTGCTGCTACTCGTCCCTCCGGTCTGTGCCATCCTAGCTTTTAGAGGTTATTACTACACGGCATTTCAGGTACTACTACAACTGCAACTTTCCCTGTTAATATCTTTAGGCTTCATGTTGCTCTATCAACTGATAAAACGTTGGATGCTCATCGAAAGAAGACGCATCGCCTTCGATCGTGCCAAAGCCAGACGCGCAGAGATATTGCTTCAACGTGAGCGAGATGAAGATCCACAAAGCAATACCGACCCCCTCGACACCTATGAAGAGCCAGTTGTCGATCTGGAAACCATATCCAGCCAATCTCTGGGACTGGTGCGTTCACTATTACTACTGGCTTTCTTAGCAAGTTTAATCGGCCTCTGGACTCAGACCCACACCGCATTATTCTCATTACTCGATGGCGTGACTCTCTGGACCAGCAACTCTCTGGTTAACGGCATCGAGCAACAGCTCCCTATTACCTTAAAATCATTACTACTCGGGCTGGTCATAGTCGGCTTCTCACTGATGATAGCCACTAACCTCCCCGGTTTACTCGAGCTCACCATATTGCAGCGACTCGATTTGAGTCAGGGAACCGGCTTTGCCATCACCACAATGAGTCGCTATCTAGTCGTGTTTTTCGGTATCTTGAGTGGCTTTTCAACTTTAGGTATGGAATGGTCCAAGTTACAGTGGCTAGTAGCTGCACTCTCTCTGGGACTAGGTTTTGGATTACAAGAGATCTTTGCTAACTTCATCTCAGGCTTGATCATCTTATTCGAAAAGCCGGTGAGAATTGGTGACACAGTGACCATACGGGATCTCACGGGTACCGTGAGTAAAATTCAAATCCGTGCAACGACCATCATTGACTGGGATAGGAAAGAGATCATCATCCCCAACAAGGCGTTTATTACCGAACAACTCATCAACTGGTCCCTCTCAGACCCTATCACACGCGTTATCGTCTATGTTTCTGTCGCGAGAGACTCTGATCCCGCTAGGGTCGAAGCGGCTCTATATCAAGCTGTAAAAGGATGTGATGATGCATTAGAAAGCCCTGAGCCTGAAGTCTGGTTTGCGGGATTTGGTAAACACACCCAAGACTATGAAGTCAGAGCCTATGCCAAAGATATGAATACCCGTTGGCCTCTTCGTCATAAATTACATAAAGCCATCAGTAAGAAACTTCAAGAAAACCAACTGGAACTCGCATATCCACAACTGGAAGTACATATCAATAACACTCAGAGTAAAGAAGCTCAGGGAGTCATCAGAAGCTAATGATTATTTTTGCCCATAGAGGTGCCAGTGGATACGCGCCGGAAAATACTCTGGCGGCCATGAAAAAAGCGATCGAATTAGGCGCGCGTGCCATCGAGTTCGATATTCATAATGTTGAAGGTGAACTCTATGTTTTCCACGACCGTCGCTTAGATAACAAGAGCAATGGCACAGGCTTAATAGAAGAGGTGAGTCGCAGTTATCTCGACTCCCTCAGAGTCGACGGTGAACCTATCCCCACTCTTTGGCAGGTGATGAGCTATCTAAACCAGCATAACTGCCTGGTTAACATAGAACTCAAAGGAATGAACTGCTTAGAGATATTTATCGATACTTACCCTAAGCTAATCAATCAATTAAATTTCTCCACAGACAAGCTAATTATTTCATCCTTTCACCACGGGTTCCTGGCAACATTCCGCCAGCGTTTTCCTCAAGCTCTGCTGGCACCTTTATTCGAAGGTGTTGCTTTGAATAGTCAGGAAACAACCAGCCGGCTCGATGCATACTCACTTCATCTGAGTCTCAGTTTCCTCACTCAAGACTGTGTGACACAAGCTCAGTCACGTGGGCTAAAAGTCTTTGTATACACAGTCGATAATGAATCGGATATGACTCAGTTACAGAAAATGGGGGTAGATGGCATATTTACTAACTTCCCGGATAGAGCCATGAAGGCTCTGCAAGCTTAAGCCTGATATAACCAGGGTCTTAGTTAAACCTCGACTGGAAATGAGTCCCAGTACCACTAACTTGATGCTCACAATGAAAACGGAATTTGTCGCGCAAAAACTCACTCGCAACCTAAACTATATGTAAACTCGGCTAAATTTTCCTATGTCGCTGAGCCCAAATACCAATAAATATAAAGAAGCCGATGATGAGAAATAACAACCAATGGGCCGACACTTGAGCCATTTTGTTAGCAAGAATGGGACTAGCAGTCACAATTAACAGCCCATAACCAAATGCATTGATCAAAACAAAGACTAACGTACGTAATACAAATGATCGTCCGATCAACTTCCGGCTTAACAGCCGATTAATATCAGCGCCAAACACAATCAAGAAGCAAGCAATAATGGCTGTTGAAATCTCATTGAGCCAAGGATAGAGCAAAGACCCAACTTGATGAAATACTGAAATAATATGTTCCACACTCGGGTCCTTAATTGGTCCATAGACAGAATCATTCAGTAGAATAAGGGGAGTGAAGATGAGATACAAGCTACTATTACTCACCGGTGATAATGAGCGATATAGATCTTTACTGGAATCCTGTCATCTGCCAGAGGTTGAAATTCTGGGTGATGAAACCCATCAGATTTCACAAGCCAATATTTGGCTGGCAGAGCCTTCTCTCGCCGCACCGTTACTGCCTCATGGGAAGCATATCATCTGGATGCAATCGACCGAAGCTGGCGTCGATGCCTTGGTCAAGCCGCGCCAAAGAAAAGATTATCGGCTGACCAATGTCAGGGGAATATTCGGCCCCTTGATGAGCGAATACTTGTTTGGATACCTGCTTGCTCACCAGAGAGAACACACGCTATACAGATCGCAACAAGCGCAGAAAATTTGGCACCCAGGCAGCTTCAAGACCCTTCAAGGTCAACATTTACTTCTGCTTGGAACGGGCAATATAGCCAAACATATAGCCAAAACAGCGAAGCATTTTGGCATGCATGTCACAGGGATAAACCGAGGTGCTAAGCCAACGATTGGTTTCGATGATGTCAATACCCTATCAAATCTGCCCCACTATCTGCCTCAGGCTGATGCTATTGCCAGCATACTTCCAAGCACGCCAGATACGAGAGGAACGCTCAACGCCCAGACCTTATCACTGATAAAACCCAATGGTATTTTATTTAACCTCGGAAGAGGAGATGTACTGGATCTCGATGCTCTGTACTTACAGCTAAAAGAAAACAGCGGCCAGAATGCAATATTAGATGTCTTCAACCAGGAGCCATTGCCCCAACATCACCCCATATGGTCACTGGACAATGTTATCATCACACCACACATTGCCGCCCCTAGTTTTCCCGAGCAGGTGGTCGAGATCTTTGCCGATAACTACCATAAACTGCTAAGAGGCGAGCGGCTCTCCTATGAAGTCAACTTCGAACGCGGTTACTAGCCAAACAACTAATCACAATAGCGATTCATAGCAAATTACCAAGCTCAATTACAGCTTTTAGCAATTAGATTACATCTGCTTCTGACTACGCTTCAGGAACTGCTCGACCAACATCTTCTGTGAATTGATATTATCGACAACCTCATGATTTATGCCCACCATCTCATCCCCTAGATCATTACTCGAGCCATTAAGTTCTGAAATTGTAACCACACTTCGATTGACCTCAACGGCCACACTGGACTGCTCCTCTACCGCGCTGGCAATGTGGTGAGTCATATCGGTAATGGATGCCACCGCATCCCTTATGGTTCGCAGCGCACTGCCAGCCTGATCCGCTTGCTCTGAACATAACTGAGCAGAATCGACGCCTTGATGCACACTGTGTACAGCCTTGCCCGTACCTTGCTGCAACAAGTTAATCATAGTTTGAATTTCTGTGGTCGATTCATGAGTCCTCTTTGCCAACGCCCTGACTTCATCGGCAACAACGGCAAAGCCTCGTCCCTGTTCCCCGGCTCTAGCCGCCTCGATAGCCGCATTAAGCGCCAATAGATTTGTCTGCTCTGCGATACTCTGAATCACATCTAGCACGGTTCCAATCCCCTTACTCTGCTCTTCGAGTTCGGTGATCACTTCAGAGGTATTGGTCAGTTGCTCCGATAAGGACTGAATCGATGATATAGTTTGAGACACGATTTTATCCCCTGCATCGGCTTCTTCTGAGGCGGCCTGAGATGAGGTTGCAGCATCGGAGCAGTTAGAAGCCATGTCGCCGAGTGTAGCCGTCATCTCCTGCATGGCTGTGGCCACTTGCTCAACTTCTTTAGTTAACGAATGACTATTGGTTTTCACATCCTCACTCTTAGCCACCGACTCCAGCGACTTTTTAGCCGTTTGCTCACAAGAATCCAACGCCCGGCCAAGCATGGCTTTCATCTCAGAGTTTTGCATCTGTAAGGCAAGATCTATCTGTGCCACGTCATCGACGTATCCTGTATACAGGTATGACATCAAGGGATTGGAATAAATACCCTTACATTTATCCACTATGACCTTAAAACGAGACAATACGAGATTTCCACCGATAAACAAGGCCATTAAAGTGATAAGTAACAACCCAATACCCAGTACACCCGATTCAATAGCTAAATACAGCATAGGCAATAGGGAGAAACATGCTAACAAGGCTAGTTTCATCGACAGACTCAGAACACGTTTAAGCTTAGATACCCTTCCCTTCTCGTTAAGCTCCTTATAAGCCTCTTCGGCTCTTTGTACCTGCTCATTCTTAGGCTTAGATCTGATAGATTGAAACTCGATCACCTTGCCATTCTCTGCTATTGGAGTAACAAAGGCATCCACCCAGTAGTGATCACCATTAGCACAGCGGTTTTTTACTAAGCCTTTCCAGGGATTACCACCATTGATCGTGTTCCAGAGATCTTCGAAGGCTTGTGGTGGCATGTCCGGATGGCGGACCAAATTATGGGGCTCGCCCATCAGCTCATCTAAGCTGAAGCCTGCCACCTCACAAAATGAGTGATTGGCATACTTGATCACGCTCGAAGTATCTGTCGTTGATAACAAGATCCAGTCTGAAGGATAGTCATAATTTTTTTGGGTAACAGGCAGGTTTTGTCTCATTTTTCACTCCAAAGAATGTTTTGTGCGATTAGTTCCATTCCTTTATCGGACCCAATCACGCACCTAGCAGCTCGAATTTTATTCAGGGTATTATAAATTCTATATCGAATAGTCAGAAGCGCCAGTTTTTCCTTTTTTTAGCAGCCGTTCACACTTTGGTATAACCCCCTCACACAGATTCATATTTGACTTATACATTTTTGATATTAGCATTGAGAATCATTTTCATTTATAATTCGGTCATCTCATTAGGGGGCCTATCTCAATGTACGTTTGTCTTTGCTTCGCCGTTACCGATACACAAATAAAAGAAGCCGTTAGCCAGGGTGATGTCTCACTTGCTGATGTGAAAAAGCGTTTGGGTGTAGGGAGTCAATGCGGTAAATGTACTAAGATGGCTGGCCAAATAATCCAGAGACAACTGGACATAGAGCCCAACTTTTACGAAGTGGCCTGATAAGCAACGAACTAATTCTCCCAATTGATATAAATAAAAAGCTGCCATCGGCAGCTTTTTTTATTTCTGGCTAGAGACTAGCTTAGTCGCTAGCCTCACTATTACCATCGCCTAGCTCTACACTATCGACACGTTGTAATCCCCGTGGCAGTTTCGCCCCTCTCCGGCCTCGCTCACCACGATAATGCTCCAAATCGCTTGGTTTCAGGGTTAGCTTGCGCTTACCTGCCCAGAGAGTCACTGAGGTATCTTCGGGTACCACATGCAGGTGGATTAGCAACTCTTCTCTATTCTTCGCTTTTTCAGTTGGGATACCTATGATCTTATTGCCCTTGCCCTTAGATAGCTGGGGCAGGGCTTCCATAGAGAATAACAACATTCTGCCTTCATTGGTGATAGCCAGAATCGACTCGACTTTCGACTTATCCACCAACTGAGGCTTAATCACTTTAGCGTTAGCCGGTAGGCTGAGCAGGGCTTTACCGGCTTTATTCCTGGACACCATATCTTTATATGAGCCAACAAACCCATAGCCAGCATCCGATGCCAACAGATAGAACTTCTCATCATCCCCAAGCAAGAGATGCTCCATCACCTCGCCGGGTGACAGATTAAAACGTGTGGTTATTGGCTCTCCTTGGCTTCTCGCCGAAGGCAAGGTATGAGTCTCGGTGGCAAACGCTCTACCGGTTGAGCCTATAAATACCGAAGGCTGATTGCTTCGACCTACCGCAGAACAGAGAAAACCATCACCGGACTTGTAAGACAGAGTATTACCATCGATATCATGTCCCTTGGCGCAGCGGACCCAACCTTTCTCAGACAAAACGACAGTCACGGCCTCTACCGGAGCTAACTCTTGCTCAGTCAGGGCTTTAGACTCGGTACGCTCCACCAGAGGAGAACGTCTATCATCGCCATAGGTCTCACCATCTTGCTTTAACTCTTTCTTAATTAAGGTCTTCAGGCGTCTATCTGAACTAAGCAGCAACTCTAGCTTGTCTCGCTCGACTTCCAGCTCATTCTGCTCCGATTTGATCTTCACCTCTTCAAGCTTGGCCAGATGGCGTAACTTAAGATCTAAAATAGCATCGGCTTGAATCTCGGTGATTTGGAACCGTGACATCAATTCAGCCTTAGGATTCTCCTTATAGCGGATGATCTCGATCACCTCGTCGATATTAAGGAAGGCAACCATCAAGGCATCTAAAATATGTAACCTGGCTAAGACCTTATCCAACCTGTGGGTGATTCTTCGAGTCACAGTCGTTAAACGAAACTCCAACCATTCAGTGAGGATCTGTTTAAGCCCTTTGACTTGAGGCCGACCGTTCAGCCCCAGAATATTCAGGTTCACTCGGAAATTTTTCTGCAGATCCGTCGTCGCAAAAAGGTGGGCCATCAGTTGATCACAATCGACACGATTTGAGCGCGGCACCACAATGATACGAACCGGATTCTCATGGTCAGATTCATCCCTGAGATCGACTACCATAGGTAGTTTCTTGGCCTGCATCTGCGCGGCAATCTGTTCTAAAATCTTGCCGCCACTGGCCTGATGTGGCAAAGCGGTGATGACGATTTCGCCACTCTCAACAGCATAAACGGCTCGCGCCTTTATCGAACCTTTACCTGTCGAATAGATCTTAGTGATATCCGCCCTGGGGGTAATGATCTCCGCCTCAGTTGGATAGTCGGGTCCAGGCACAAACTCCATCAAGCGCTCGAGATCTGCTTTAGGGTTATCCAGTAATTCGACACAGGCAGCCACTAATTCACGGGTGTTGTGTGGCGGTACATCTGTCGCCATACCCACGGCTATGCCGGTAATACCATTGAGCAAAATATGAGGCAGACGAGACGGTAGCACCAATGGCTCTTTCATCGTGCCGTCGAAGTTAATTCCCCAATCGACAGTACCTTGGCCTAGCTCACTGAGCAGGACCTCTGAAAACTTCGATAATCTCGCTTCGGTATAACGCATGGCGGCGAATGATTTGGGATCATCCGGTGCTCCCCAGTTCCCCTGACCATCGACCAAGGGATATCGGTATGAGAAAGGCTGCGCCATCAGTACCATAGCCTCATAACAGGCACTATCTCCATGGGGATGGTATTTACCTAACACATCACCTACGGTACGGGCTGATTTCTTATGTTTAGACTGAGCCGATAGGCCCAACTCACTCATGGCATAGATGATACGACGCTGAACCGGTTTCAATCCGTCACCAATATGTGGCAAGGCCCGGTCCATGATGACGTACATTGAATAGTTTAGATAAGCATCTTCCGTGAAACGGCGCATCGACATCTGCTCTACGCCATCGAGACTTAAATCTATCGCATCACTCATTTTTCATTTTCCTCTGCTTGCGCAGCTTGTTCTGTTTCTTTCTTAACAATATCTTTGTAATACAAACGGTAAATATTGCCTTTAAGATCATCTGATATATACATGGCTCCATCGGGAGCCGTTAATAAAGCGTAAGGCCTAGCTACGGGAAAGCCGCCATCTAAGAAGCTGACCACAGTACTGCGCTTGACGACTTTCTGCTGTTCAATCTCTAACATCACCACCTGGTAACCAATTTTACTCGAACGATTCCAGGAACCATTCTCGGCGACAAACATCTGATTATGATATTTAGCAGGAAACGCCTGACCGCGATAAAAATGCAAGCCCATTGGGGAGACGTGAGCTGGTAATTCGAAATTAGGCAAAGTGATCTTCAGGTTCTTAGGTTTATCGTAGGCAGGCTCTATGACCGAAGCGGCGTGAATATAGGGAAAACCAAAGTGCTCCCCGGTTTTTTCCAGCCGGTTAATCTCATCGGGAGGAAGTCTGTCTCCCATCCAATCTCGCCCTAGATCGGCAAACCATAAGGCATCATCCGTAGGCGACCAATCGAAGCCCGTCACACTGCGAATGCCCGTTGCGACTTGCTCACTACTGCCGGTCTCCATATCGATGGCGATAATACTGCCGAAAGGCGCTACAGCCTCACACACATTACAGGGTGCACCGACAGCAACATACAAGCGACCATCCGGGCCAAAGTGCATCGCACGTCGGCTCTTATTGGTCTGTCCTGGGAGGCGGTCATAGACCTCCTTGCCCCGTCCGGGGCGGCGCAAGCGGTTCTCAATATCGACAAACCTAACTATCTTTTCATCGACGGCGACATAAAGATCACCAAGATGAAAGGCGATGGCTTCAGGATTATCTAAGCCTTTGGCTACCGTGTAGCGCTTATCGACTCGGCCATCGGCATTGCTATCGACCAGAGCCACTATGGTGCCCTTCTTATGGGAACCCACAAATAGCGTGCCCTTATCTCCCAACGCCATCTGCTTAGCATCACCAAGTCCAGAGGCATAGAGGGTTAAGCCGAAACCTTTGGTCACAGTGATCATCATGGGCTGTGTGGCCAGTAAATTTGGGCTAAACAGCACTGCGACATAAGCTAACAGTAAGCTCCACCTTCGTTGATTTTTTTTCTGATTCAACAACATTATTTTTTATAAGCCTAATTATTCTAATTATTCTAATGACTGGAGGCATTTCACTAAATATCAGCAAGATCACCTTTAGATTCTAACCATATCTTACGATCACCAGAGCGTTTCTTGGCCAGTAACATATCCATAAGCGCTATGGTGTCTTCAACATCATCTATGGTCAACTGCACTAAACGACGTGTATTAGGGTCCATGGTGGTTTCTCGTAACTGAAGTGGATTCATCTCACCCAGCCCCTTGAATCGAGTCACCTGAACCTTACCTTTCTTCTTCTCGGCAGCAATACGATCCAGTATGCCTTGCTTTTCCGCTTCGTCTAACGCATAAAAAATCTCTTTGCCTACATCGATACGAAACAGAGGTGGCATAGCCACATAGATATGGCCCTTTTCGACTAAAATTTTGTAGTGCTTCATAAACAGAGCACATAACAAGGTCGCAATATGCAGTCCATCTGAATCGGCATCGGCTAAGATACAGATTTTTCCATACCTTAGTTCGGAAATATCACTGCAATCGGGATCACAGCCTATCGCGACCGAGATATCGTGTACTTCCTGAGACGCTAATACCTGACTGGCATCCACTTCCCAAGTATTAAGAATTTTACCTCGCAGAGGCATAATAGCTTGAAACTCTCGATCACGAGCCTGTTTCGCACTGCCTCCCGCCGAGTCTCCCTCCACCAGAAACAGCTCTCCACGCATAGGGTCTTGACCACTACAATCGGTCAACTTACCCGGCAGTGCCGGACCAGACGTCACCTTCTTACGGGCCACCTTCTTAGCCGACTTTAAGCGCTTATGAGCATTATTGATGCACATCTCCGCCAACGCCATAGCCTGCTCGGTATTCGTATTAAGCCAGAGGCTAAATGCATCTCTGACAATGCCTGAAACGAACGCTGCACTCTGACGACTGGAGAGTTTTTCCTTGGTCTGGCCGGAAAATTGCGGATCAAGTAACTTGATAGACAAGATAAAACTGCTGCGATCCCAGATATCCTCAGGGGTTAGTTTAACGCCTCTGGGCATCAGGTTACGAAATTCACAAAATTCACGCATTGACTCGAGCAGACCTTGCCTGAAGCCATTCACATGAGTACCACCTAAGGGAGTTGGAATAAGATTCACATAACTTTCGTTAAGATACTCTCCCCCTTCCGGTAACCAGGTAATTGCCCAATCTACCGCCTCATTATTACCTTGTAAACTGCCAATAAAGGGCTCTTCAGGCAGCATAAGCGCATCTTTAACCGAAGATTGTAGATAATCAGTTAAACCACTCTCATAGAACCACTCTTGAACTTCGTCCGTCTGCTTGTTAGTGAATTTAATCTTAAGGCCGGGACAGAGAACCGCCTTAGCTTTCAATAAATAAGTCAGCTTAGACACAGAAAAATTAGCTGAATCGAAATAGCTGGGGATGGGCCAGAAATGAACTCTGGTACCCGTGTTTCTGCGGCCACAAGTTCCGGTCTCCCGCAGCTCTTCGACCATATCACCATTCTCGAAGGCAATGTCATAGACAATACCACTACGTCTCACAGTAATTTCCACACGACTCGAGAGCGCATTCACCACTGAGATACCAACCCCGTGCAAACCGCCTGAAAATTGATAGTTATCGTTAGAGAACTTACCGCCCGCGTGCAGCTTAGTGAGAATAAGCTCTACTCCGGATATTCCCTCTTCAGGGTGAATATCCACCGGCATACCACGACCATCATCGATAACCTCTAACGAGTTATCCTTATGTAGGGTTATTTCAATTTTAGTTGCATGTCCCGCCAATGCTTCATCGACACTATTATCGATAACTTCTTGTCCCAAATGGTTTGGGCGCGTGGTGTCGGTATACATACCTGGACGGCGTTTAACGGGATCTAGCCCATTCAGGACTTCAATGGCATCAGAGGTATATTGATTTGTCATGGCACACACAATTTATAGTTATTAAGGCCATGTTGCGGCCCGATATGGTTACTTGTCAAGAAAACAGAAACTGGCAGATAGAGTGCATCTGCGTTTCATAGCCCACGAAGCTATGATCGCCACCGGATTGGATCAACAGCTGACAACAGTGATATTTCTGTACTGCTTGTCGATAATCCAGGACTTCATCGCCCGACTGTAATAGTACTAAAAATCGGTCGGGATTAAGAATAACGTCAGTATTAAAAGCGGCAACCTGATCTTTATGTTCAGGCAGAACTTGGTAATACTCCTCGATGTAAGGATTATACTGCTGCCCGATAAAGTCATCGAATAGCTCGAAAGGCGTCACAGCAGGATTAACCAACACCGCCCGCCCACCGTACTTCTCGGCTAAATAACTCGCAAAATATCCGCCAAGAGAAGAGCCTATGTAGGTAAGTGTCTCTCCATCCTCGAGTGCAGACTCCACCAGTCCCGACAGTAATTCCATCGCCTCTCTGGGAGTGGATGGTAATTGAGGCTGATGGAAGTTCAGATCGGGATAGTGTTCAGCGAAAAATTGCGCAGTTACAAGCCCTTTATCTGATAACGGTGAGCTATTGAACCCATGAATATAAAGCAGCATATTTCCTCACACACGGATCTTTCCCATCATCGAATAATCACTCTGAGGAGTGAGAGAGTAATTTTAATAAATGATTAATGAGATGCTAACACTTGCTTACGTTTCTACCAAGTGATTAGGCTTCAAAGAGAGGGAAAGCCGCAAATTTTTACGTTGAAACACCATTAGACTCTGGCATCAACTCCTAAACAAGTTGACGATTTTAGCTTTAATAGCCACTGACATTTCTATCGGGGGAGAATTTATCTCCCGGGACGCGATATACATTGGTTATCATGCTGCCATCGGCTTTAAGCTCCAACAGTCGATATCCGGGTTGTTGCGCGTCCAGCGCAAAATAAGACGATAAAGGCTTAAATTGAATGCAGGTTGAAGGCGTAGACATCAAGTGGATAATGCCATGCATACCTTGGTGCTCTATATCCAACTCTTGATGTACATGACCCCATAGCAAGCCTTTGACTTGTGGGATCTGAGCAACTTGCTCGATAAATTCACTGCCATTATCCATCCAATGTTGATCTAGCCAGCGGCACTTAACCAAAATGGGATTGTGATGCATCACTAGCAAGACGTGACGTTCGGGTTGATCGGCAACGGCGCTCTTGATTATCTCTATTTCACGGTCAGACATGTGTCCGCCAGGCTTTCCTCTCACTGTAGAGTCCAGCATGATAATTTGCCAGTTGCCAGCCAAGATTCGACGCTGACCGAATATCTTTGATCCCTGCATATGCAGACTCATAACACGAGGATCATCATGATTTCCGGGCAGATAATGGCAAGGCATATCGAGAGGGGTTATCGCTCGCACAAAATTGTGATATGACTCCCCCGAGTAATCTTGACTGATATCTCCAGTAGCCAACATAAGATCTGCCGGATAATCCACAGCCTTTATGGTATTAAGCACAGACTCCAGACTCTTAGCTGTATTAACACCTAAAAGTTGAGAATTTGGATCGGCAAACAGATGAGGATCGGTCACTTGCACGATTCTCACACTTGCCTTCTCTTCAATAGAATAAGAGATAGCCTCTTTTAACACTATAAATAGACCCTAAGATTCAGCCAAACAAACTACACTCGTGTGGTTATCAATTCTTAATAACTCTTCCAAAAAAGCATTCACTCGATACTTTTCGTCACGATGGTGCATACGTACATTTGGATAATCATATACCGGACTAAGCTGATAAATCTGTCGACTAGTTAACACTTCTGCTAATTTAGCATCATGATACACGCGAACAGTAATTTTAGGAGTATCGACAAAATCGGTTTTACCGACATTTCTTGAGATTTCGATCAATTGGGTATAGCGAGTATTTTCAAGTAAACGAACATCTAACAGCCCGTAATCACCGCCAACTTGCCAACTCGCGCCCTGCTCTGCACCATTGGGCAACCAACGAAGAATATGGAAATAATTACGTCCACACAGGGCGAGAAACCTATTAATATTCGGCTGATATCTCTTTGGGTTTAAGCTACTTGCACTACTCACTTGCCGATTCATCCTCAAGTTTACGCTAGGTTCTAGCAAATTCTGATAATTCAGCTCTAACCACTGCAGGCCAATAACCGTAGACGCATTGTTCAGCTGATACACTCATCATTTACGCAGTTTAGAATTACTTTCTCAATTTCTGATAGTTTAACTCTAACCACTGCAGGCCAATAACAGTAGACGCATTGTTAATTGTACCATCATTTACTAATTTAAAAGCTTGCTCTCGACTGAATACATGAACCTGGATATCTTCATTCTCATGCTCTAGCCCGTGTACTCCGTGTGCCTGACTCGCATCGATTTCAGCCCAGAAAAACTCGAATTGCTCACTGGTTCCACCAGGGCTAGCAAAATAACTGGAGATCTTCGACATCTGTTTAGCCTTCACTCCCGCTTCTTCGACCAACTCCCTGCGGGCAACGGCCTCGGCCGTCTCACCCTCTTCTATCATACCCGCCACTAACTCGAGCATCCAAGGGCTCTTGGTCTTGCCCAATACGGGAATACGTATCTGCTCGATCAATACCACTTCATCCGTCACAGGATCATAGGGCAATACTACAACGGCATCTCCGCGTTCGAAGACCTCTCTCTTAACTTCACCGCTCCAGCCCCCTTCGAACAACTTATGCTTGAACCGATACACATCCAACGAGAAAAACCCCTTAAACACAGTCTCTCTACCTAACAATACTACATCTTGTTGATCAAACTTCTGTTTCA
Source organism: Shewanella sp. YLB-07 (assembly GCF_009377275.1). NCBI lineage: Bacteria > Pseudomonadati > Pseudomonadota > Gammaproteobacteria > Alteromonadales > Shewanellaceae > Shewanella > Shewanella sp. YLB-07. The sequence continues at coordinate 188,512 of NZ_VOQB01000011.1, read as the reverse complement.
TCTCGCTCCCTCACCTGGATCAATCCAGTATCAAATCATCTTCAAAAGTGTATAAGAAACACACTAGACTAGAGTAAATTCTATTTAGATAGAAATAGCATAATAAAAATCAAAAACTGTTACACTTCTAAGTTGACTTGAAAACAGGTAATTTCTTAATATCTATGTCTTAATAGCTATTAATAATTGGCTAGCTGGCTCAGGCCATTAGTTTTGATGTATCGGGAAGCGTCGGGAAGCGCAAACCGCCTCGCTATTATGCGTGGTATCACTTAACTCTATAAAAGTTAAACGGCTCCTCCACTGGAGGATTTTGTCTAAAAGGACGACCAATGAAATTCAAGATCCGCACGATATGCGCAGCACTCACGCTGGCATTCAGCACTTCTGCTGTACAGGCCGACGATTTACTGCAGATATATCAACAAGCGCTAACCAGTGACCCTATCGCACTGCAGGCTCAGGCTCAACGTGACGCCCTGTATGAACAGATTGAAGAAAACCGTGCCCCATTATTGCCAACCATAAGTGCAAGTGTGGGATATGACAAGAGCTGGCGCAATGAAGATACAATGTCTAATACGGATGCAAGCGGCATAAATGCTGGCGTCACCTTGAATCAGGTTATCTATGATCACAGCGCCTGGGTAGGATTAAGCCTAGCCGAGTTAGCCGCCTCTCAAGCCGATGCAGCCTACGCGTCATCGCTGCAGACTCTGATTATCCGCGTAACCAGTGCCTACTTCGCGGTGTTATCGGCTAAAGATACCTTTGAGTTTCAGGGCTCGGAAAAGCGCGCGATTGAGCGTCAGCTCGAGCAGACAAAACAAAGGTTCGCCGTGGGTTTAACCGCTATCACAGACGTCCACGAAGCCCAGGCTCAGTATGACTTGGCCCGCGCGCAAGAGATCTTAGCCGAAAACGAACTGATCAATAGTTATGAGGCGCTGCGTGAGATAACAGGCATAGAACATAAGACCATCAATATCTTAGATACCGAGCGTTTCAGTGCCGTTAGCCCCTCACCAGCCAGAACGGCTGATTGGCTTAAGATGGCCGAAAGCAACAGTGTCGATCTACTGACAACACGTATTGGTAAAGATATCGCCCAAGAGACTATCAGTCTCTATAAAGCGGGTCATATGCCTACACTGAGTCTAAATGCGGGTTACACAACCAATATTCAGCAAGAAAACAGTAGTGAGAGTGAGAGTGTAAACGATTTTGACAACGGCACAGTAGGCCTGACCTTGAGCATACCTATTTTCGAAGGTTTCAAGGTCAGCTCTAAAGTCAATCAGGCGCAATATCAGTACGTAGAAGCAAGCGAGAAGATGGAACAGACTCACCGTAAGGTAGTCAAGGATGTTCGTAACAACTTCAATAACGTAGGCGCTTCAATCAGCTCAATCCGTGCCTATGAGCAATCAGTTATCTCATCAGAGAGTGCACTTAAAGCGACTCAGGCTGGTTTTGAAGTCGGTACTCGTACCATAGTCGACGTACTTAACCGTACGCGCGATCTATATGATTCTAAGCGAAAGCTGTCTGATGCCCGTTACGGTTACATCAACTCAATACTTGCACTTAAACAAGCTGCCGGTACCTTGAATGAAGATGATGTTATCGCCATCAATAATGGTTTGACTGCACAAGCGACACAAACAACGACTCAGTAACGAGTTCTTTAATGTGTAGCTAAGTTATCCGCTTTGGATAACTTAAGTAGAAACCGCCACTCTTAATCGATGGCGGTTTTTTTATGACTGATAAAAATCAACTTTATACCAAACAAGTTATCGGATCTTTCAGTCATATCTAGTGGCCATATAATTTCCCCAATAAAAAACCGCCGAATGGCGGTTCTTATATCAAGCTTGAAACAGTAAATTTAGCAGGCTAGATTTAGAAGACCAATTCGACACCGGCGAAGTAACCTTTAAATTGAGTGTTAGCCGTTACGCCATCGAAGTCGTTCACATCGAAGTTAAAGTCACGGTAACCCACACGCACCTTAGTATCCAGAGCCACGCCATCAAACTGCCAGCCTAGACCGACAGAGTAATCATAAACACTAGACTCATCAACACCTATCATAACATCGGCGAAGCCATACAGACCAAGGCCTGGAATGCCGACCTGTGCATCGGCATAAGCCATCACTATACCGCTATCTAGCTCAATTTCTGAATTTACACGGCCGCTTGTCGCTTTATCGTTAACACGGAAAGAGCCGTGCATCTTCTTATAGGCCGCACCAACATCTAAAGCAACCAGATCATTATCTAACAGCTCATAATAAAGAATAAAGTCTGTGTTACTTAGATCTGAGTTTGTATTGATATCGCCATTGTAAGTCTGACCACCAAACTCAAAGCCATCGGCAACACTACTACCACTCGCATCAAGTCGGTTCTCTCTGATTTTCACATTGGGTACCAAAGGGATCGGATGCTCTATGGCAACCCAAATGCTACCTTGAGAAGATGAGCTGTAGTTAAAATCTTGCTGTGGTTGACCATTCTCTGCAAAAGTACCACTGGTATCGGCCTTCCAGTAATCGCCACCGACCTTAAAGCCTATCAGTGATGCAGCCTGTGCAGAAGTGCCTACCAAGCTTGCCAAAAGTGCACATGCAACTAATGTTTTTTTCATTATCTAATTAACCTTTAATCAATAAATTTGTTAGATCAATCACCGCAGCATTTGCGCGGGAGATATAATTTGCCATCACCAAAGAGTGATTGGCGACTACGCCGAAACCCGAACCATTTAAGATTATCGGGCTCCAAACAGACTGTTGTGTCTCTTCCAGTTCACGTATGATTTGCTGCAAACTGACTTCGGCATTCTTTTTACGTAAGACATCGGCAAAATCAACTTCAATAGCCTTCATAAAGTTTAATAATGCCCAGGTAGCACCTCGAGTCTCATAAAACACATCGTCTATCTTCCACCAACTGGTCTTAATCTGTTGGCTAGCTTGCTTAGGTGTAGACTGAGAAGCCTCACTGTCGCCGGCTAAATCTGTGTTTAACCTATCTTGCCCTACACTGGCAGAGAGACGCTGAGACATGCTGCCTAAACGTTTCTGCACCTCTTTGAGCCACTCATTGAGATTATCCGCTCGAGCATAAAATTGCGCTTCTTGGTTGTTGGGATCTGATATTTTAGCGCGATAAAGTTTCAGTAATTTGATGGCATCTTTATATTCACCTTCGGCGCTAGGCACAAGCCAACTGGTATGCTCGATATTGAGCTTAGAGTGGGCGGCTAGCAGATCTTTATCAGCCATGGATTGAGACTGGGAACGACTGAACTCTTTACGCATGATTAATGCGAGATCCCGCGCCTGCTCCAAGGCACCAAACTCAAAGGCTGGCATATTGTCCATAAAAATTGAGGGAGGAGTCACATCGTTAGATAACCAGCCACCTCTCTTGTTAAGCAAGGTTTCCATCGTCATTATGAGTGACGTCGTCGTCGCATAGCCCACGACTCCAGACTCTTGTCCCGCACTAAACTGCTGCGGCTGAATCACATCCGGCGCGACGCTCCACCAAACACTGATGAAGTAGCCAATCAATATGATAAAAACCGCGATACCCGTCCACTTTTTCCATGTCATTTGCATTTGATACACTCCGTTGAATCCCACATTAAATTAATGATGATGGTGATGACCTTCCGATTTAGTCATGGCTTGCTTACTCACCATCAAGCTCACAGGAAGCTCTGAGCCATTATCGAACTTAAGGGTTAAATTGACTGACTTCCCCGAGACTAATGGCTGTTTCAAACCGAGCAACATAATGTGTTTACCCGACTCGCTCAAAGTTAACTGACCATGCTGGGGGATAGTGAAGCTTTCCACTTGGCGCATCTTTACCATACCGTCCTCTTCGATAACGGTATGTAACTGAGCCTCTTTGACAAAATCGGCCTCTACGGCAACAAGTTTTATCGAAGGACCATGATTTTCCAGGGTTAAATATGCCGCAGTATTTGGCACGCTAGGTGGCATAGCTCTCACCTGACCGTCGACAAGCATAACATTGGCCATGGCAGAGAAAGATGCCCCAAACAGCAGGACAAAGTTAAACATGTGTTTGAATATTTGCTTCAATGTCTTAAACTCCATTTAACCCCATTCGCTTAGAGGAGAAAACGCAATGAGTACAATTCAGGTTAAGGATGAACAAGGCGTAAGAATTATCACAATTAATCGCCCTGAAAAGCGTAATGCTCTCAGCCTTGAGATGTATACTAACCTCACAGAATACCTTATCCAAGGTGAGTCAGACAACGCAATTTACTGCTTTTTAATCAAAGGTCAACAGGACTGTTTTACTTCGGGTAATGATGTAGCAGACTTTTTAAAAAATAGTAACTTAGACAGTAAACACCCGGCCTTTAACTTTCTCTTTCATCTGTTAGATCTCAAAAAACCAATCGTTGCAGCAGTCACAGGGGCTGCAGTTGGTATAGGCACCACCTTACTACTGCATTGCGATCTGGTTTATGCCGATAACACTGCAAAGTTTCAGTTACCTTTTGTTAACTTAGCCCTAGTACCGGAAGCCGGAGCGAGTCTGCTGCTTCCTCAACTCGTTGGACCACAAAAAGCAGCCGAATTACTGTTACTCGGCGAAAGTTTCGATGCTCAAACGGCTAAAACACTCAATATTATCAATGATGTGATCCCTTCGGAGACCATTTTTGACTTTGCTTTAGCCCAGGCGATCAAACTCGCTAAGCAACCACCACTGGCACTTCAGGCATCTCGTGCATTGATGCGCTCAAATAAAGAGCTGGTACGTCAACAGATGAAAGATGAGCTAGCGCAGTTTTCTATAAGACTAAAGAGTGATGAAGCCAGAACTCGCTTCGAAGCATTTCTCAAAAAATAATTGGCTTAATCTAAAAGCCCAGCTGACTGGATAAGATCAGGGTCCTCGTGGACTCTGCATCTTGATAGAGAAGAGATATCAAACTCTGGAGAACTTTAAGTCGGTTCTTCAATCAAACTGACTCGACTTACCAACCCCCCATGCAGCCAATAGTAATAAGAGTACAGGCCAAAGCAGAGAGAAGCCGCTAACAACCATAATCAGAGCCGCAAGGATACATAATGCAGAGACCAAAGCTAAGACACTAAAAGCGACTGTCAGCCAGAGTAAAATAACCAGTAGCATCACAGAGGTGACAAGGACACTCCATAAGCTAACATCCATCCAAAAAAGTGGCTCTACATTCAAAAATTTACGAGAAACAAACTCAGATACTCCCCAAATCTCCAACGCCATAACCAGAGCAGCTATCACCAAGATGGCGGTACTTAGACCTAACAATATCGCTAGCGTTCGGCTTGCCTTACTCTTATTTACACGACTTTTATTTATATAGCTTTGCTGACGATTCAAGAGTTAGCTTCCCATTTAGGAAGTACTAAGGCGAGTACAAAATAGATCAAGAGTCCCATCGCCGGGTTCAGCAAGATCACTGCCGCCCACACCACTCGAGTCCATAAACAAGACCAGTTAAACTTATCGGCCATCATTGCAGCTACGCCACATACCAAGCTAGTCGGTCGCTTCATACGACGCATATATCTATCAGTTGAACTAAAGGCACTCATTCTCTTCTCCATTTAAATCTACTTGCCAGACTTACTTTAGTCTTGAACCTTGTGCCAGCTAAAACTGCAAACTAACAGAGCGCAAAAAGTAAAACTGAGTACTGGCATGAGTAGTAGAGTCACTATATCCGCTGTAAACCACATATTTAATCCTTAACCATAGCGCTAGTGATCACTGCCTTAGATTGCTGCTTAACTAACTCACTTGTCTTGCCACTGTCTTCTAGTTCAAACATGGCTTCTGAAAGCTGTGTTTGTAGTGAGAGGCTGAGCTCGCGTTGGGCGACTTGCATCATATCTTGCATTTGGGCACTGATGTTCTGCTCTATATTGCGAGTCAAATCAGTAAGAATAAGACCATCTGCATGGGCCCCCATACTCGCTCCCATCAATACTGCGACCACTAGAGATGCTTTTGCTATTTTGCTAACAGTTGAATTAAACATGATGTCTTCCTTTTCATTGGTGTCTTTCGACTTAAGTGATTTACAAATTAGATAATGCGAGCAGCGTGCCAACTTTGACAAAACAATTAAAGTAGCTAAATAACAATAACTTGGGAATGGATGTGTCAAATTGGCTCGAAAATGATATGAAAAGGTAAATAAGGTTTTAGTAATTTTAACCATGGGCTGGTTAAATTCACTAAGTGAGGGTATAGAGAACTGATTTATCTGCAGTGAGATCAAAAAAACCGCCAGTCTGGCGGTTTTTAAAAGCTAAATCGAGTCTAGCAATCCATTTTTTTTCTAGCCTGTTCAATCACTTCGATTCCAGCCCCTTGTTTATGAGCATTCTCACTAATATAGCGTCTCCAGGCTCTGGAGCCTGGCTCTCCTTGAAACATTCCTGTCATATGGCGAGTGATATGGTTTAACCTGCCACCGTCGACAAGGTGTTTCTCTATATAAGGAATAAATTTCTCTAAAACAGCATCTCGGCTCAACACAGGTTTATTGCTACCGCAAAGTAGCTGATCGACCTCGGCCAATATATAGGGGTTTTGATATGCTTCACGGCCCACCATGACTCCATCTATATGCAGCAGATGCTCCCGACATTCATCGAGTGTTTTAACCCCACCGTTGATGGAAATATGCAGCTTAGGATAATCCTGCTTCAGCCGATACACACGCTGGTAATCTAAGGGCGGGATTTCACGATTCTGTTTAGGACTTAATCCCTGTAACCAGGCCTTTCTGGCATGCACAATAAAAGTATCACAGCCCACATCACTGACAGTATCTACAAACTCAGTCAGAAACTCATAGCTATCCTGATCATCGATACCTATACGCGTCTTAACCGTCACAGGAATATCCACGACTTGCTTCATCGCGGTGACGCACTCGGCGACGACTTTAGGCTCGGCCATAAGGCAAGCGCCGAAGCGACCACTTTGAACCCGATCCGAAGGGCAACCCACATTTAAATTGATCTCATCATAACCGCGTTCTGCAGCCAGCTTAGCGCAAGTGGCCAAATCCTGAGGGTTTGAACCACCTAACTGCAATGCTAATGGGTTCTCTTCACTGTTATACGCTAGATAATCCCCTTTACCGTGAATAATCGCACCTGTGGTCACCATCTCGGTATATAACAAGAGTTCTGTAGACATGATCCGCGCCAGGTAACGATAATGCCGATCCGTCCAATCCAGCATAGGCGCGATGGAGAAGGTGCGATTGATTGCAGGGCTTGGTGTAGCTGGCTTTACGCCTGATATATATGATGTTGTCATTTGTCTCAATTGCTCTGAATTGCCTTCAATTTCTTTGGATTTCCTTGCAAGGTGATCCATATGGGATCCATAATGCAGTAGGACGATTCAATAACTTAGTGACTAACATGGCATCATTCACAATACAGAAACGACCAAAGGCAAATGGTGAATTAAGCTTTCGCTGCTTAATCAGAATTAAAAAGTCGAGCGCTATTATACATTCAGAGTCGAAAACATTCAGTAAAAAAGAAGTGGCTCGTACTTGGGCATTGGCGCGCGTTAACGAACTGCAAAAGTCTGATGCGTTAAACACGAGGAAAGTCATCTCATTAGGTGCACTGCTTAACCTGTATTTTGAAGAACCTGATTTATGGGCAGGTACGGGTCGCACAAAGCGCTACGTCATTAAGATGTTAATGGACTGCGACATTGCCAGAGTTGCCAGCAATTCACTGAAAACTAGTGATCTGATTGAGCACTGCAAGAACCGCCGCGCGGCAGGCACTGGGCCTGCAACCATCTATCACGATATCGCCTATCTACGCTCGGTAATGAAAAAAGCCCTACCTATTTGGGACGTCGATGCCAACTACCAGATTTTTGAAGATGCAGTGCCAGTCCTTATCGAAATGGGCCTAGTGGGTAAAAGCCAGAAACGCACCAGGCGACCTACCGAGGACGAACTCGACCGGCTTAAAGACGGCCTGAAAAAACGCATGGAGTACAGACCCAACGGTGACAAGCGGATCCCCTTTTTGGATATCTTGGATTTTAGTATTTTAACTTGCATGCGAATTGGCGAGGTTTGTAAGCTGCGCTGGGAAGATCTGCGCCATGATCACAAGACGATAATTGCCCGTGACCGTAAAGACCCGCGCAAGAAGACCGGTAATCATATGATAGTGCCACTGCTGGCAGGTTCGTTTGATATCGCTCTGCGCCAGCCGCAAACCGATGAGTTGATATTCCCCTACAACCCGAGATCAGTAACTGCAGGCTTTCAGCGAGTGCGTAACGAACTTGGCATTGATGATCTGCGTTATCATGATTTACGCCGTGAGGGTGCAAGCCGATTATTTGAAAAAGGTTACTCTATCGAAGAGGTGGCTCAAGTCACCGGCCACAGAAACCTAAACATTCTATGGCAAGTCTATACTCAGCTTTTCCCACACAAGCTGCATGATAAGTTTTTAGATGAAAATTGAGTTTAATATTGTAGTTTTTTTGGACGCGGTTCGAGCCGCCGCTCTCTACCAATTAAAACAAAGGCTAACCCTTTGTCACATCTAAATGGCGACAGCAGTTTTAGCTCTCACTACCAATGACCACAAGTTACTCTTACTTTTGTCGTAAATTTTCTGACTTCCAGTCAGAACAAAGAATCATCCCTTTTCGTATTAGAGCAAATTTCATGTGATTCCTGTTCAAATGTAGTTACTAAAATTTGCTAATGAGTCATTAGGTCAATAATGGCCAAATAAATTTATTTTGAGAAAATACGAGAATTTCGTCACAAAAAAATTACTAATAAATAGCTAAAATTGTTACAAATAGATTGCAATTTAGTTCGTTAAAGTCTGTGATTTTTTTATCAACATTATCTGTACTGCATCACTGGAGTTAAATTTGAGTAATAAGACAATTTCCCCTATTTCGCTTTTTTCCATTCGCCTTGAAATGATTAGAGGAGGCGAAGACATTGGAGTTGGTACTGGCTTTATATATTTTGATATAGAGTCAGACTCTCACTACCTAATTACTAATTATCACGTGTTAACGGCTAGATCACCGAGCAGGCCTAGCTTTCTCTTACCAGGTTATCCAGATTCTCCAGATGAAATACGCTGGAATGTATTAAATAAAAATATGGACAGTGTGATTTCTGGCAGCATAAACTTACTAGAAAGCAGTGGCATTGAATGGCTAGAGCACTCTAAGCGCAAAGAAGGGGTTGATATTGTAGCAATTAAGATTCATTTCCCTAGTGATGTGACAATCGTTTCTCAAGATAAGCTAGGTCTTATTGATGATATCGAATTAGAAGTTGGTTCTGATCTATTTATTGTCGGGTATCCACATGGAATTGCAGTCGAGGATATTTTCCCATTATGGAAAAAGGGAACAATAGCTAGCGAGCCCTTGATTAGGCCTAAAGGCTTGTCTCGCTTTTATATTGACGCAACAACAACACCAGGTATGTCCGGGTCACCTGTATTTGCAGTTGAGAATAGACAATTAGTAGATTTACAAGGGCAAGAAACTAATGCATTTAAGGGTTTTCAACAAGGAAAGGTATCAGCATTAGATGCAATAAATAATATTGATATATCAAAACTACAGCCAACTAACAAAAAACATTTCCAATTAGTTGGTATATATTCTGGCCGACTGGTTGATGGGAAAAAGGACCCAAGTATCGGCATTGTATGGACTAAGCAGCTCATTGAAGAGCTTTTCTCAAATCAAATACCCACAATGCATCCATACCCCCCACACAAATTAGGTGATTAACAAGGCCGTCACGCATATCTAATTACCGTACTATCTCTAATTAACCAACCTCAAGTTAGAGCTATTACCATAACTCATCTCCGTCCAAAAATGGGTTAACACTTTGGGGCTTCATGCCCCATAAGTATCTTTTCCATTCCAGTTTCAATTTGTATTAACTATCTGTTATTACTTATTTATAATTTTCATATCAGCTAGCTGACGTCTGAATGAAAGTCACGTAATCCAGACAAAACGCCGTATTTATATGAGCTTAGCTTCAGTGCTACCTGACATTGAACACTGCTAGAACTGAAAAACACTGAAATAAACTGCGATCCTTTCAGATCTTCGATCCTTGCAAAGCCCTTACAGCGGCGTGGGCTGGCGATATGAACTGTAGTAATCAAAAACTGCAAAAAAACGACGATAAAGAGTGCGCAGGAGGGTGAGGAAGAGTGCGGATTCCGTGACGGAAGGATTCTGTGGCCTGAATTGCGTGGCTGAAAGCCCTGTGCTCAATTCTGTGAGGCTTATCGATGATAGATGTTATGTCTATACTGCAGGCATTAAAAAGCCCTGAGAGATTCAGGGCAGATGGACAAAGGCTACGTTATTCTTTTGTGATGGGGTCGAGCCTCCCCTTCTGGCTACTTGCTTGTGATGCTTGGCTACTGAAGGCACTCGCCTGAACTGGTGGTTTGGTATTACCTAGTCCCGACTTGATGCCTGAATGAGTGTGGCTGGCACAGCTTGTGGCTAATGCTTTTACTGTGGCCATGAGCTCAGATAGCAATGTAAGGACATTCTCCCCTTCACTGCCTAGCCAAGTCTTAGGGCTGCGGTGGTCTTGCTCTACACTGGCGCTAACCTTCCGCGTTTGGCATTGTAGCTCTGCCAGCTTACCTATGATGTCGGTGAGCGACTCATCGGTTTTGTTTTCTAAGTTACCCTTATCATCTATGTGCTGATAAACCCCTTCACGCACTTGGTTGCGGGTTTCGCCCTCTTTGATGGCGGGTAAGTCCCAGCCGAAAGGCAGCACGCAGCGAATGAATGGCTTATCTGGCCTGCCATAGGCAAAGCCAATTTCAACTATCGAACCGATAGCCGGCGGTTCTAATCGGCCTGCTTTATTACCTGCACCTGGTAGTGGTAATGGTACGGCTTGAAGTGGTTTCGATTTGGTTGCTGTGCCGTTTTCGTCAAGCAGCTGCACGTCAACGGCATAGCGTGGGTAAAATGGATCACTACTGCGTTCGCCCTCTTCTGTCGGCAATTCTGGCAGTGCAATCACTTTGCCCCAAACAGGCAGATGATAATCAGCCGACAGCTCAGGGAATATATTAGTAATGCGACGCCTTTCGCTGCGTTCGTCGGCCTTGGTGGCTGTCCAAGTGATTGTCATGGTGTCGTCTGCAAACTCTACTTGCTTAACTCGCTTACCATTTACCATTGCACCTGGTCGCATGGCTGGCATCGCCATTAGCTGCCAACTATTACCAAACTGTTTTTTGCTGAACCCTTGGTTAATCTCTAATGGCTTTGACGGCCAGCGGCTGTTTTGGTAGCTGCCAACAAAGATTTGGCCATCAGGTTGTTGGTACCAAATACAGTCATCAATCCCAAACACACCGCTCAAGCAGGCGAGTAACTGATAGCCGGTGCCTTGGCTGGTAAAGTTCGGTACTTTGATATCAAGGTAAATTGCATTATCGGGGATCACAAAGCTTAAGCCTGTATCTTCGGCTAGCTGCTTAATTACCTGGCGGAATGTTGCGTGACGAATGTTTATCGGGCAATGCTCAGCTAATAGGCTAGATAACTCCCGGACCACAATACGGTTCATACCCATGCTGCTCGGCGTGGTTTTGGTGATATATCCGCTAAAGTAACGCTGTAGCTTATTGTTGTAACCAATATCAAAAGCAACAATTTGACCACGCTTTACCTCGCCTTCAACCTCAAATACGCCGCGGCCTGCCGATGACAACTCAAGCACTAAATGGTGATCCGTTATCGCGAGTACTTCGGTACCTACGGTTAAGCGTTTACTCAATTTCATGCGGGATCACCTATGATGTTGTCGACCCCCGTCAAAAACTTCTCCATCGATGACACTTCCACTTTCGGTGGTGCCTCAGTAATTGCAGCCGTGGGGATCACACTGGCAGTTTGCTCACTGCTCTGCTCGGTGCTGGCATCACTTTGCGGTTGGCGCTGCTCTGCCACTTCTGGAATACTTAAATACTCACGCAATTGAAAACTCACGTTCCACGCTAATAATGTGGGATGCTCTGGCGCTGTAATTTGGCCAAAAAACTTCACCTGCCTGATTTTAACTGCACGTGCTAACTTGGAACCAATACGCCTCACCAGACGGTTACCCATTTCGTCTTTAGCAATCACCAGCTCAAACAAACGAGATAATTGCGCCGCATCGGTAAACGGGATTAATCCCGTCACTTTAAGCTCTTTGGCCTTATCCCCTTGTTCACTGCTCGCGGTGCTTGAGGTTTGCCCCGACATATCTTGTTCAGCTAATTGCATCGACAGCTCAACTTTACAGCTCTTCAAATTAATTAGCTCACCGTCTAACGCAATTTGGCTCATAGCAATGCATCCTGATAAAGGTCAGTTATACAGCTACCAGAGGATAGCGCGACTTAATATTAGACATCTTGTCCAACCACAATTGCTTATAGCTATCGGCATCCGGATTTTCCGTGGCGAGTTCATACTGCCATTCGATATATAAAGGATCTGACTCTTTCGCATATGCCGCTTGACGCTTTACTGTTGATTGTGAAGATTCAAACTCCATCTGCTGCAGTGTTGATGATATCTGCTCATCATTCATGCCTAAACTGGCCATAAACTCAGGTGTTGTGTCGATGTGGGTTTCACCGCTAAAGATATAACTAAACATAACTCGCTCTCCTAAATGGCTCTAAAAATAGGGCCATTTTTAATATTAACTAGCTGGTATTAATAGCGCTGCGCTATCGCACAGCAACCAAAGCTCCAGTGCTCACTAAACAAAGAAAGCTGGACGGAAACCAACGTGACTGCTCGCAAGCGAGCGCGCGTTATAGAGGTTGAGTGCGCCGAGGCCGGCAGTGGACCCCTCGTGCCAGTTGCCTCCACGGCGCGGGAGCCGATCGCCATAGTTACGCGCATAGATGGCCCCGGGTACATTGGTCGCTGATGCCGATTCGATCAGCAAGCGGCGCAGTATCTCAGATGGCGTATAGCTCACCCCTTTAGTAATGCCTGCAAAGTTGCTGCCGTGCATGTAAGGGTAGTCATGGCTGTCATCATCGACCGGACCGTTGCGCTTAGTAACTGCATTGTTGAGGATCGGCGCGCCTACATTGCCATTGCCAGTTTGGCTGTCGCTGGGCGAGTCAAAATAAGCGCCGTGGCGATGCCAGTTGACCTCGGCTATGCTGGGGTCGTTATCAAGCGTGGTGATAATCTGGCCATCGTCCAGCTTCATTTGGTCTAGCCACTCCCATACATTACCGACTAAATCCTGAACCCCCCAGGCACCATGATCGTGCGCCCAAGTTTTCGGCCCTTTACCTGTATCTGTGCGGCCAGTGCCTGCGGTGTCGCCTGGCATGCCATTATCGTGACGGCGAGCTGTTTCTAATTTATTTTCGTGACTGCGACCATAGTTAGTATTTCCACGCGGCACAGTGCCATTGGCTAGCGACCACAACGCAATAGCGGCCCATTCATGGATTGACATCATATGCCAGCCATCACCTTTACTAGAACACAGGTCTTTGGCTACATCGTAATTCACCAATGTGCGAGGCTGCGCACCACCTACAACACTGCAGCCGCCATTGGCACCAGCAGAAGCTAGGTATTTAGCAATATACACTTCCCCACGAGGCACTCCGTTAGTCTGGAACATGGTCGGAATGCCGCTACCCAGCTGCAAATCTGCACCGGTAAGCTCCAGTATTTTGGCATTGAGATCTTCATAGTTAAATCGCGGCACCCGAACCATAATGTTCGAGTTGCCCTGAGCATCAATTAAAATAGTGTTTCGGCCACCGCTCGCATCTTCAATGGCCTTTTTATGGCCCTCAATCGCATGAGTGGTGAGCTCGCCGACCTTGGTATTGTAATCAGCCTCGGCGCGAGCGATAGCATCATCGGCTTTAGCGTCAAGCTGGCCCATCTTGCCTGCCACTTCAACCGCCAATTCATTAGAAGCGTTTGTCTGCTCATTTGAAGCCGTAACTGCCTTGGAGACTTCATTCATTAAATCATCTATTTGCTGTGTCATCTTTCATCCTCTAGAGCTCGGATCCGCTCGCTCAATGTCATATTCCAGTGCACATTTTTTACGATTTTTGCATTGGCGTTAATAATGGTGGTTGCGTTAATAGTCGTGCTACTTTGAATTTGCACAATCTCATTTGAATAGTCATACATCCAAGATTCTGCTGAGACTTCAACGGGAACGGCATCAGCCAAGCCTAAATGCTCTAAGACAAAGTTGCGGCTGATGGTGTTACCCTCAGTGCTCCCTGCTGTTTTTACTTTCTGGGTTGTGGGGACATAGGCAAAAGCAATTAGCTGGTTATTATGAGCAAGGCCTATCCAGTTAAAATTAAAATCACCCACATCGGGTAGCAACATCTGACTAAATGTCACTCTGTTTTTATCGATGATGCCGTACTTTAGCGGCGCCGATTTATTCACTATTTGACTAAGCGGCGGCATAGGCTCATCCGACGGCTCTGGCGCCCTAAAATCCAAACCTGGTATAAAAGCGAATATAAACTCATCAACAATAAAGTCGCTTACATTGCCAACCGCCAGCGCAATGTATTGCTCACCATGGGTCGTTAATCGTGCCATTAGGCCCTCCTTACGTATAAATGTTGGTAGTCGTTACTGCACTCGGTCGCAGGCACTGCAATAGAGCCATAATGCGCAAACTCGCTACTGCTTAGTGTTGTGATGGTAAATGTTTGAAAATCTTGGCACGCCTCGGTAATAGCCACGCTATTTACCGCCACCCGTGACGACAAGTGGTCGTATCGTCGACAGGTTCTGCCATAGCTTTGAATGAGTTCGGCTAGCAAAGCCTGATTAGTCGCTATTTCAGTGTCGTCAATTTCGATTGAAACCCTGTCCCAATCAAGCCCTTCTTGACGCTCTTTTATGTTGACCACTCGCAGACCCAGCCTGCTCATGATCTTGAAAAAGCCCTGAGTACTGCCCGCATCTTTTGCATTAATAAAGGCATAGGCCACCCGTTTACGGTACAGCCACAAGGGCTCATCTCTGAAACGGGTGATGTTACATTCCCACGCCTTTAAATTGAGCATATCGAGTGAACAGGTCAGCGGGTCTTGCTGCACCAACGGCCAGATAAACCAGCCGCGCACACGTTGCCAGAATGACTGCATGCCATTGCCTAGCATGGCGGGTTCTTGTGGCTCGGGGGCGGTGGGCAAAGTGACCCCATCCATCCACCAGGGAAGAGTCAGCTGCGGCAGCTTGGGATTATTGTCTTCAGGCATCACGCCACCCCTCTGTTGTTGATGGTCAGGCTGCCGATCCGTGGTATTTCAAGGTCGTTTATTAGGTCACCATTGGTGAAGCGAACGCTCTTGAGGTGCGGTAGTTCGGCATGCAACTCGCTGCTCAGGATAGAGAAACTAAATGTGCTCAAAGGTAAGGTTCTGGTCAATGTCTGGAATTTATCGGACTCACGAAATACGGCGCGAATGCGTGATTCGATATCCCCTTCCAACACGGCTATTTCTTCGTCGCTGATGTTACTCAGGTGCCAAATATCGAGTACGAGATCCGTTGATATTGCCGAAATGGCTTGAGCCCTAATATCGTCACCATGACCGTGATGGCCTTGGGTGTTAATGTAATCGTTAATGTCATCAATCATGGCCAGTGGCGTTTCGCCTACATCCATCATTACATGGCAATTTGCAGTACCGGGTCCACGCGGCGCTTCGTGTTCGAAGTAGAGCGAGTCGCTACTGATACCCGCAAAGGTCGAGATCGCCGCGCGATACACCGCATCGATATGATAATTCCCCACGCTCGCAAACTGATCACGTATGCGCAGAGCCAGCTCATCGTCAGTTTCTTTATTGGCGCCCGCACGGGTTATCCAGTCGCCAACATTGGTGACCGACTCAATACCAGCTAACTCTTCCGGCAACACGTAGTAATACCCCGTCCCTAAGTTATGGCCTGCACCAGCGGTGTTGGCCTCACACAAAACGGCGGCGGTTTGGGTACCTGCAGGGATCACGGTATCGGTCAGCACCAACATTTTATAAAGCGCGCCCAGGGTATTTTCGGTTTGTACTACCGTGCCCGCCTTCACCAAAATATCGGCATTGATATCAATTTTGGTGAAAGTGATATTGCCCTGGGTCTTGACTGCCAACTTGCGCTCGAGCCCTACATCCCATGCCTTAAGCTCTAAATAGAGTTCGCTTGCCGTGGCGGCGAACATGGCGGGCAATACATGTTTTGCCAATAGAGTCTTGATAAGCCATAACACAGGCGTAACCACACAGACCGAGAAGAGTTTCCAGAACGGACTCATGGCGCTGTCGTTACTGATAATGGAGTTTGCAGCCATAACATCGGCTTCGAGCAGTGCAGTCACCCCTTCGGCGGTCAGCGGCACTCCTTCACTTTCTAGTAATTTTTCAAAATCAACTTGTGGGCGTGACATACGTTACCTCAGAGCTTAATTGGCCAAATTCGTAGGTGGTGGCGGTAATAGCGATTAACTCGGGTGTGCGAATGTCTAACTCGATAGACCCCGGCACCAAGCGGGTATCCGTTTCGATCAGCAACTCTATCTCGGTATAAACATCGCTGCGCAGTGTGGCGCTGCGCTGAGCCAGTAACTTAGTCACAAGTCCGGATTCCATCAGCATGTGTTTCACATCTTGAGCGATACTGGCGCGCGTGTTGGTGAGGTTTGGTTGTGCCCCGACATCGAGAGACAACGCACCATCGACAATTAATAGGTCGCTATACTTAGCTTCATTTGCGTTAGCGGTCATCCTGTCATTAGCTCCTGTTGGTCAGCGATTTCAGCAAGGCTAAAGTTCTTTGGTGGATGCTTAATGATCACATCGCCAAAGCTCAGGCTCTTGCTGTTTGATTGGCTAGCCACCCTGTTAGCCTTGGCACTCATTGCCGCTTGTTGATTAATACGTGGCTTAATGGCGTTGGCCATAGACTCATTAGCTACAGGCTTAGTATTGAGCAACTGGCTCAAGGCTTCGGGCTGATAATCATCTAGCAAGTTACGCTGCACATCGAGCGACTGATTTAACGGCTCAGGCAAATAGTTATCAGGCTTTACCAGCTGCAGATGCTGTTGCTGGATCACAGCTTCAGGCTGATAAGGTGATGGTAGCGTTCGCTGCACATCGAGCGACTGATTTAATGGCTCAGGCAGATAGTTATCAGGCTTTACCAGCTGCAGATTTTGTTGCTGGGTCACAGCTTCAGGCTGATAAGGTGATGGCAGCGTTCGCTGCACATCGAGCGACTGATTTAATGGCTCAGGCAGATAGTTATCAGGCTTTACCAGCTGCAGATTTTGTTGCTGGGTCACAGCTTCAGGCTGATAAGGTGATGGCAGTGTTCGCTGCACATCGAGCGACTGATTTAATGGCTCAGGCAGATAGTTATCAGGCTTTACGAGCTGCAGATTTTGTTGCTGGGTCACAGCTTCAGGCTGATAAGGTGATGGCAGCGTTCGCTGCACATCGAGCGACTGATTTAATGGCTCAGGCAGATAGTTATCAGGCTTTACCAGCTGCAGATTTTGTTGCTGGGTCACAGCTTCAGGCTGATAAGGTGATGGCAGTGTTCGCTGCACATCGAGCGACTGATTTAATGGCTCAGGCAGATAGTTATCAGGCTTTACGAGCTGCAGATTTTGTTGCTGGGTCACGACTTCAGGCTGATAAGGTGCGCCTGCATTCAACCAAGGGCCATTCACGGGGGCCGCGTTCGCTACATCATTGGCAGCGGTTTGCTGCATCCAGATGGGTACCGCTTGCTGATTATTTTCTGTTATCACACCTGGAAGCTGATTTTGTGGCGCCTGGTTTAAATCGGATAATGCAGGGTCAACCATGGTCGGGATCAAATCTATCTCGACACCAGGAATGTAATTCAGTTTGTCGATATACCAATTCAGGTAATCAATAAACATGCCCTTTAGTGAGTCCCACGCATTGCTAAACACGCTCACTAAACCTTGCACCCACTCCCAACTCCCCATGGTAGCGACCAGATCATCCCAGTAATAAATCAGGGCGCCCACTGCGGCTATGGCTAAAACGATACCCGCAACAATCAGGCCTATTGGGTTGGCGTACATGACAAGATTAACGGCCAGCATCATGCCTCGCAGTGATGCCATGCCAGAGGTTAACAAGGTATTGATGCCCGCCCACGCCATCGCCGCCACCCCGTAGGCAGTCATGGCCATTTTGCCAACGCCCATCATCACGGTGAAAGCACCACCTGCAGCTACGAGACCAAGAATGGCAATAGCGGCATAACCAAGAACGCGGGTTAAGTTAGGGAAGGTTTGAGTAAACCAGAGTACTTGTTTACCCATGTCGGCTACCCAACCAACAAACTGATTGAAAGCCGGTAGTACTGCAGAGCCAAAGGCGGCGCGGATAACGTACCAAGACTGTGATAAGCGTTCGCTCTGGTCTGTCATGGCAGCGGCCATCTTTTCAGCCTGCCCCATGCCTTTGACTTGACCGAGTTTATTAATGGAACTACTGAGCCCGTCCACATCTTTTAGCAGTAATTGGATTAACGCTGTGGCCTCACCCGAACCAAACGCACTAGTCACCTTGTCGATATCTGCTTGAACCGACAGTTCACCGAACTGTCCTTGCAGTTTTTGCAAAATATCAATCATCGGCAGCATCTTCCCTTGGCTATCAACGAAATTCATACCCAAGGCTTTCTGTGCTTTACCCGCTCCAGCTAAAAATGATTTGTATTTAGTGGCGGATTCCCCACCCGCCATGGTGGCTTGTAAGGTACCCATAATTGCCATTTGCTCTTGGAGCGGTGCAAGTCCAGCAGATGCGCCTAATGCCCCAAATGCATCTGACATTTTTTTACCATCGGTTTTAAATGCTTGAACAGCCGTAGCAGTCATACCTGTTAGTTGCTCAACCCAATCACTTTTTCCCATGGCGTTGGCATCGTTTTTAAAGATACCGTACATGGTGCCCATGTAATTGGTGATGGTGGCCGCATCAGCCTTAGTGGCGCTAGCGAGTACGTTTGAAGCCAGCGTGAACTGAGACAGATCTGAGTCACTCAGCCCTGAAATGGCCGACTGAATATCATAACTCGAGCTGACAAACTCGGTGGCAGACTTGCCATATTTGAGCGCGTATTCATAGGAGGTGTTAGCCAACTGCTTAAGGGCAGAATCTCGCACCCCTAGTGATTTTACTTCGCCCAACACCCTGTCCATCTCGATGGCTGGCATGAGTGCGCTTTGCAGTGCATAACCTGCCGCCGCCATACCTGCCACGCCCGTGGCCATCTGCATAGTGCCGGCTTGGTAGTTAGACGCCAGCCCATTGAACTGCTGACTGATCTTAGCAATCGGTTTAGTGATCTGGTCAACAAGACCAACGGTAAACATTAAAGGTTTTGGTAGGCTCATTGGTGATCACTCTCCTCTTGTTCTATGGACTAACCTGACTGTTAACCTGAGAAGGCCCTGTTCACGCCATTGGCGGTGACTATTTCAAGGCTCTCTAAATGGTGCTTATGCAGCCAAAGCGCTCGGGCTATCGACTGCTCACTGTCATCTTCGTGTGGTAACTGATGTCGACGAATAATCAACATCTGCTCCAGCTGGTTGTTATCTATTGACTCAACCAGCGCGGTTATTTTTTTACTGCTATTTCCAGAATTGGCGCGAATTCACCTTTCAGCGTGCCCGCGATCTGCACTTCTGCACCAGGTGACTCGGCGAGGAGGTTTTTCAACTCCTCTTTCTGAGGTTTATCGATGGCGCGCATTACAAAATTGTGCGAAGCGCTGCACATCGATCCACCGCGAGATATGCTATCGACAAAATCTGAGTGGTCATTCACGGTCATGTTAAATTTAAATTCTGTGTTGCCTATGGTGAGGGTCACTGTCTTTTTCATGCTGCATCCTTATCTTTTCTGTTGTTAAATAGTTCTTTGAGGTTGTTAAATCCGTCTTTCATTTGGCGCTCGATACGGTCACCCAAATCTTTCACATCATTTTTTGTGGCATAGGTTTCGGCCACATGGGTTTTATGATCGCTAAGCTCTTTCGCCGTAGCTTTGTGGGCGTTATATATCGCGATAATCACAGGCACTAGCACACCTAAAATCAAACTCATAAATGCGATAACAACCGTCACCCAAGTGGCGACTTGATTCATTTAGCTACCCCTTTGATTTTCTCTACAGTGCGTAAACTGGCTAAACCCAGCATGGCAAGAGTGAGCTCCATCATTGCGTCAAGCGGTAACTCTGGAGTGCCAGCATCAGGCCACAGCCATTGCAGCATCGGATTAATAACGAAGGCAAATAGAAAACCGAAACCACAAACCCACATCAAAAACGGACGAGCTCCCGCCACAAAAACCGACCGGTGCTGCACGGCCATGGTGTTAGCCAGCGCCTGCATCAACATAGGCTTCTGCTTAATTTCTAATAAGTCATTATCAAGCTGCATTCGTTCTTCGTCAGAGGTAAACAGGGCATCACCCGCCTTGCCTATCGCTTCGATGGGGTTAGTGCCTAAAATGGTGCTAAACCAGCTCATAGCTACAACTCCACTATTCGAGATATCCAGCCAAACTGATACTTCTCTTGGCTTTCATCGTTTACGGCAATATCGATACAAAATGCAATCCGAAGGCCCCGAACAGTTTCAGTAAGCACCTTTAACCCTTTGCGCTTTCGGTGAGTTAAAAACTTGCCCAAAGCATTCAATGTACGGCTACCAAATATCCCGTCAGCTTTAAGGTCCACGTATAAGGTTTGGCGATTATTCATCACGTTTAACGTTGTCTGCAACGCCTTGGCAGCATGGGCAACACCTGAGTTAATGCCAAAGTCGAAAAGTTGCTCGGTCAATGCTTCGCTGTGCAGGCTAATCTCATCGAGCTTTAGCGGTGCCCAATAAGTGGTTTGGTAGATATGAAAAGCCATCTCATAGGGCAACAACTTCATTTCACCTTGGTACCCGTGGACACGAGCCGTTTTCAACGTGATGCCATACATGGTTTCACCGCCGCGATCGGTTGGGTCATTAACGTAACCGCCCTCTCGTTCGATCAGTTCTTCAATCAATCTGTTTTTTAATTGGCTCATCGTTTACGCTCGCTTATCGTCTGACACTCGATACACAGTTCAACACCTGGCACCGCTTGCTGCCTTGCTTGACTGATAGCCTCACAACATTCGATACAATGGCGGGCGCTGGACTTTGCAGGTTTAGCTAACATGCGCCGCGTCCTGGCTCTCTCTTCTGCCCGTTGTTCATGCTTTACCGCTAAATCTGCATCATCCATTTTCTGGCCCTCACTGAACTTTTAATTACTGAACGATGTTTTCTATTTCATCGGGGCGCAGGTACGGCACGCCATCGATATGCACAAAATCAGGGCTGGTCACATCGAAAGGGAGTTTAAACAAGCTGGCGCTGCCACCCTTTTTATCGATATCGAGCAGATCACTTAACTTGATACGGCAACCGAAACACTCAACCTTCATTTCGTCTTGTGAAGTTTTGCCATAGAACTGAATATCGAAATTTTCTAGTGCTCGCCAAGAACCGGCT
This sequence comes from Shewanella sp. YLB-07, assembly GCF_009377275.1. Taxonomy (NCBI): domain Bacteria; kingdom Pseudomonadati; phylum Pseudomonadota; class Gammaproteobacteria; order Alteromonadales; family Shewanellaceae; genus Shewanella; species Shewanella sp. YLB-07. The sequence continues at coordinate 166,769 of NZ_VOQB01000011.1, read as the reverse complement.
GACTTAGCCTGCTCACTGATTAACTTAAAGTTGGCAGCGTTAACGGTTAGCTCACCGCTTGCCGCTACATCACCATCGACGGCACCATCTGGCACACCACCTGTTTGTGATACAGCACTGTTGTCGGTAATGGTTACCGAGGCACTGTCCACTTGGATCATGGTGTCGCCAATGTGGGTGCTAAAATTCATTCCTGATAAACGCATGTTGCTTGCTCCTCAAATACGTTGCGTGAGTCTCAGCGTTTAAAGAACGCTAAGATCCAACATGATGTTGACTGTGATGGACTTAGGGCTGTTGTATGGACGCACAACCATGGCGATAGTGACTTTGGTTTTACTCATCCAGACGATGGCGATATCACCATCACGCGGTGGTGTAATATCACCGGGGAACGGCACCCCATTTACAGTGGTGGTTTTACTCATCGCCCGCAGCGGCTTCATAAAGTAAGCCTTGTTTAACTCGATACTTGCAGGGGTTGAGTTAAGAATGCGATTACCCACACGCAAGATGGCGCGAACGCGCACTTCGCGGCTTGCCTTGTGTACTACGCGCAGGTTTTCAATCACCTGATAATCGCCGCCTTCGACTTCAAGGGTTGAACCATCGCCCCAATAAGTGCCTGCAACATCCGGGTACCACTGGGGCACACTGAGTCGCGCCTTGGCTAAGGTGTTGAGGCTGGCCAGTGATAGCGGGGCTTCGGCTGAATCGGTTGGCATAATGCCCAATCCGGCAACTGAGCCTGTGGCCACACGCATAGGCGAATCTGCGATGCTGACACTGCGGTTACATAAACGGCCAGCGAGTACTCCCGCGTTATTGCCATTTAATTGAGGTACCGGCACCACTAACGGCAGGGCTAACCCCGCAACAAGGGCCACCATTTTTGCTTCATAGACGGCCCATGTTTCGGTGTCTTTATCGATGCCAGGTAGTGCAACGATGGCTGAGCACCAACGACCGTGTGAACCCTGCAGAGCTAATACGGCATCTGAAATACCGCTGATAGCTTGCGCTGTGGTTTGAACGTCACAGACAACCACAGATTCAAAGCTCTGTACTTCGTTAGCGTGACCAATGGCTATTGCTATAGTTTCTGCTGCAGCGAGTGGATAAGCTGCCGCTGTCCAGTTCTGGCCTGCGTTAAGCTGTGCGACAATCAGCTGTTTGCGCAGATCACTGTCGACAAACATGGCCTCGAGATCACTTTGGGCATTGACAGAAAAAAGCTGACTTTCCTCTTCTGATTTACCTGCTGAACCTACAAACAGGAAATGGCGCTCAATCGCTTGCACCTCGCCCTGTCCTTGGTTTTGGTTGTTGATGGTCACTTCACCTAATGACATAGGGTTATCCTCTTAATTGATTTAACAATGTGGCTATTTCGGCCTGCACATTGGCAGGGGTATCACCCAAGAACGGGCGAGCAGGTACTGGGATCGGCCAGCGTTGTTTGCTCGGCTTATTGCGTAACTGCTGCAAAATGAGTGAGGCCTTACCCTGTGACAGGTTGGCCATGATTTCGCTGATGCTGGCTTTACGGTAGTTGCGGCCTTTTTTACGCTTAACCTTGTAACCTTCTGCCGCTAACGCTTTCGCCTGGGCGCGGGTACAAGGGGCTTTATAATCTGGCTGACCATGAATTCGGGCCATACGCTGTTTGTTCATCTGCTCGACACCACCGCCTTGCTGGCGTGCAGCAATTCGGCCTGTAAAGCTGGCTTTGTGTTTAAGCTCTAATCGATTTGAGCTTTTTACATAAGGCTCTAATGTTCGGCCTAAGCGCTTTAACAGCTTGGTTTTCTTGCCATCACTGCGAGGCGTAAACTTTTGCCCTGTAACCGTTTTCTGTTCACGTATGCGTTTGCGGGCCTTGGCTCGCTGGCTGCGGCCTAACTTTTTCAGCAGTGCTACACGCTTGTTAGCCGGCAGTGCCAGCAAGGTGAGTTGATGCTTAACCGTGAGGGCATTTTTTGAATTTGGGGTGATGACTAGACTCATGCATCACCGCCTGTATCACTATCAATAGTGACCACTGTATCTATGGTTTCGGCCACATTGACCGGGGCAAGATCAATCCGATATTGCTGGCCATTAAATAAAATGGATCCATTGGCGTCGGGGATCACTTCAATGTTGTCTATCAGCTCTAATTGGATAAGTACCTGAGCGTGGTCTTTGCTGATCACGTCGATATCGAGCTCAGGATCCGCGAGTTGAAAGGTGTCGCGCTCACCGCCATTATCGATAAGGTATGCGGCAACCATAGCCAATAAGCTATATGGGTTAAGTTTACGGTGAGGAAAGCGCTCAATTGAGATGACGGCGCTGTGCTTCCACTTCGCCAGAGCGAACCCTTGAAGCCCTAGATCTTCACCAGTGATAATTAAAGTGCCGTGCTCTTGCCAGGCATCAATATCATTGGCCTTAATCACAGACCCTAAGCTAGTGAGCAAAAACTCGGTGATGAGTTGCAATTGGGTTTTAGTTAGCACGCTCATAAGCTGTGCACTCCGACTCGGCCAAGGCCAAGCAGCAGGCGAACGCTGCGATTGCTTTGGGCTAAAATGGTGTCTTGCTGTTCTGGGTCTTGCGCCTTGTTATTGCCAGCGTCTTTTTGGTCTACGGCGGAAAAATAGCCCAGAAGATCGGCATGACTACGGGCATACACAGCCCCGCGATAAATACTTTTCTGCTTCTCTGTAAAGTCAGGGACTGAGCTTTCGCTCAGGGTAAAGGGAGCGTCCGTACCCAGTTCATGGTTGGAGACCACTTTGATTAACACTTGCTGAACTTCGGTGCTGCTGCGATTGAGAGAATCGGCAATGGTTGCCTCTTCATACATTTCAGGAATACGGCGGTGCTGACGAAATTCGCCAGTCGACAGTTCAGGCCAGCCGCTATCTGTGTCGATAGCAATGCTTGCTTGTTCACCTGAGTTAAATCCAAATCCGCTCATATCATCATCTCGAATCACAACAGCTAATTGGGTTCAGTGCGGTTAGCGTCGACGTGGTTATTAACAGTCACCTGTTAAACACTCGGCTAGCGCACTGGAGGGTTGGGAGTCGGTCCCTGCTTACGTGTCTTGAGAGCTATAGGCCTCGAGGGCACGTAAACGCATATCAATCTGGTTTCTTACTGTCTTTACCCCAGCGTGCTTATGTAGGCTGGCCGCTTTTTCAAGCAAGCTGTCTGCCTGCTGCAGAAGATCCGCATCGCCGATAGTGCTGGGCTTAACTTCGCCAGTCGTGCTGCGCAGTAAGCTGAGACCCTTGAACTTATAGAACTTAGCGGTGATGGGCTCAGCCAGTTTCCAATGGTGTGCAACCTGGTTAAATACTTGGGTAAAGTAAGGTTCAACACTGCGGCCATGCTCTGCCTGAGTCTCGCTCCAGTCGAATACCGTATCTGAGATAAAACTCGGCCACTCGCGGCGAATACCTGGCGCCTTAGGTTGGCCCAGTTCGATGGCCTTAAACGCCAGCTCAAGAGCTCGGCCAAAGTTATCGATATCGAACAGCCAAATAATGCAGCGAGCAAATAAAGGGTTGTCATAGGGTTTTTCTCCACTTGCCACTTGGGCTAAGTACTCATCGACTATGGGTTGCCACTTGGGCAGCAACACCTCGCGCTTGTGAGTTATCTTGTCTTGCCGTCTGGCGAAGCCCTTAAGCTTTTTCAGGTCGGCATCGAGTTCTATCAACTGCAAATGCAAACTAGGGGCGTATGATGCGCTCCCGGTATGCGCTACTTTTTCGAGCTGTTTTTTTGCTTGGCACTTTTCTCTGAAGGCGAGGATTGAGGCCCCGCCAACGGCTTTTTTAGCTCTGCGGTCACTTCTTTAAGATCGGCTGTGGCTTGGCTTGCCTCCACTGCAGCATCGGCAATAGTGGAGGCGCTGTCGGCCACATCTTCGGCGGTGTTCGATAACTCAGAAGCAGAGCCTGCGGCATCGTTGGCAGCATCATTCAGAGTGCCGGCTGTTTCATTTACCGTGTCTGCGGTGTCAGCTAGGTCATTAGCGGCAATGGTTGCCGTATCGGCGCTGCCTTGTAGCTCACCGCTGGCTTGCTCAATCTCTGGTTTAGTGGTGTCTGCTTGCTGTTCAAAGAACATATGAACTTCGCCATCAACAATATGCAGCCCTTGTTCAACAAAGCCTTTAGCGACTTGCAATGAATTATCCAGGTCACAATTGAATACCGTGGCCAACAGCCTTAATGCTGCATTTTCTGGTTTTGGTTTCTCTTGCAGCTTTTGGCTTTCAGCTTGTGTGGCCTTAACTGCATCACGACGCTTTTTAAAATTTGCGATGGCACTCATAGCAATGTCCTTGGTTCATCTATTTTTATTCGGCGGTAGTAAATTAATGAGGCACTCATTGAACGCCTCAGTGCTCTTATACTGCTGGGGCTGCACCAATGTTCATATTGGCTTCATCGATAGCGGCATAGCCTTCAAACTCTTCGATGGCATAACCTTCTTGACGCCAATACTTATCTTCATGTCGCTTACGGTCTTCAACATTTTCAGACTTACGATGACGGGTACCTCTCTGGGTATAGATGTGCAGATTGGAGAGCAGAGTGACCACAATACGTTTACCAGGGAAAAACGGCGGCGTATAAGCTGCTAAACCACCGATGTTCTTATCCATCTTCTGTGCGGCTACTCTTTCAGTGGGTTTATCAGCAAGGTTCATCATCTTAGTTTGAGCTGTAGCAGTAAGATCACTACCGACTAGCACCACGAGGCGAGGATCATTACGAAGCGTTACATGAATGAGCGAATTCTTCAGCTCAGTCACAATGGCATCGAGAGTCTTATATTCTCCATTCTTCAACACACCTTCGGCATCAGGGTTAAAGTAGATAGGATCTGTCATTATTTGGTCTGGTGCTTTCTCTTTGACGACTTGATGCCAGCCTTTGTTTACGTCTTGGCCCATAGGGTTAGCAACGGGATCTGAATCAATAGCTATCGAGGTGCCGTTGAAGCCAATGCGTAACAGGTCGAGTGCAAAACGCACGGTAGCGTTATTACTCATCAGCTGCATAAACTGATTCGCAGTACCTGAATTCGCCCACACAGACAACGTGGCCCAGGTCACAACCGAACATGAATCGGTTTCAACTAACTCATAGCTATGACCATCAACATCTTGATCACTGGAGAAACGGCCATTTTTCTTACGACCGGTAGCAATGCCGTAGTTACCAACCTTAACCACTTCACCTTTTATCTGGTCCACATCCATGGTGGTGATCAATGACAAAAACTGTACTGATTCTAACAAGGCAGCTTTTAGCTTACGTTCCATCGGTTCGGTGACGCTAAACTGATGCTGTACATCGTCAACGCCATAGCTCTTGGCCATGTTGGCGCAATATGCTTTTAATTGTGTCTTGGCTAATGGGGTTAAATTCATAGTGTGCTCTCTTACTAAAAATGGCGACAGGGTTCAGGCGTTATGCATTAGTTAGTGCTTAAACAACGGTAAAGCTTTCGCCTTGACCTGCCGGATCAGGCTCTTGATTTGGGCTTTCTTGCTTAAGTGCGGCAAAGTCCTTAGTCAGCTTGTCGGTCTTCTCGGCAATGCTAGTAACTTTTTCTAGTAGCGTTGAGAACTGCTTACCCGTCACGCCTGTAGATTTATCTTCAGCGTCAGGTTTCACTTCAGGCTTAACTTCTGGTTTTACTTCGTCAGGCTTTTTGCTGAATGACTCAACCTTGCCTTCAAGATCGGCAACTTTATTGCCAAGGCCATCAAGCTTGTCCGATATTTGCTGAAACTGTTCTTTGTTCATGGGTTCTTCCTCAGAAGGTTCGGGTGCCAGATCTGGCGAATTAGATTTAAAGAAGTTCTTCAAAATGCTGTATAGGTGCTTTTCTTGCTTTGGCTGTTCGTCATCGGGATAACCGATAACCAGCTGTTCAGGCGCGCCATATTGATGAGTATCAAAGCGTTCTTTAGTTGAGAACTTAAGGCGGTCGGTACCTAAACTGGCTGGTTCATCAGTTACGCCCAAACCTGTGAGGTAAGCTTTACCCGATTGAGCAAAATTGGGGTCGATTTCGATAGAGGTGTATACCTTTTGGTCTTGCTCGTTAGCAGAGATCAGTTGGGTATTGGGTTTCAATTTCGCGAAAAGACGCAGCTTACCGTCTTGTTCTTCGGTTTTAACTTCGAGCACATCGCCCCAGGCACCATACCAACGACGATGATCCGGCCAGATACGTGCCCCATAATTTTTAGGGTCATAGGTTTCAGCAATGTCGACTAGCCATTGACGCTCAATTGGTACATTACGGAATGTTTGCCCTTCGGTGGCGATACGCACCCAATCTGTTTTCAACTGACTCATATTTGGCTCATCTGTGCTGGTTAATCGATAGTGATATCTGATTTAGGTGGCCAGCATAGCCAGATGAAATGCCCTTAGCACTGGGTTTAGTTCTGCTCAATTCGGATAGTGGCCCCTATCCGAAACAAGCCGAACTTTAGTCCGTTATAGGCTTGAAACTAATGAATACACTGGGGCCAGTTTTCAATAGTGTGAGCATCATTAACCCTTGACTAAATACTCTCCCGAAATACGTGAAGCAGCAAAACGGCTCTATTTAAGACGCTGGACCCCGGAAGAGATCCGCCTTGAACTTGAATTCCCCAATAGCCGCATCGTTTATTACTGGGCTGATAAGTACAGCTGGCGCGATATGCTGCGCGAGGAGGAAGTCGACGAGGCCATTGCCCGCCGTATTGTGTTGCTGACTGAGATCTCAGATAAATCAGGCATGCAGATCAAAGAGCTGGATATGCTTATCGAAAAGCATGTGAAGCTGAAAAAGCAGCGAGCAACACTCGAACGCGCAGCAGCTGGTGAGCAAGATAGCCAAGGCAGCTCTAGTAATAGGTCGGGCAATAAAGGCTCAAGCGAGAAAGCGCAGCAAAGAGGCAAGCGCAAAGGGCGTAAACGTAAGAATGATGTGAGTCATCTCACCGCCGATGATTTCGCCCCATGGTTCGCCACCCTGTTCGAATACCAGAAGACCATGCATGAGAATTTGCATCAGCGTATTCGTAATATTCTCAAGTCTAGGCAGATTGGTGCCACCTATTACTTTGCGGGGGAAGCCTTCGAACAGGCAGTGTTGACCGGAGATCCGCAAATATTCCTGTCGGCCTCCCGAGCCCAGGCCGAAGTGTTCCGCACTTATATTGTCTGCATTGCCCAAGAGTTTTTCGAGATTGAGTTGACCGGCAACCCGATTGTGCTGCATACCGCCCATGGTGATGCTGAGCTGCGCTTCTTAAGTACTAATAGCAAAACGGCGCAGAGTTACCACGGCCATGTGTATGTCGATGAATACTTTTGGATCGGCAAGTTCGATGTGCTCAACAAACTTGCATCAGCCATGGCAACCCATAAGAAGTGGCGCAAAACTTACTTTTCAACCCCATCGACCAAAGCTCACCCCGCTTATACCTTCTGGACAGGGGATCACTGGCGCAGGGGAAAAGCAGACCGCGAATATATTGAGTTTCCCACCTTCGATGAATGCCGCGACAATGGCCGCTTGTGCCCGGATAAGCAGTGGCGCTATGTGGTCACCATCGAGGACGCGGTGCGCGGGGGCTGTCAGCTGTTCGATATCGATGAGCTGCGCGACGAGTACAACGACGATGATTTTAATAACTTGTTTATGTGCATCTTTGTCGATGATGCCGACTCTGTATTTAAGTTTAGTGATTTAGAAAAATGCATGGGCGATGCGGATCACTGGACCGACTTTAAACCCAAGAACCCGAGGCCATTTGCCAGCCGTGAGGTTTGGCTAGGCTATGATCCGTCACGAACGCGCGACAATGCCACCTTAGTGGTGCTAGCGCCGCCCATAAAAAAAGGGGAGAAATTCCGCGTACTGGAGAAACATGCCTGGCGTGGTTTGAACTTTCAGCATCACGTTGCCGAGATACAGAAGATTTTTGCCAGATACCACGTGACCTACATTGGTGTCGACACTACGGGCATAGGCGCGGGGGTGTTTGACCTGATACAAACCCTTTACCCACGCGAAGCCATGGCGATTCATTACAGCGTCAGCAGTAAAATCCGCCTGGTACTCAAGATGATTGATGTAGTGCAGGCGTGCCGGATCAGCTGGGATGCCTGCCACAAAGATATCGGTATGAGCTTTTTATCGATTCGTAAAACCAATACCGCCAGCGGCGACAACATGACATTCAAAGCAGGCCGAGATCAAACCACTGGCCATGCTGACGTATTCTTCGCGATTGCCCACGCGGTAATTAACGAGCCACTTAACCACGCACAAAAAGGTAAATCCACATGGTCCCTGTCGAGATAGCTGCCAATGATGCTGCCAATAATACAGAAGGTAACGAGTCTACTGAGCAGACTAATGCCCCTGTGGTTTTCAGCCTGCCCGAAACCGTGATGCCTAACATGTGGCTCACCGATTATGACTCACTGTATTACAACCAGATGGATGATTACTGGGAGCCACCTGTCGATCGGCATCTGTTAGCAAACCTAACCCGCCGCAATGCCCAACATGGTGGCATAGTGCAGAGCCGCGCCAATATGGCCGCAAGCCGTTATGTCTCCGGCGGCTTGAGTGTACAAGATGTTGAAGCGGCCTTTTTGAACCAGATACAATTTGGCGATGTGGCCTTGCTCAAGATCCGCAACGGTTTTCGCCAGGTAGTTCGATTGTTCCCTCTCCCCAGCTATCGCACTCGGGTAGCCAAAGACGGTGGCGCCGTAGTACTCGAACGCAATCAACAGGTGAAACGCTACAAGGCCAAAGATGTGATCTGGGTGCGCCAGTATGATCCGGTACAGCAAATCTATGGTTGCCCCGATTATCTCGGCGGACTGCAGGCCGCACTACTTAACGAGGATGCCACCCTGTTTCGCCGTAAGTACTTTCTCAATGGCGCCCACATGGGTTTCATCATGTATGCCACTGACCCGAACCTGGACCCCGAAGTTGAACAGGAGATCAAAACCAAGATTCAAGACAGCAAAGGCGTGGGTAATTTCAAGAGTCTGTTTGTCAATATTCCCAACGGTAAAGAGAAAGGGCTGCAGATCATCCCGGTGGGCAACTTCGAATCGAAAGATGAGTTTATGAACGTGAAGAACGTCAGCGCCCAAGACGTACTCAACGCCCACAGATTCCCGCCCGGATTAGCCGGCATCATTCCCGCCAACACCGCAGGCCTTGGCGACCCGGCCAAATATGATGAGGTTTACTTTAAGAATGAGACTAAGCCACTAATCAAGAAGATGATCAATGCAGTAGCGCAAGATCCGGAAGTCGGCGGCAAGTTGGCGCTGGTGTTTGATTTGGAGTGAGATTAACGCAAGGTAGGTGATCTTTGGGGTCAGTTTAACGCCTTGCTAAGCGGAAAATAATGGCTGGCTATAATCGCGAGGCGATGGCCAACTGTCATTTTTCCGTTATAAGCAACTTGTTGTTAGCCATTTTGCTAGTTAGATTTTTGAGCTGAAGATATTAAAGCTCTTAATTCTTTCAAGGTTCTTTCACGTTGTCCCTCAATCCTTAAATCTAATAATTTATTAGTTTGAATTGCCATTTCTGTATGAGACTCCAAGTCCTCAATACGCCTAACCAAAACAGGAATATTATTTATCGTGTCTTTAAGTGCATCTAATTTATCCAACCTTTCTCGATGAATGGAGTCCGTTGGTTTTAATGCCGAGTCTATTTCAGTTTGGACTTTCACAAGTCTGTTGTCTAACTTTGCAATATCTCCTTTAACTGCGGCGATACCACTAAAAAAACCAACCGCACCGGAAATAGCGATAGATCCAACAACTGTAGCTACCTTCTCCCAGTTATCATCTAACCAGCTCATTTAGTGCCCTCCTTAACAAGAGCATTTATAGTTTTAATATCTTCTTGGGTACGTTCAACCCATAATGAAAGAGTCGACTTAGTTTCTGTGTTTGCACTTTCTAAGGCCTCAAGCCTTGATAATAATAATTTCTGCTCATATCCCACTTTTACTAGTTCACTTTCCAAAACCATAAAATTCTCTTTAGATTTAGATGCTTCCGCTACTAATTGGCTAATACTTCTTTCTAGCTTATTATTCTGCGAGAAAGATGCAAAAGAATAAACACCGACAGTTGCAATACTCATAACTACTGTGACCAATGAAGCGATAGCCCAAGAGTATTTTCTTTTTTCAAATTCAAATTTTTTCTCTTCAAGTCGAAATTTTTCTTCCACTAGAGGTTCTATTACAGTCCAATCTGACAATTTAATTCTCCAATTATTTTACTGATATTATTACACAGCCCTTATAAGGTTAGCTACCTTGTAAGCTTGCACCAACCATAGCTCACCCAATGCCTTACAACATTGACCCTGTCGGCATTTTTGTCAATGGATAAACTCTCTTAGCTGTAGGTAATAACGACTCTTGGTTAAGTGTACTGTTTAAAAAAACAGTGCTATGGCGTAAACTACCGGAGTTGAAGCATTAGCATTCATAGGGATTGGGAGATCGGTATGCGAGTAATTTGTCCGGATTGTGGTTCTGTAGCGATTATCGGTAAGACCAACCAACTAAGTCTGGCCCATGCCGATCTGTATTGCTCTTGCAGTAAACCTGAATGTGGCCACACCTTCGTGGCCAATTTAAGTTTTAGTCACACTCTGAGCCCGAGTGCTAAGGCGTCGAGTGCTATTGTGTCTGAACTGGCTCGAGCCCTCTCCCCTGTTCAACGTCAGCAACTGCAGCAAGAGCTGAATCTTCTTTAACAAACTCTAGCGATAACTGTTTATAAATCGCTAATACATCCGCGAGTATCGCATTACAAACATCCTTTTCAGCCTCAGTATCTAGGTTAGGAAACAGACCATTTAGCAGGTCGACTTTCTGATACAGCATAGATTCATCAGTCATAACTCAATTTTCCATAATTGGCACACCAACTGCGATGCCTAACCTATTATCCACATATAAATAATCGCGCAACCAGCTGCTAAGCTATTTGAAAATGTGTCGACTTACATAATTTTATAAACGCGAAACTGAGTTTCATCGAGAAAGTTGAATACTAACAAAAATCATCTAACGCTGTATGTGTATGCAGTAGGAGTCAAATCATCATTCTCTGGAAACCAGTTGTTAATGCGCTTTATTAGGCCGCCACTTGTAGAGTATTCTTCATCCAATTTTTCCACGATTATCGCATAAACAATAAAAAGGTCAGTTTCGCAGATGTCTTCTCTAGCAGACATAACCTCGTTATAGGTAAGGTTGACTTTAGACGGGTCCATTGTGGTCCCTTTAACTTCAACCCGCCTAATCTCTCTCGTATTTTCACATTCAAAATCATAAGGTTTTTGATTCGAAGTATCTCTGACTTCATATCCTAAATCAGCATAGTGCTTTCGCGCGACATCCATAGCATGTAGTTCGATTGCTTTTTTCTTTTTAGGATCGATTAACCTTCCCTGCCCACCCGTTGCCTGGTGTCTTTTGCTTACTAGCTCAGGTTTTCTAGCTAAGTCAGAGTCTTCACACCAATGGTAGAGTTCGTGAACTGCATTACTTGGAGTAGAGCAATATTCATCAACGTTATATAAACACTTTACAGGCTTCTTTCCGGTATGCTCGATGCAGGAAAGTCGACCAACATAAACAAACTTTTGCGTCCGACCTTTCACCTTATCTACCACTCTAGTAAATAAAATGGTCGTTTTACCTTCCAGAATTTCCCTAACAAATGGGGTCTGGACTGTATTACCATTCTGGGACTCCCAATGAAAGAGTCTGCCAGAATCATCAAAAATATCTTTGTACTGAGTACCTGATGAAAAGTTCTTTTTATTTAAAGTGACGAATAACAGAATACAATTTTTGAATTTTACATAACCCGGCCAATCACGAGATTGAGCTGGCGGTGTGACATTTCCTACTTCCGCGACATCAAGCCTAGAATACAATTGTCCAACTTTAAAACTCTCAATATTTAGGCTTTCGTCATGTGTAGACATTAGAATCAATACCATAAAATAATTTAAATTCATGAATATATTGGATCATAAAAGCTCACGAGTCATTAAAATACTTTCAAGCATATCTTCAGCAACTAGAAATGAACAAACTCACTATCCTCAGAATCAAACAACCGCTCAAACTGCAACTGGCCGTGACTCACCCACCAAATACGCCCTGCATCGGTAAAGATCCTTAAACCATTGGAAAGCTGTTCAAGCGTATATTTATCAACAACACCGTGAGAGGCGAGATATCGCAAAACCTCCTCTGAGAATTCGGCCGCTTGGCCTCCCAAAACAGCATCTGTACAGTTATTCCCACAAGTCCGAGTATCGCCGCTGCCGCGACTCTTCAGTCCAGAGCCAAGCTGATTCTTCCACTTGGGTATGGGTTTCTTATCCTCTTTATTCTCTATAGCGGCGTTTTCTCTAAAGATTTTTGCCCGCTCTTCTTTGAGCCTTTTATAGTCCACCTTTTCATCGTCACTCATGGTTCTGAGCGTCCACTTCTCACCCCGGGTGATTAAAGACCTGACACTGGTTTCTCCATCAACTTTTGTCGCCAAGGCACAAAGCCCAAGTACACGCTTGGTCATCTCACCGTACTCGTTGCCGCATTCGGTCTCTTCATATTCGAGTTTGATTGGATTAACGACCAAGGCCTCTTCGAAGGCTTTCCAGTTTGAACTGTCTGCCGCCGCTCTGGCGGGCTCTATCTCTGCAGGCTGCGGGCACTCTTTCAACCTTCGAAGTTCACGCCATACCTGCACAGAGGAAGATCCAAAGAATTGAAACTGACGCAGACGGTGACGGCTAGCCCATGCAGCAGCATTGGCTGCACCATCGTGAGCCAGTAAGCCAGATTCAAAATCTAACTCGCCTTGCATGTGTTCGCCTTTGATGTTTTTCGACAGATATTTGATGATGTAACCCACCGCTGAGCCCTTGGTTTTATCAATATCTTCTATCTCGAGTCGATGTTCTGCGGCTCCCTCTTCATGTCCATCGACTTCAAATGCATACTTGGTCAGTAGGTCTTTAAGCACATCGGCTTTGTCCGGGTGAACGAAGATCAGCATATGCCAATGCGGCGTGCCGTCTTTGTGTGGCTCACTGACTCTTAACCCCTGAATTTTGATTTTGCGATATGACAAAGCAGAACGGATCTTTCGCCATTGGCCAGACAAATAGGCTTGAGTAAAACGCGGGCTTTCACAGTTCCATTTTCCTGAGTTAAAGTGATATTTACTCGGGGCCGTAAGCGTAACCATATAACCCACCTGGCCAGACTCTTCGGCAACCTCTTCAATACCTCGAGCCCTTACTATCAACTCCACAAAACGATTTGAAGGATTGGCATTGCCAGCCATGGCCGCATCGATGAGCGGCAGGAGCACCCCGGCTTCAGATTCAATCATGGTGTTCTCTAACCACTCACGACCGCTCTTTTGCTGCTCACACCATTCGTTAAAACTTTCACGGCTCAGGTAGGGGCTGTTTTCACCCACTAAACCTGCAGCAATATTCAGGTGTTCACAGCACTGATCACGCAAGGTACGCAGTTGATTGAGCCACCATTTAGGGCTGGTCATACGCAAAATGGCACACTCCGCCGCTTCGATCAGATGATCTCTTTTAACCGCTGAATAGTAAGGGGGGTAAACTTGCCACTGCCTACACACTGCAGCTGCTGCATCATAGGCATTCAAAAAAGCCACATCGCCACGGTTGTTGCTAGCCGCATCTTTCACTTCATCGAGAACGGTTAAGGCTAAACGGTTAGCCACATCTTTGAGTCGTTTACTTTTACGATATTTGATTAACTCGAACCCACCGTAGTGAGTAGTTCGTTTGTCGTTACTTTCGTTAACGTGTTTTGAGGTGAATTTATCGAAGCTACCAATATTGTGAAACGGGTATTTAAGCCAAACCTTGTTGATAAAGTCGGTAGTCTTCCGCAGATAGATATTGGCGCTGCGCAGTCTCTTGCTTGAGTTAAGCGAGCCGTCTTTTTTGGTAAGTCGACGCTGATACTCTTCGGCTATCTTAATGCGGATCTTATTAGGCAAATGACTCAGACGGGCATTAGCGAAACTTCGGTTACTATTGAGCACCGCATGATTGGGCGAAACCTCATCGAGTAAAGCATTAACCTCTTTAAGTGCCTGGCGAGCATTGGCGCCCTTTGGCAATTCAGCTGTTTTATAATCATCGAGAAAATTGAACTCTTGATACTGTTCAGCAGTAAACACTTTGATTTTTTGAATAGGTAAACTGTGCGGCTTGAAAATACACTTCCGGCCTTGAGGCGGTACTTTTACTAATCCAGAAAAAAGAGCCGAGGGCAAAGCCTCGGTCTGTGGGGATAGAGTAGGTGTACTCATTACAGCCCCTCGATACCATGTACAGCTTTGGCCTTAGTTAGCGTTCGGCGTATCCCTTTGGCCAAATTAACCAGACCATTACCCATCGCCTGCCAATACAGACAGTTTAAAGCCCCTGAAGATTTGGCAATTGATAAGTAACTTGAGTCTGCGCAGGTATGTTGGTTATCAACATAGATTTTTACATCACTCACCAAGCTACGTTTTTCTGCCCGGTAATGGTTGAGTAAATGTCTGAAGACGATATTTCGCATATTAGGCCACCACTTGGTTAACGTGGATGTTATTGCGAATTGCAATCAATCGAATGTGGAGGGTTTTAGCGACTGGTAGCTCAAGCACTTCGGCAATAGTCTGCAATGACTCGATAACTGATTCGGCCACTATGGGGTCGATTGGGTAGTTAGCATGATTTAAAGCGTTGATAACCCTATTAGCTTCATTGCGAATAGCGTGATCAGTTGTTACACTCTGTGTTGTCGTTTTCATGATTTAAATCCTTGTAGGTCTATTGATTGAGTCGACACGGCCACATCCGCTGCGAACGGAAGTGGCTTTTTAATGCCTGTCTTTTGGGGGCTGGATTGCCTTACTTCTTTTGGTCTGTGCTCGAAACGGTCTCGGGTAAGCATGATTCTCCCGAAGATACTGCTGACATCGCATAACGCGATAATCGATTGGCGTATCTGTTCACGCTCATCAACCGTCATGCTGTCGAGTGGGGTATGGATATGGGTGCTGGGTTTAAGTTTGGCGCCGTAGAGGATCATGGCTTTTTGTTGATCAGATAATTTACCGTAGCGACTTGCCACGCAGCTGCGATCTAATAGCCCACGCAAAGAGTCAACGCCATGTTTAATCCTGACGACATCATTTGCGGCAGGCTTATCAGTTTTTAAGTCAGTTTCTATTCTTAGCGCACTTTCTGGCGCTGGTTGCTGTAACGCTTTCATAAACTTATTCCCTAAAAAGTACCTAAAAATAGTTCACGCACTTAACTGACACCTGCACTTTTTGTTGTGCTTCATGCCGCTATGTTCTTTATCTATTGCTTGGCCTGCTGAATAACATCCCAATCAACTTTTGATTCCCGGTAACACTTATCAACATGAGCCGCCAAATCGGAAACCTTGACCAATGACGGCGAACGCTCTGAATTACGTAACTTGAAAGTGGGCACAGGTAAGTCTTTTGCCTTGGCTTTTTGCTCTGCTGTTTTCGGTGTATAACCGAAGAACTCTTGGCAGATAACTTTCAGTTCAACAGTCGGTGACTCGAATCGAGCAAATAAAGCAAATGAGGTATTCATATTCTTTCCTTACATCAGCCCTGGCATTGGCATGGCTTGCAATGCATCACTAGCAACAGCGAGCACGGGGATGGCTTGAAACTTCTGTTCAACGTCATGTACAAAAATGGCAAGTTCTGTCATGACATACGTGGCACGCTTAACGGTTTCGTGACGCATACGTTCAGTAACTCGCTTGGTTACTTTCACATCTAATGCCAGCGCCCCAAGTTGAGCAGCGTTGACCGTGATATCTAATGCCCTATCGGTTAGCTCCATATCATTGGCCGAAGCGAATTCAGCTAACGAAACAGAGGCCGCACAATCTAAGTCCAACAACACGCCATCGATAATGCTGCGATTACCACTGGCACGCGTAATGGCAACCAACTCCATCACCGATAACTTATGTGGTTGGTCTAAGCACAACTTGTTGCGCAATATCTGCGGGCTGGAGATCTCCGCCTTCGCCGCTACCGACTTTAAATTTTCATCTGCAGCAAACTGGCGAAACGCCCCATTCAAATGACAACTATTATCATTCATTTGTGTACTAGAACTTGTCGTATACATAGATGCAAAACTCCATTTTGCTAATCTAGATTTATCAAATGAGCAATTAACTTGCGAGTTAGGCGGCTTCAATAAGGGCTTGCTGCCTGACTAATTCAAGTTCTGCCGCTTCAATCACTAGGGCTTGAACATTGATAAGAGGCTTATCGCGAGGGTCTTTCTTAGGACGAGTGGGTAGGCGACCTTCATACACCATCTTCTTGACGGTGTTATAGGGCAGGCCTGATGCGCGGGCATATTCCGCATAGGTGAGATAAGGTGTTGTAACCTGTAGAGTAATATTTACCATTGTGATACCTTTTCTTCGTTAGCCCGTGTTGAATCTTGGCGGATTCACGGGCACTTAACCTTTTGGTAAAGCAATGATTGATCACAAGAACAGAATTGTCAAACTTATTGACGAAGAAACAGAGCTATTGATGAATAATGTGTTGATTTGTGATGGCGGGAAAACGGTTATGGAGCGTTTGCTACGACTCTTTAACCTCAGAAACCGTGTTGAACTTTCATCTCTAATAGGCGTGTCAACGGGCTCTATAGCCACCTGGCAAACCCGCAACACAACTCCATTTGAGTTGTTGATTCGTATACATTTAGCAACAGGTGTAGATTTAGATTTTTTGCTTTTTGGTAAGAACGAAGAAAAGCAAAATGTACTTAAATTCTGCTCTCCACCAAATCAAATCCCAAATTACGCCACCATTAACCAAAACCTGAAAAGCTTCAAGTTCAGTATTTTTCAGCCAGCAAACTACGATGGTGGTAAAATTATAATTGACCGTTTGGTCACTTTGTTTAGATTGAAAAATAGAGTTGAATTTAGAGAACTAACATCGGTTTCTGAAGGCTCTATTGCAAGTTGGCAGACTCGCAATGTCACCCCGTTTGAACTCCTCGCCCGAGTGCATTTAGCTACAGGTGTACCTATGCTATTTTTGTGCTTTGGCAAGCATGAATACCCAAGCCGTGAACCTAATAAATTAAGTGAATCGACCGCTGAACATGTGCAAAAGCCCACTGTAACGGCAGATATATATAAGCTTAAAAAATTCTCGATTGCTCACGGTAAGAAAACACAGGTTGGCGACTACAGAGTAAGTCACGACTTTTTAAAAGACTGCGGTTTAGCCATTAATAATGACTTTATTGTTAAAGCAGAATCATCGACTTACTTTATCAATACAGACATAACAACAGTCACCAAAGGCCAGTATTTATTTTCCATCAACGACAGCTATCAGATAGGCGAACTGCGCCAGCTACCCGATGGCAATGTCTACCTCATCGATGGTCAAGACAAATACCCGTTTAACACGGACACCACCAAGATCCACGGCAAAGTGGTATCGATTTTACAAAGCGTTTAATACAAGGAGTGTTTTATGGATGCATTAGAGATATGTTTTACAGGGTTTGCAAAACAACAAAGAAAAGACCTAGAAGAGTTGGCAACCGAAAGTAGTTTTATTGTTCGTAAAGCAGCGACTAAAAACCTTCACATCCTGTGCGCAGGTGGTAATGCTGGCCCTAAGAAAGTTGCCACAGCCAAAGCTGATGGTGCGGTTATCCTGTCACCTGAAGGCTTCATTCAATTAGTTAGAACTGGTGAGATATCTAGTGCAGATGCTGACAAGTTAAGTAAACTTCTAAACGGTAGAAATGAAAAAATATCTAAATTACAAGATGAACAGTACTTATCTCTTTATCAAGGCTATACAGAGCACGACCTAAAATTGACACTTCTTTCTAATCTTCAATCTTCAATTAAACTCCTAACACATCCTTCCATTAAGTTTACAGAACCGGCAGAGGTTACTGTTTCAAACTCCTACTTTTGTTTCACTGGTGATTTTAAGTCTGGAGAAAGATCTTTAATTCACGCCTTCACCAGAATGTTCAATGGTTTTATTGATGAAGAAGTTACGCTAAAGAGTAAGTACTTAGTCGTCGGTGGTCTGGGTAGTGAACAGTGGGCAAACGAAAATCATGGACGAAAAATAGAAAAAGCCATAATGCTAAAAGAAAGTGGTCACAAGGTTCATATAATTTCAGAGGATCAATGGTTAATTGCCTTAATGAAAAATTGAATACTGCGACAGCCGGAACTAAACTCTAGCGACAAGCCATAAATTACAAGGATGTAACTATGCCCAAAGCCACAACTCCCACTATAGATGTACCTAGCCCTCGCCAATCTAGAAGCAAGTATCACTATCTACAGGCACTATTCGTATTTTTGGTGTTCTCTGTAGGCATAGGTGAAACTCAGGTTTTCTTCAACCCACTATCTGGCTTCGCGTTCTTAGCTATCGCGTACCTGATCAGATACATAAACAAACCCATATTCCCACCCAAAGCATGGCTAGCAGTCAAAACTATCACATACCTGGCACTAATCCTGTCACTAGGCATCACCCCCAGCTAAATCACGAGCACAAAAAAGGGCATCGACCGATGCCTTTTTATCAAGGTTTATAAAAAATCATCATTGTTTCACTCTTGCTAGAATTTCTGGCTCTTCAAAAGAGCTGATGACAAAAATATAAATGAGTAACTACTCAGCAATAATTCCTTGATAAGCGTCAAGTAACTTGCCACGTGTTAGCAGGTTACTACTCAGCTTTTTGGTTTTCAGGTTGAAAATCAGACCACCAAGCAGTGTGATCGCAATCAACACAGATTAGGTCTTGAGTATCTTGTCCCATCATCTTTTCTTTTGCAGGTGTCTTAATTGAACCACAATTCGGGCATACAGCTCCAGCACGTTTCATATATATCTTCTTTAGTTAAGTTATTAATTTTGTTCTTTAGCTTTTCTAGCCTGTTCTGGCCAATTACGTCCGAATCCAGCTTTTTTACATTCATCGCATATAAAGTCACCAGTTGCACTTCCTAGGTGGTACTCTTTTGATAAATTAGTATGCCTACAATTCGGGTCGTTTTTAGTTTTTACATCTTGCATTTGAACTGCTTTCATTTTAACTCCAATACATCACTCATTCCAGAGCGTGTTCATTGTTTACATGTGATAGATTCCTGCTAACACTCCACTAAGCTGGAAAATAAGTGTCTATACTTTTTCTAAGCAAAAATACCACGTGTTTTTTGTCAATTTGAGTACCTTGTTAACTCTCTTTCAAATTATCAAAGTCGCTCTTAATTTCATCGGTTGATGGGAAATCAACTAGCAGAGCACGAGTTTCTGCGGTGGTAACTTCTGCTAAACCAAGAGCAACGATGGTCTTATAAATATCAGAATTATCACTACCCATTGCATAATGATAAATTACCACCATTTCGTAATTTGACAATTGTGATTTAATAAACTTTACGTACAGCTCTTTATTCTCAGCTTGATTTATGAATGCTGAGATAAATTCCAAATTTTTCACATACCCATCAATAAAGTTACCGTGGGAATGATTGATCTCTTGAATAACAGAATGAAACATAGATTGTCTATCTTCGAAACTTACTTTATAAAACCAAACGGAACCTAAAGCAAATAACGCATTCTGCATCAAATCACTTTCATGACCACTAGATTGAATATAAAACTTAATTTGTTCCCATCTTTCTTCGTAAGTTTTATCATCAGACAGTGCTGTATGAACTCCCTTCAAAACAAAATCGTACAGGTCTTTGTCATAATTGTCATTACAGTATGCTTCGATAATCTTAAGGTAATGGGTCGGACTAATTTCACTTGGTCTTAAACACAAAAGGTGCCTTGCATTTTTTATACATTGTTTTTTAAGTTCTTGTTGCATGTCTTCAACAATTATTTTTACCGCCTTAACACCTTTATAAAGCGTTAAATCACTCTCAACCTCAAAATTATTGGTCCGGCTGGCAAACAAGTCCATAGATTTGTAAAAGACTTGATCTTGCTCGGACTTCATACTTTGTTTGCCATTTATGTATAGCGTAAATACAACAGCAATAAAACCTAATGCTCCGTAGACCCCACCAACATAAGACCCAAAGTCCGCCCAATCTGAACTAGATTGAGAGAAACCTTCATTAAAAACACAAATATAGACTACTAGCGGTAATGCTGACGCGACCAGCAATCCTGCGTACTTCACTTTATTCAAATATCCTCCCAAATTAAAATTGTGCACAGCGAGTTAACGCCGCCATAAACGGTGAAAACATACGACTACACTTTGATCAAAGCGAGAATGCCGTGTGTTTGAAGTCCGATTTAATGGCGGCGTTAAGTTTTTTTATTTCGTA
Source organism: Shewanella sp. YLB-07 (assembly GCF_009377275.1). Lineage (NCBI taxonomy): Bacteria > Pseudomonadati > Pseudomonadota > Gammaproteobacteria > Alteromonadales > Shewanellaceae > Shewanella > Shewanella sp. YLB-07. The sequence goes on along the minus strand of NZ_VOQB01000011.1, from coordinate 146,213 downwards.
TTCAGCCAATTTGTTATCGAATGCTTTGCTAAACTAATCAGAAGCTCGTAATTTAGTAGTAATTTATCAGTAATCTCATTGCCATCATACGAACGATAATCTTGAAAAAAACGATGGAATGATGGACTAGGATCAGTGTGTGGTGGTTGTTCACCGCGATGGATGAAGCATGACCTATGAGCATAAGCATCAGATATAATGGAGTTAATCTCCTTTGAACTTAAATCTTCTGGGTATTTTTCAAACCTATGCGGATCACCATAAGCTTTAATGGTATCTGCCTGATCACTCATTGGATGCTCAATATAATTAGTCCATTCTTCAACAGGTGCAAATTTCTCAATAAATATCACAAACCTCTCACGTAAATACTGGTTATTTCCTCTTGATTCCAAATATGATTTAAATAATTCTTCGAACATACTGTCTTCTTTAGCACGTAGTTTCCATTCAGCTTCTTTCGGGTGCTTCTTAACCTTATTCCGTTTTATTGCATGCTGAGCAACAGCTTCAATTGCGGAAACGGCAAGTAAGTACGCCAGCCCGAAATCATCCCTTTTAACTAATAAAGACAAATGAACTAACCTTATACTTTGCATTGCAATACGGTACGTTTTGATGTCAACGCTAAGCAACTTTGACGTTAGTTGTTCAAGTTCTTTGTACAGATCATACAGCTTATCTTCTGACACCCTGGAGTGATTAGCGCCGGGACCGGCAACTAATACAGGATGATTTAATGCTAATTTACTGTAATCTAAATCTGTTAGCTCTCGTCGGCACAAATAACCATCTCTTGTAGACTTACAAGGTTTTAACCAAGAAAATGAAGCGATTGCTGATAGAGCAATACCGAATAAATGGCTATTGTGTCCTCCAACATGTTCTGGATTACAGACTTTACTTATAAATGCGGAGTTGGAACCTGCAAGCCTCACTTGTACTGATGAAGCAACATGATACTCTTTAAATTGCCACGGAATAGAAAGCTCAAAAGGTGTGAATAAAAAAGAATAACTCGGCCCTTTATCAAAAGGAGCCCAATTTTCATCATCTAAGCGAAAGGCTCGAATGCACTCATCAAACAATACATGATCAGCCGTTACTGCACGTGACATATTATTCTCCAAAAACTAAACATTTGTATACACGCCCTACGCGTCTATCAAGATCGACCAGTCAAAGCATGTACCTATAATTTATAACCATTTTTAACGATTATCCCAAACACACCTTTTGGAAAACGAGAATGTATGCTTTTAGTTACTTGAATTTACGCTGTTTTTAATTTTCACTCAATAGCACTTCGTGAACTGAATACGCAAAATTTGATAGATATCCGCAAAAAGCCAATAATACTGTATATAAACACAAGGACCAGTTAATGAGCACAACGACCATTAATAATCCTTCAATACAAAAATGGGATCCACACCGGGACCCCATTTTTACATTTTCTGTTAGCAGGCTTTTTTAAATGGGTTCACGAAGGTGTACCATTCAGATTGAAAATATTTATCAGTGATCCATACGAGATCCACAAACCTCTACAACCCTTTAAAACAAACAAAATACGTCCAATCCAGCATAGGCGCGATGGAGAAGGTGCGATTTATCTTGGATAACTTAGCCGAATTTGAAGTTAGGGATGATGACATAATTGCTTTAGCCTGGTTGAGAATGAGCCTGAGCTCAAGTTGAATAACGTTCCAGCCAACAGAGCCGGGCGCGCATTTTACACCGACCCAAGGTCAGAGACAAACTTGTGTGAAATAAGCGAGACCCGAATATCCTTTTCTATAAAAAATGAAGCCAGATCAAAAATAGCCTAAGCTTTATAAAAGGTGTATATGCGACAGTCATAGCAGTTGTGAATTTATATCTAATGGCTTACCAACAACGGAATTTTTTATGAACGTTAATTTCATTAATCCTTTTCTCGAATCCTTACTGAATGTCATCTCGACAATGGCAAACATGAAACTCAGCCCGGGAAAGCCAAAAATAAAAACCGATAACCTTGCCAAGGGAGACGTATCAGGACTGATAGGTATGGTCGGGCCGCAGACCAAAGGTTCCTTATCGATCACCTTCGAACAGGGGCTCATCTTAGAGATCATGCAAAATATGTTGGGGGAAAACCCTGGAGAGATCAACGATGAAATCACCGATCTCGTGGGTGAAATAACCAACATGGTGACCGGTGGAGCTAAAAATATTTTGGGGGAGAAGGGCTATGATTTCGAGATGGCGACTCCCGTGGTTGTCGCAGGACTCGGTCATCGCATCTCACATAAGGCCGATGGAAAAAAAATCATCATGCCATTTACCAGCCCCCATGGTTCTGCCTACATAGAGATTTGTTTCGAAAACTAGCAGAAATCTTGTCGTTTATCATTAAACAAGTGCGTCAGTGTAAACTGACTTCTATGCCCTTTAATCTGGCAACCAAAACAGTCTCTATTTTCTCAATCCTGATAAAATAGCGACATTTGTCCTGCTCTTGCTGTCAGCGTTAATACATATCAGATTGCCATACTTTCCTTAATGCCGATAGTCATTTCCAGAGATTCAACTCTGACCCGCTTTGGTCCAGAAACGTGTTTAGCCGTCACCTTTTAAGCTCTAATCGAAGAAGCCACTTTCTCGAAACAAGAACAGATGCGAACGCGGCTATGACCTTCGAAAACAGGATGTTTTCGTAGAGCTTACATGGACGTATTTACAGCGTGTCATAGAAGTGTTTGCACATTCGCCTGCTGCAAGCAATAAACATCAATGAAGCTATGGCATTCATAAAGCTAACCAAACAACAAAATCTGCCACATGAACCCACAACGGATATTTCAATGACTTGTTATCTGACAAGTAGATTAGAAGGGCTGATTGACCATAACCCAAAATTGACTGGAGCCCTCACCTTGGGCAAATTCGGCTCTAACCACGACACTTTCTACTTCAAATCTAGCCCCCACGCCTAAGGTCCATTTCATATCATCATGAAGTTCACTGGCACTGAAGTTGTCGGCAACTTGTCCCGCTTCAGCAAATACCACCCACTGCCACCAAGGTACGTCATAGAGGTTAAAAATAGGCAGGCTCTGCAGGGGTTGCCATTCTGGTTGCACTCGGTATTCGGCAGAGTAAAGTACCGCACTACGACCGACAAACTGTCTGCTGGAATAACCTCTTAAGTGTTCGAAACCACCCAAACTCACTCCAGAAAAAGAAGGAGGTCGATGATAACCATTTGAAGTTGAGTCATATTCATTCCATGTTGGCGTATCGGCGAGATAGAAGTTCAGCGCCAAGATCTGCTGTGGAAACCAGGAGCTTCCCCCAAGAGAAAAGAAGGCGCTCTGCTCGAATTCCCAAGTCGTCCAACTTTCACGGTTGTCAGCAGCATCAGACGAACCCGATGAACCAAAGTCACGGCTAAATGTCAGGCTTGTATGCCCACCTCTGGTGCTATTTTTACCATTATCACGGTTATCCCAATCCAGTTTAACTTCGAGCCCTTGAGCCTTAGTGGGCAGATCTTCATAGCCCACTAATTCCTGAGTTTTCACGAAAGGAGTAATCTCTATGCTGGTCACACCCGACTCTCTTGGGTCCCAAGTAAAATCATCACCTTGCTTCGAGGGCATCAGACTTCTTGCCGCGCCATTTGCCCCCTTGCCCCAAGGCAGTACATATTTGATATGCACTTTGGAATATGACTCATCCCCCTCGGTCACGATACGATCTCTTTGGCTCGAATCACTGGCACCAGGTACTAAATTGTCCCCACCAGACCCTTCCGGGACGAAATAGATCCCCTGCTTATAATTGGCCTGATAAAACTCCCCCGAGAATAACCATTGATCCAACTTGGGTAATTGATAATTGCTCACCCCTAAGTAACTTACCCAGCTGTCGTTGCTGCTATAGAGCCCGATACCCAATATAGATGCTTGAGGTTGCCCCGCATGCTTGAGTACCCCGGCGCCACCGACTGTGGTGCTTAAGGTTTCCGTTGAAAAAATAAAGGGAACGGCGACAAATTCAGGCTCAAATTTATCTCTTGCCCTCTCGGAATCGGCACTGGCAACAGGTTCAATGACATTTCCGTCATCATGAACATCACTGCTAGTAACACGTATGCCAGGATTAGCGAGCTTTTCTGCCGCAACAGGAAAAATGGCAATGACACTAAAGAGCATCAGCACAGTTAGGGGGAAATGGTGGTATTTCAAAATTCATCTCATTCGATTACGAACATCCGGTTCATTGAATCGATACAACTAAAAAATAGACCTAGGTGTTTATTCCATGCACACAGCAACACGAGGTGTTAATTTTGTCACGAGTTCATAGGCAATGGTGCCTATGTGCTCGGCAACGACTTCTACCGGTAAGGCACTTCCCCACAATATGGCTTCATCGCCAATACTGTCGCTCGAGTCCAATCCCAGATCGACAGTCAACATGTCCATAGAAACGCGTCCGACTATGGGCACTAGACGACCATTTACCCACACAGGGGTTCCCTCTGGCGCATTTCTCGGATATCCGTCACCATAACCGATAGCGACAACGCCTAGCTTGGTATCTGCTTTGGCTCGCCAGTAGCAGCCATATCCCACAGGCTCACCGGCCTTATGCTCACGCACGGCAATCAGCTGAGATATCAGCTCCATAACCGGTTCCAGACCATGATTCTTACCAAGATCCCCCATCACAGGGGAGACGCCATAGAGGGCGATACCCGGTCGAATCCAGTCCTTATGACTATCCGGCCAATATAAAGTTCCTGCCGAGTTGGCTAGTGTAGTCTCGCCCGGTGAATTTTTTGCCAAACGATTAAATTTATTCAGTTGTTCTTGAGTGTAGGGGTTATCTGGCTCATCGGCGCAGGCAAAATGAGACATCAGCTTGATAGGTTTCGCCACCTGAGGACATGCCTGTAGTCGCTCATAAACCTGCTCAAATTGCTCAGGGGTGAAGCCTAACCTGTGCATGCCAGTATCTAGCTTTAGCCAAACGCTAGCAGGCTTAGACAGGCTTGCCTGCTCTAGCATCTCCAGCTGTTTCTCATTATGAACAACTGTCTCTATATCTTTCATCACTAAGGTGGTTAAGTCTACCGGTCTAAAGAAGCCTTCCAGCAAGATGAGTTTAGCCGTCACGCCGCCTTCTCTTAATGCTATTGCCTCTTCTAAACGGGCCACACCGAACCCATCGGCATCTTCGATGCATTGGGCCACGTTCAATAAGCCGTGGCCATAACCATTCGCTTTAACCACCGCCATGATTTTACTCGAAGGCGCGATCTGCCGTAAGCGAGCTAGATTATTTTTCAGCGCTTTACAGCTGATCTCTGCACGTGGAAATGGCTTCAAAAATTGACCTTATCAATGGACCGAAACCCAAGGTCCGATCCAAGCTGTAATATGAGTATGAGCACTGAATCTATATAGAGTGATGCCAACAATCAATTGTCTGCACGCTATGTGAATCAAGATTAATCTCGGCTTAAACGCAACTTCACCCTTGCGCCTTGCCTATGGTAAAAGCTAACGATTAGTCTTCATCAAACTTAGGACCGGCATAATTATCGAAACGAGAGAATTGTCCCTGGAAGGTCAAAGGAACACGCCCAATGGGCCCGTTACGTTGCTTACCTATAATAATTTCTGCGACCCCTTTATGCTCAGTCTCATGGTTATACACCTCATCACGATAGATAAACATAATTAAGTCGGCATCTTGCTCAATCGCGCCCGATTCACGCAAATCTGAGTTAACAGGACGCTTATCGGCACGTTGCTCCAATGAACGGTTAAGCTGTGACAGCGCAATGACTGGGATCATTAACTCTTTGGCTAACGCCTTAAGCGAGCGAGAAATTTCCGAAATTTCCAAGGTACGGTTATCTTTCAATGCAGGCACCTGCATCAACTGCAGATAATCGATCATGATCATCGACAGGCCGCCGTGTTCACGGGCGATTCGCCTGGCCCGGCTTCGAACATCGGTCGGAGTCAGGCCTGAGCCATCATCGATGTACATCTTACCTTGCTCAAGCATGATCCCCATAGTTGATGACACACGAGCCCAATCATCATCATCAAGCTGTCCGGTACGTATCTTAGTCTGATCCACTCGACCCAATGAGGCCAACATACGCATCATGATCTGCTCAGAAGGCATCTCCAGGCTGAAAATCAGCACAGGCTTCTCTTCATTCAGTGCCGCCTGCTCACACAAGTTCATCGCAAAAGTCGTCTTGCCCATTGATGGACGCGCAGCCACAATAATCAAATCGCCGCCCTGGAAACCCGCCGTCATCTTATCAAGATCGTGAAAACCACTGGAAATACCAGTCACACCACCCGTAGGGTTATTATAGAGTTCCTCAATCTTATCGACCGTCTTCTCAAGAATAGCCTTGATGCCTTTCGGACCATCGTTCTCATTAGTTCGAGACTCTGCAATCTTAAAGACTTTGGTCTCTGCAAGATCCAGTAACTCGCTGGAATTACGCCCTTCGGGATTAAAACCGGCATCGGCGATCTCATTAGCAACCTTGATCATGTCGCGTACGACTGCACGCTCACGAACGATACCCGCATAAGAGAGTATGTTGCCCGCGCTGGGAGTATTCTTGGCAATCTCACCAAGATAGGCGAAGCCGCCGGCATCCTCTAACTGATCTTCAATTTCTAATTGCTCAGATACGGTGATCAGGTCTATGGGATGACTGCCACCAGTTAAGGTCGCCATCGCATTAAAAATCATCTTATGAGAGCGAGAGTAGAAGTCTTCTGCAACCACAGCTTCAGACACCCTATCCCAAGCATCTGAATCTAACATTAGACCACCGAGTACAGATTGCTCTGCCTCTAAAGAATGTGGTGGCATCTTGAGAGCATCCATCTGGATATCTCTAGGCTTCTGTTTTGCCTTGAAGGCACCTTGACCTTGCTGTGACATTTAATCTCCAAATTCCCAACGATTACACAAAATATGATATAAAACTGGCTCAACAAAAACAGGAAATAAATAACTTCCTATCCATACAACGATTAAAATAAGGAATCACTATGCGCAATGCATTGATCTCAGCATTAGTGCTGTCATCTGGAGTCGCATTAATCTCTCTCGAGACCCATGCAGATGAGGGGCAATGGCAGCCTTATCAAATGCCATCGATTGCAGACAAACTTAGCGAAAGAGGAATCGACATTCCGGCAAAACAGTTAGCCGACCTCACTCAGTATCCGATGAATGCGGTTGTCGGACTCGGCTATTGTACAGCCAGTTTCGTCTCCCCCCAAGGGTTAGTTGTCACAAACCATCACTGCGCATATAGAGCCATACAATACAACAGTAAAAAAGAGCATAATTATATTGCCGATGGGTTCCTGGCAACGAGTAAAATCGATGAACCGAGCGCGGGTCCTAACGAAAGATTATATATTACCGAAGCGGTGACCGATGTCTCCGAGCAAGTAACCCAAGACTTGAGTCAAGATCCTCTGGTGCGTTATGAAGAGATCCAATCAAATAGAAAGTCTTTGATTAAAAGCTGTGAGAGCGATGACAACTATCGCTGCTCAGTCAGAAGTTTTCATAGCGGCCTCGAATATTATCTTATTAAGCAGCTGATTATCCGTGATGTGCGCCTCGTTTATGCGCCACCTAAGAGTGTCGGCGCGTTCGGTGGCGATATCGACAACTATGAATATCCACGCCATGCAGGAGACTTCACCTTCCTGCGCGCCTATGTAGGCAAAGATGGACAGCCTGCGGCGTATGCTGAAGATAATGTGCCGTTCGAGCCTAAGAGTTATCTGAAGATAAATGCCGACGGTGTAAAAGCTGGCGATGGCGTGTTTGTCGCCGGGTACCCAGGCTCTACCAGTCGCTATCGTTTAACCAGCGAACTTAAATTTGCCAGTGACTGGCTCTACCCCACCTTAGCGTCTCGATATCAACTGCGTATCGACACCATTGAGGCCATGGGAGACAGGAGTAGTGAAATTGAAATCAAATATGCCGGCACCTTAGCCTCTATGGCTAACCGCATGAAAAAATATAACGGTCTACTCGATGGTTTTAAGGCCACCGACATAGCAGGCATTAAGCAGAGCCGTGAAGATGACTTCAAGCAATGGCTGGCAACCGATAAGACCTACCAGACTTATCAAGTCAAACTCGATCAACTCGAGCGCCTACTGACCAAGAAACGCATCGATAGCCAGACACGTTACTATTTCGAAAATGCCCAATCTAGTGCGCTTCTGGCCGCAGCCAACAAACTGTATCGATTATCGAAAGAGAAGACTAAGCCCGATGCGGAGCGTGAAGAAGGTTATCAAGAGCGAGACATGAAGATGTTCAAGGCTCGCCTCAAACGCATAGATTCCAGCTTCGATACTTCAGTAGATAAAGCCCTATGGCTACAAGATCTACAAGCTTACAAGGCTCAAGGCAACCGAGTGGCAGCCCTGGACGCTATGCTTATCGATAATCAAGAGTCCGCCTCTCTATCTGAAAAGCTAGATGGCCTTTACTCGCTTACCTCACTGACAAATCAAGATAAACGATTAGCCTGGATGGACGCCGAAGCCGAAGCGTTCGAGACCAGTGCCGATCCCTTTATTCGTCTTGCCGTAGCGCTTTTTGATACCAATATGGCCCAGGAAAAAGACAAGAAGACCTTAGCCGGTCAGCTATCCCAGGCTCGCCCTGATTATATGAAAGCTGTTATTGCCTATTACAAGGCTAACGACTGGCCAGTCTATCCCGATGCTAATGGCACACTGAGGATCACCTATGGCATGGTCGACGGATATCAGTCGAAAGATGCCTTATATAAACAGCCTTTCACTCGTCTAGAAGGCATAACTGCCAAGCATACAGGTGTAGCCCCCTTCAACGCGCCACAGAAAGTCTTGGATGCCATTAAAGAGCAGAAATATGGCAGCCACAAGGTCGCCTCAGTCATACAAGGTCCCATCACTTGGTTGTGTCGACTGTTTTCTTGCTTAGATAAGCCGGAAGCGTTTAATTCGGTACCGGTAAACTTCCTCTCCAGTGTCGACACCACAGGCGGAAACTCTGGCTCACCCGTGTTTAACGGTAAGGGAGAGTTAGTTGGCCTAAACTTCGATTCCACCTATGAAGCGATAACTAAGGACTGGTTCTTCAACCCCACCATCACCCGCGCTATACATGTGGATTTCCGCTATATCCTCTGGATGATGGATGAAGTGGACCATGCAGACAACTTGATAGCCGAGTTGGATTTAGTCAGGAACTAAATAGTAAAAGCTCCTTTGTAGGAGGGGCTTTAGCCCCGAGGTTCCTAGGTTCCTAGGTTCCTAGGTTCCTAGGTTCATCCTCTCCCGGCTAAAGCCGGTCCTACAACGCATTTTCTACAGACATAAAAAAACACCGCCCTAATTAAATTAGTGCGGTGTTTTCTTTTAAAGCTTTTGCCTTAATACCGAGGCATTAAGTCGTTCGCTTTGAAACTATGTAATTAGGCTTCTGCAACAACAGAAATCTTAACGATAGCTTTAACTTCAGTGTGAACCTGAACTTCAACTTCGAACTCACCAGTAGTACGCAAAGCACCTAATGGAAGACGAACTTCGCTCTTAACTAGTTCAACACCAGCAGCTGTAACTGCATCAGCGATATCACGGTTACCAATTGAACCGAACAGCTTGCCTTCGTCACCAGCTTTAGAAGCGATAACAACAGACTCAAGTGCATTGATTTTCTCAGCGCGCTCGTTTGCAGCAGTAAGGGTAGCAGCTAACTTAGCTTCTAATTCAGCACGACGTGCTTCAAAGACTTCAGTGTTAGCAACGTTGGCAACAACAGCTTTACCTTGTGGCAGAAGATAGTTACGTGCGTAACCAGACTTAACTGCAACTTGGTCACCTAGATTTCCTAGGTTAGCGATCTTATCAAGTAAAATAATGTTCATTATTAATTCCTCTAGATTATTGCGCTATTACTGATGTAAATCAGTGTAAGGCAGTAGAGAAAGATAACGAGCACGCTTGATAGCGCGAGCTAGTTGACGTTGATATTTAGCGTTTGTACCTGTGATACGGCTAGGAACAATTTTACCACTTTCAGTGATATAGTTCTTTAGAGTTACGATATCTTTGTAATCAATCTCTGTAACGCCTTCTGCTGTGAAACGGCAGAACTTGCGACGACGGAAATAACGTGCCATGTGACAGTCTCCTAAGTTTTCAATTCGACATTTTCAGCGTGTATTACTAAGCGATTTTGACCATTTCGACTCTGCTGGAGAGCGATAAAGCCTTGCACTTCAATATCCACGCCGATTTTCAGTTTATCTGTAACGCTTTCAAAGCGTTCACCACTTAATATCACTTGTATCTGACAGTATACGTTTCTTAGCATCTCTGCTTCGAAGCACTGAGATTTGTGTTCCAGCATAATCACACAGTGTGCGATGCCTGCCGGGCTTTTAAAGCTTCTGGAACGCGTAATGGTTCCCGATAACACCAAATGGTTTGTGGCCAAAGAAAAACTTACTCTGCTGCTTTTTCAGCGGTTTCTTTAACTTCTTCAACAGCTTTTTCAACAGGCGCGCTACGACGCTCGCCTTCGCTAGAACGGCGTGAATCACGCTCTTCTTTTAGCTTAGCCATTGGAGATGCTTCAGTGATGGCAGCTTTAGTACGCATAACCATGCTACGCAGAACAGCGTCGTTAAGACGGAAAACTGTTTCTAACTCTTCAACCGTTTCAGCAGAAGCTTCTACGTTCATAAGAACATAGTGAGCCTTGTGCAATTCGATGATTGGGTAAGCCAGTTGACGACGGCCCCAGTCTTCTAAACGATGAACTTGACCGCCAGCTTGGGTAAGAATACCCGTGTAACGTTCAATCATACTAGGTACTTGTTCACTCTGATCAGGGTGAACCAAAAATACGATTTCATAATGACGCATTTTTTTGCTCCTTACGGTTATCTAGCCTCGTTGTTGGCTCAGTCAGACCAAATAGAGGCAAGGAACTAATTAAAGTGACTGATTTAAGCCGCGGAATATTACACAAATCTAAGACTAAATTCAAGAAGAATCTATAACCAATTAAACTAATGTGTCGACTTGAGTCGTGTTCATCGACAGGCATAACTTTGACATAAGCCCACAGACAAGTGACCAGCTAAGTTCATTGCTTATCCGTGGCCTGATTGTCACATTAAACATGGCAGCAATAATTTGAAATTGTATCGTTATATTAACTTTACCGATGCAGAACAGAATAGGTATGATGTTGACCTATCGTCATAGAACCCACCACATTAAAATAATAATAAGAATAAAATAATGTTTAGAGTTTTAACTGCCCTACTTGTATCTATACCTATGTCAGCCTGGGCTTTAGTGCCACCCGATTACCAGGAGCCGCCCAGTGATTTCACCGCAGAAATCGAGGCAGGTTTGCAACTCAATACCGGCAATACCGAATCCAGTAGCTTCAATGGTCGAACCAAACTGATTTACGATACTGAGCAGTTTAGACAGGAAGGGACATTTAAACTCTATTATGCTGCCGATAATGAGAAAACAACGGCGGAGAAATATGATTTACAGCTGCAGTCCAGCTATAAACTAGACAATGATTTTTCATGGTTAGACGATGGTTATGTCTTCGCTCGAGGTGACTTTACCCTTGACCGCTTCGGTAGTTACACCCAAATATCTACGGTTTCTGTGGGTTACGGTTTCGATGCTATCTCAAATAGCGATACTAAGCTCAGCTTAGAAATCGGTCCAGGTTACCGATATAACATGCCTATCGAAACAGAATCTGAGTCAGATCCCGTGGCCGAGAAAGACATCATTATCCGTACCGCAGCCAAGTTTGAACAAAAACTGCAGGAATACACCAGCCTCAACGCCGACCTCACCGCAGAAGTGGGCGAAAACAACAGCACCCTCACGCTGGATATGAATTACAAGAATACCCTATTTCAAGACTGGGCCTTCAAGATAGGCGTCAACATCAAGTACACCGACGTCGTCCCCGAAGGCACCAAGCAGACAGACACCATCACCACGTTCAATTTGCTGTATACGTTCTAGTAGTGAATGAACTTGTCGGATAACAAATTACTGAAATATCTTTTATTGGTTCATTTGGCTGATGTTGTTATCTGGCAGCGACCTGTTAACCATGACTTCATAGTTATCTATCACCTGCCGTGGGCTTAAGTGCAAACACTTCAGTGACACGGCGCGAGTATATCCCTATAGCCTCTACGACAGCATCCCTGCTGTCGAAGGTCACTGCCGCGTTTACACCTGAGTATTTCTCTCTTCGATTTAGGCATAATTTAAACAACGTTTTTAATACTTGAAAAACCAGCAAGATCTATAGAGATTGGAGAATAGGTTCTCAGGAAAGTCTAAAAAGTTAAGTTTATAGACCGTGCAGAGCCGAGGCTTTTTCCATTTCTATTCTCTTGGCCAACATACTCAATATCTGGACAGTACTTCTTTTTTTTCTATATCAAATTCTTCTTGAGTAATTATCCCAGTATCTTTTAATTCTTTCAGTTTTTTTAACTCTGTATACATATCTGTAGAGTTAACATCTTTAGGTTTTACATTGACGTTGCTGTTTAAATTAACCACTTTATCAGCGTCTTTTACCAGCGGTTTAGCACTACCACCTGGCTGTACACATCTAAAATGCAACTCGGTTGAGCCAAGTCGCCCAGGAGCTGCAGGTGTAACGGTCTCACGTAGTGTTAGAACTTCTAAACTTTTTTGGCTACAAAATGCATTGGCTTCTTGGTAGACCTCTGCTTTGTTGCTCAATGAAACACCAATACCAGGAGAACCATCTTTTTTACCAATAAAATATGAGTCCTGGCTCATAGGAATCACACCTGTGCTTGAGCATCCAGAAATGATTAGAAATGCCATAGAAGAAGAAAATATTTTGTTATTCATTTTGTCACTCTCATTAACACAGGCGTGTTTGAACGCCTTTTAACTAAGACTACCCAGACAGAACCGAACTAGCAGGATTAACACGTTAAACGATCCAACCATACACTTGCGCGAGCATAACAAGACCCTGATGTAAAATAGCATTAACCTTTGGGCTCTCAATTTCAAAGTACTCTAACATCATATTGAAATCACTTCAGTTGTAACTCATAGAACACTGTACTTGATCAACAATTTGTATTAATAAAAGGCCAGAGAAAAATAGGTCTAATCGAAGAAAGTAAATAGCCCAGTGTAGGTGCGGCTATGAGCTTCCAAAGCAAGGATGTTTTGGCAGAGCCCACAGGGAAGGCTCTTATGAAATCAAGAGCCGGCGACTCGCAGCACCTTCTCAACTGAAGAGGGCACATAAGGTCGATTTTAGGCATCCCTGCACTGCCCGCCGTAGGCTATAAGTAACATTGAAAGTACGACCTTCAATGATCAACCAAATACCTATATTGCCTAGACCCGACAACAGAGAATGTATTTAAACTTGCTCTTTACAAGGGCTGTGGATTCCCGTCCACAAGCATTGCGGGAATGACAAATAGTGAATTGCGATCCAACACAGTAGAAATCAAACCGCAGAAAGAACCTTCTTGTTAATAACCCAGTGTAGATGCAGCTGCGAGCTTCGATTTCAGGGATGAAATCGCAGAGCGTATAGGGACATATTCACAGCGACTCGCAGAAGCATCTGCACATCCCTTACCGGAGGTGATAGATCACTATGAAGGTATAACTCGCAGTTCTCCATCAAATAACAGGCATAAAAATACCGATGAGGGCTAATCCACATCGGCATTCGATGCACTATGAGATACAAGCTCCCAAAATGACGATAGCTAAGTTTTCACAAACTTAGCTCAATCTTTGGCGTACAGCTTCAAACAAGCAAACCCCAGTCGCCACTGAGACGTTCAGACTGGACACTGAGCCGGTCATAGGTATCGAAACTAGTGAATCACAGCTTTCACGAGTGAGACGACGCAGACCCTTGTCTTCGGCACCCATGGCGATAGCCAGAGAGCCCTTAAGATCGGCTTTATACAAATCATGCTCGGCTTCACCCGCAGCGCCGACAATCCAGATACCTTTCTCTTGCAGGCTTTTCATGGTGCGAGCCAGATTAGTGACCTGAAACAGGGGCACCACTTCTGCAGCGCCACAAGCAACCTTGCTCACCGTTGGCGTTAGACCTACAGAGTTATCACGTGGCACGATAACCCCATGAACACCGGCAGCATCTGCGTTACGCAAACAAGCACCTAAATTGTGCGGATCGGTAACACCATCGAGGATCAGCAAGAAAGGTGTCTCTGTCTTCTCTACTAAGACCGCTAAGTCTTTGTCATTGAGCTGCTTGACGGCCTTGACTCTGGCTATCACGCCTTGATGTTGACCACCGTCTGACTTGTCATCCAATACCTTACGTGTTGCATGCTGCACTGAGACACCGTACTCCGCCGCGCTCTCTAGGATCGGCATAAAACGCTTGTCATCACGGCCCTGTAGTACCCAAAGTTCGATTACGCGTTCCGGGCTATATTTCAGTACCGCTTCAACGGCGTGAATACCAAAGGTGATATCTTGTTTTTTCATCTATTACTGTCTCTATTACTTGCTTGCTTTGGCTTTACGCTTAGCGGGGCTCTTTTTTACTGAAGCCTTTTTTGCTGAAGACTTTTTAGCCTTCGACTTCTTAGCCGTCGTTTTTGTGTTAGCGCCGGACTTTTTAGCTCCACCGCTTGTATTGGTTTTAGCTGAATCGGCAGAAGCTTTACCCGCCGCTGATTTTGAGCGAGAACCGCGTCGTTTAGGTTTACCACTCTTATCTGCTTTGCCTAGCTTAGCGCCCTCTGCATTGACTCGCTCTCTGGCAGTCATTGGCTTCTTGCCACGACTTGGACGTTTAGACTTACCTTCCTCACCTTCCATCATCAAGTCAATCTGCCTGTCATCCAGATTGACGCTAGCCACCTTCACCGTGACCTTGTCACCTATCTGGTATACCTGACCGGATGATTCACCCACCAGACGCTGACGCATATTATCATATTGGTAGTAATCGCTACCCAAACTTGAGATATGCACTAAGCCATCGATAAAGAGTTTATCAAGACGGACGAACATGCCGAAATGAGTTACCGAGGCCACTACAGCGTCGAAGGTATCGCCCACGTGATCTTGCATAAACTCACACTTGAGCCAATCGCTGACATCACGGGTCGCCTCATCGGCGCGGCGCTCTGTGGTCGAACACTCGACACCAAGAAGATCTAACTCTTCTAGCTGATAGTTATAACCACCACCAGGCGTCCATTTCTCTGTCGTTTCTCCCTGTTCTTTCGCCAGCAGGAAGCGAATAACCCGATGCAGAATAAGATCCGGATAACGACGAATAGGCGAAGTAAAGTGAGAGTATGCTTCTAAGGCTAGACCAAAGTGTCCTTCATTATCCGGTGTGTAAACCGCTTGCTTCATGGAACGTAGTAACATGATCTGGATAAGCTCGGCATCGGGCCTATCTGTGATCGATTCCATCAGCGCCTGATAATCGGTCGGTGTAGGCTCAAGCCCGCCACCCATGGTCAAGCCACGTTCCTTGAGGAAGTCTTTAAAGTTACTCAGCTTCTGCTCAGATGGAGACTCATGCACCCGGTATAAGACTTCGCCTTTGTGCTTCTTGACGAACTTGGCCGATGCCACGTTAGCCAAAATCATGCACTCTTCGATGATCTTATGGGCCTGGTTACGATTTCTCGGTACTATGCTGTCAATCTTGCGATCTGCATTGAAAACAAACTGAGTCTCAGTAGTTTCAAATGCGATAGCGCCTCGTTGCGCACGTGTCACATCCAGAGTCAGATACAGAGATTGCAACGTCTGCAGATGCGGGAATATAGGTTTGAGTTTATCACTCACCTCTCCGCCTTCGAGCATATCGGCAACCTGGGTATAAGTCAGACGGGCATGAGAATGCATAACAGCCGGATAGAATTTATATCCTGAGAGCTTACCTGCTGCGGAGATAGTCATCTCGGCAACCATACATAAGCGATCGACCTCTGGCATCAAAGAACATAAGCCATTAGAGATCTTTTCCGGCAGCATAGGGATAACTTGTGATGGGAAATACACCGAGTTTCCTCGACTACGTGCTTCCTTATCTAACGCCGATTCGGTGCGCACATAATGGCTCACATCGGCAATCGCTACCCAAAGACGCCAGCCACCGCTCTTTTTCGCTTCGGCATAAACGGCATCGTCGAAATCTCGGGCATCTTCGCCATCAATAGTCACTAAAGGCAAGTGACGTAAATCAACCCGGTCCTCTTTGTCAGCTTCAGTCACTTCATCGGGAATAGCGCGCAGCTTCTTCTCAATCTGACTCGACCAGGTATGTGGCAGATCGTAGTTACGCAGGGCAATCTCGATCTCCATACCCGGAGCAAGCTGCTTGCCTAAGACTTCGGTAACTTTACCTGCAGCCTTCACATAGCGGCCCGGACGACGAGTCAATTCAAGCACCACTACATCACCCTGGCGAGCACCATTACGGTCCTCATCGGCAATGAGTATCTCTTGACCTATGCGCCGGTCATCGGCTATGACGAAAGCCATGCCGGAATCCAGATGGAAACGTCCCACTAGGGCGGCAGCTCTCTGTTCGACCAGGCGTACGATACGGGCTTCGCGGCGCCCCTTACGATCGACTCCGGCTTTCTGTGCCAGCACCTTGTCGCCGTGAAAGTACATCATCATGTCACGGTTATTGATAAAGAGGTCGTCACCGCCCTCCTCCAGCTTCAAGAAGCCAAAACCATCTCTGTGACCGATAATTGTACCGGTAAGCAGGTCCATACGCTCAGGGAGGCCGTAGGCCTGTCCACGGGTAAACACAAGCTGCCCATCCCGCTCCATGGCACGCAATCGACGTCTAAGCGCCTCAAGCTGCTCCTCACTTTCGAGTTTAAGCGCCTGTGCTATGCGTTCACGGTTTAACGGGGATTTTTCTGATCGTAAGTATTCTAAAATAAACTCACGGCTTGGAATGGGGTTTTCGTAATTTTCTTGTTCACGCTTTAAATGCGGATCTTTGATCATTCAATATCTCAAATATTTTACCGGAACATTCCGGGTCATACCAATTACTAATAGGTAAATGGTACTGTTTATCGGGATCTCAGGTGCTCCTGTTTTGCCCTGGCAACTGCGCTGGGCGGCATCTTCTGCTCTAGCACCTTCAATAATTCTAAGGCTTTTTGTTTTGTAGCCTCATCACTAAATACATCGTTATATAGCCAGTGATATCCCATCTCAAAATCTCTTGGGCTACCATAGCCTTCACCAAACAGTCTAACTAACATCATACGTGACGGCAGATCGCCATTGGCCGCTGCGGGCATCACATAATGAATGGCTCTCTCGCGATCTTTTATCACAAATTGTCCATCGTGATAGTACTCGGCGATCCTGAGCATAGCTTCTGCGCTCCCCTGCTCTGCAGAGTCACGTAGTAAAGAGATCCCTCTCGGTGGGTTTGCTTTTACACAAATACCATGATTAAGCATCTCGGCCCAAAGATATTGATATAGGGGCTGTTTAAGCACCTCGGCTCTCGCCTCAATATCCTGGACTAACTGACAATCATCTCCCGTGACTCGCGTAAGATATTGTTTAGTCCTGATCAGTTCAATTAACTGCTCCTGACTATAGATATCCACGGCTCGCGTCTCGGCCCAGCTCAATGCTGGTGTAAGCGCTACTATCGATAACAACAGATAACGCGACATGATTTTCGATGAAACTTTTAGCACTTCTCGTAGCATGAGCTCTCTCGCGAAAAATTCATAAACATAAGTAGTGATCAGACAAGACACTCGATTATCGGTGAATACCTTGTCTAATCAATACTCGCCTATTGGGTACATAATAGGTCATCGGCAGTATAACGCATTTCTTGAGCACTGCCTGCCCGTATCAGCACCAATAAAAAGGCCGCTATATGCGGCCTCTTTCTATTAACTAAACGGATTCACCAGAATCATGGTCTCGTTTCTATCGGGACCCGTAGAGATAATATCAATTGGCGTTTCTAGCAAATCTTCGAGACGCTTAATGTAGTTCAATGCCGCTTGTGGCAATTGCTCTAAAGAAGTCGCACCGAAAGTTATTTCACTCCAGCCTGGCATAGTTTCCAGTACTGGTGTTACCTGCTCGTAGCCTTCGGCTGCGAGTGGAGTCACTGTAGCGACAGTGCCATCCGGATACTGGTAACCAACGCAGATCTTCACTTCTTTCAGACCATCTAGCACATCTAGCTTAGTCAGACAGAAACCACTTACGCTGTTGATCTGTACCGCACGCTTCATTGCAACTATGTCTAACCAGCCTGGACGACGCTTACGACCAGTAGTTGCACCGAATTCGTGACCCTTAGTGCCTAAGTAGTCACCGATTTCACACTCAAGCTCAGTTGGGAAAGGTCCGGCTCCGACGCGAGTCGTGTAAGCCTTCATGATACCCAATACATAATCCAGATGACGTGGACCGAATCCAGAACCAGTAGCAACACCACCTGCGGTAGTATTAGAAGAGGTGACGAAAGGATAAGTACCATGGTCGATATCAAGCAAGGTACCCTGTGCACCTTCAAACAGAATAGGCTCACCCGCTTTACGCGCCTGATCTAACAATTCAGTGACGTCGGTACACATACTCTTAAGGTAATCTGCGATTGCCAAAGCATCTTTCAATGTCTTTTCATAATCTACAGCTTCGCACTTGTAGTATTCAGTCAACATGAAGTTGTGATAACTCATCACATCTTTCAGCTTCTCTGCAAACAGCTCAGCATCAAACAGATCGCCAACACGAAGACCACGGCGTGAAACCTTATCTTCGTATGCAGGACCAATACCACGGCCCGTTGTACCAATAGCTTTATTACCGCGAGCTTTCTCACGGGCAACATCTAGAGCACAATGGAATGGAAGGATCAGTGGACACGCTTCAGAGATCAGTAGACGCTCCTCAACAGGAACTCCACGCTCTTTAAGCATGTTGATCTCAGTCATCAGAGCGTCTGGCGCAAGCACCACACCATTACCGATAATGCATTTTACATTATCACGTAAGATCCCTGATGGAATAAGATGAAGAACGGTTTTGTCACCATCGATAACGAGAGTGTGACCGGCATTGTGGCCCCCCTGATATCGAACGACATATTTAGCCTGTTCGGTAAGTAGGTCAACTATCTTACCCTTTCCTTCGTCACCCCATTGGGTGCCGAGAACTACGACGTTTTTGCCCATTATTTGCTGCACGGTAGTGGTTAAAACGGGATTTTAGCAGATCTATAGGGGCTGTAGGCAAGTAATTTATGAAAAAATAATCAACAAAATGATACCTGCGGTGACTAAACCACCACCCAAACGTTGCAGAAGTTGCTGATTTTGGTTCGAAATATCCTTTAAATATGCTTTCCAGCGATTAGGAAATAACAGTGGTCCAATTCCTTCGATAACAAGCACAATACCTAACGCTAGCATGATTAGCTGTAGTGACATAATTTAAAATTCCGCATAGCGTAGAGTAAACTTGAACAAGATTAAGACTAGATTAACAAAGTGATGCTTTCTATGCGCTATTTTTGATGGTAAAAATAAATTTCAGGCAATAAAAAACCCAGCAAAAGCTGGGTTTTTTGAGTTCTCGATAGCGAAAATTAACGCTTTGAGAATTGTGGCTTACGACGAGCTTTACGTAGACCAACTTTCTTACGCTCAACTTTACGAGCATCACGGGTAACGAAACCAGCGGCACGTAGAGATGGACGTAGAGCTTCATCAAGCTCCAACAATGCACGGGTAATACCGTGACGAATTGCACCTGCTTGACCAGTGATACCACCGCCCTTTACAGTTACATAGATATCTAGTTTATCAGTCATTTCAACTAGCTCTAGTGGTTGACGAACAACCATACGAGCAGTTTCACGACCAAAATACTTATCTAGTGGAAGTTGATTGACAACTATGTTGCCAGTTCCTGCTTTCGCGAATACGCGTGCAGTAGATGTTTTTCGACGGCCAGTGCCGTAGTACTGAGTTGCAGCCATTAGCTTAATCCTGTTTAGATATCAAGAACTTGAGGTTGTTGTGCAGCGTGGTTATGTTCTGTACCAGCGTAAACCTTAAGTTTACGGAACATGGCACGTCCTAAAGGACCTTTAGGTAACATACCCTTAACCGCTTTCTCGATAATCATTTCAGGCTTATGAGCCTGCAACTTTTCAAAGGTGATCTGCTTGATGCCACCGATGAAACCCGAATGCGAGTAGTACACTTTGCCTTTCGCTTTATTACCAGTGACGGTAACTTTTTCAGCATTGATAACGATGATGTAATCACCGGTGTCAACATGAGGTGTATACTCTGGCTTATGCTTGCCACGTAAACGTGAAGCAATTTCAGTAGCGATACGACCCAAAGTTTTACCTTCAGCGTCAACGACAAACCACTCGCGAGTGACTGTCTCTGGTGTAGCAGTAAAAGTAGTCTTCATTTTACAAAAACCCAATGTTAAAATTCTGTCTCAAATGCTTTACCAAAATTGGTAAAAACACAAATAGTGCCATTCCCCGCCCCTTCGAGCAAAGAATTAGGCTTTACAACTTCCATCTAATCGATGGAGTAACGAGGGCAGGTGGCGGATTATAGACAAAGATGAGCTAAAAATCACCTAATATTTGCAGTGCTGGTGATTTAAATAACTCCCTCCTCCCGCTAGGCCTTTAAAGCTCAAATATTTAATCTTATGGCAGATGTTCTAAAGCCAGATAATCATGGGATTGCATCTCGGTGAGACGTGAGCGGCAGCGCCTGAATTCGAAACTCAACAAGCCCTGAGTGTAGATGTCTTCGAGGGAGACTTCTGCTGAAATGATGAGTTTCACATTACGCTCGTAAAACTCATCCACCATGGCGAGAAAACGTCGGGCAATATCGTCGCCGGTAAGCTTATCACCCATCTGCATAACCCCGCTGAGCAAGACAGTATGGTAGAGGCAGGCAAGCTCCATATAGTCTCTCTGGCTTCTTGGTCCATCGCATAGGGCAAGAAAATCCACTAGTAAGACGCCTTGAGCCTGTTTTCTTATACTTATGTTACGCCCGTCGATCTCTATCCCATCTACTGACACCTCAGACTCGGGTGCCAACCTATCAAAATAGGAGAGTAAATTAGTATCGGCCTTAACATCGAGGGGGAAGTGATAGATTTCCGCCTGCTCCAGAGTACGCAGACGATAATCGATTCCTGAGTCCACGTTGAGTATTTGGCAATGTTGATTGATCAGCGCGATGGCTGGCAGAAAGCGCGCTCGCTGTAATCCATTACGGTAGAGTTCGTCGGGAATGATGTTGGATGTCGCGACCAGCGCCACCCCCTCTTTGAATAGAGCTTGAAATAAGGTACCCAGTAACATGGCATCGGTAATGTCCGACACGAAGAACTCATCGAAACAGATCACCTGATACTTACCAGCCATCTGCTTTGCGATAATCAATAGAGGATCTCTCTGCCCTTTCAGGCTATCTAGATCTAAGTGAACCTGATGCATGAAACGATGGAAGTGTGCCCGCAGCTTTCTCTCTCCGGGCAAAGCCTCATAGAAAGTATCCATCAAGTAGGTTTTACCGCGCCCAACCCCGCCCCAGAGATAAAGCCCCTGAACCCCTTGTTGTTTTGCCCCCAGAAACGAAAATACCCTTTTCATCAGGCTCGGCTTGCTATTGATAAGCTGAATTTCATCAAACACACGCTGCAAACTTTTTACCGCTTGTTCCTGCGCTGGATCGTGTGAAAAGTCATCTCGAGTCAAGTCTTGCTGGTAATGCTGCCACGGAGTTAGCTGGGACACGTAAAATAATCTCTTTAATGCTTAAATGAACGCCTAGATGGTATCATGCCAGCAATAATAATTTATTCGAATTTTTCAGTTCCTGATGTAAAGGAGTTTTATATGGAATGGCCCTTAGTTATTGCAACTTTCGTTCTCGGTATCTTACTGGGTTACGTCGGTCGTACTATCATTGCCCGTAACAGTGAGCCCAATGGCAAGGGAAAAGCCTTTGAGCAGACAAAATTAGAATTAAGTCAGCACAAGCAAGAGGTCACAGATCATTTCGAACTGCACCATAAACAACTCGCCGAGCTTACGGAGCAATTAAACAAGGTCAACAAACAGTGGAATGAAGCGGCGAACACCTTAGCCCCCAAAAGCACTGCTAAGCCTCTGGCTAACTTAGTTAGCCATGAAGTAACTCAAGACTCTATAGACACCCAAGCCAATGAACTCACTAGTGAAAATGTCATAATCGTGAATCAAAAAAATTAACATTTGTTAATAAAGATGAACTTTCATCTCCAGCCGATTGTCGGATTCAGTAACAAAAGATCCGTAATTGCTTCTTGATATAGCAAAAAATATCCCTATATCCTTAAGTAATACTACTGAATCCGATATTGGAGCTACAAATAGATGAAATCCAAATTAAGCTTACTCTCTGCCGCCCTGCTTACGGCATCGCTCTCTTTGGCACCTAGCCTCTCTCAGGCAGCAATTCCAATCGCGGTCGATGGACAATCCATCCCCAGTCTGGCTCCCATGCTAGCGCGCACAACACCCGCTGTGGTTGCCGTAGCAGTTACAGGGACCCATGTTTCTAAGCAGAAATTGCCCGATGCCTTCAGATATTTTTTTGGCCCTAATGCTCCCCGGGAGCAAGTGCAGGAGCGTCCATTTCGAGGCTTAGGTTCGGGAGTCATCATAGACGCCGACAAAGGCTATATCGTCACCAATAATCATGTGATTGAAGGAGCCGACGAGATTCTAATTGGCCTGCATGATGGACGTGAGGTCGAGGCAAAACTTATCGGCACAGATGCCGAATCAGATATCGCCTTGTTGCAGATCAAAGCCGATAACTTAGTTGCGTTGAAACGTGCCGACTCCGATGAACTCAGGGTCGGTGATTTTGCCGTTGCTATCGGTAATCCTTTCGGTCTAGGCCAAACGGTGACATCGGGCATTGTCAGCGCCATGGGCCGCTCTGGCCTGGGTATTGAGATGCTAGAGAACTTCATTCAAACCGATGCAGCAATTAACAGTGGTAATTCCGGCGGCGCCTTAGTCAACCTCAATGGTAACCTTATCGGTATCAATACCGCCATCGTAGCCCCAGGCGGCGGTAACGTAGGCATAGGCTTCGCGATCCCTTCCAATATGGTTAACAACCTGGTCGATCAAATCATCGAACACGGCGAAGTCCGCCGCGGCGTATTAGGTGTATCGGGTCGAGACCTGACCAATGAGCTGGCGAAAGGTTTTGGCTTAAATACCCAACATGGTGGCTTCGTCGATCAGGTCATGACCGATAGTGCAGCCGATAAAGCAGGTATAAAGGCGGGCGATATCATTGTCAGTGTCAATGGACGCAATATCAAAAGCTTCCAGGAGTTGCGAGCGAAAGTAGCCACCATGGGTGCAGGCGCAGAAGTTGAGTTTGGCTTGATCCGCGATGGTGACAAACACAGCGTAACCGCGACTCTAGGGGAAACCAGTCAGACAACAGAAACTGCCGCTGGTGCCATTCATCCCATGCTAGCCGGCGCGGCATTAGAAAACAGCAAGCAAGGCGTCGAGATAACCGATGTGGCCCAAAACTCGCCGGCGGCAGCCAGTGGCTTACAAAAAGGCGATCTTATTGTCGGTGTGAATCGCTCACCAATAAAAAATATTAAGTCTCTCAAGGCCAAACTTGCCGATCAACAAGGCGATGTAGCATTGAAGATAAAACGTGACAAGAGCAGCCTATACTTGGTCCTCAGATAGAAACGAAAGCATAAAGGTGGTGTTAGCCTTTATGCTTTTCTCCTAATATCAAATAAAGCGATGACGAAGCATTGACAGGCTTGTCTTCTTTGATGCTTCATCACTTTATCTTAATTACCTTCAAGCTTTAAACATGCTAATCTTACGCTACTTTTTCTTTAACACTCTCTGATATGGCCCTTAAAGACACTCTACTCTATCTCGGCAAGGCCGTTTTTTTCGGCCTCATTATGGCGGCAGTCTTTCTGGTAGTAACGCCTTTTTTGGCAAACAAGGATATGACGAGCCTGTTTTTCCAAAAGCGTGGTGATCATGGGGTTGAGCTTTCGTTTTCCGTTGCTGTCAGACGTGCAGCCCCTGCCGTGGTCAATATCTATAGTCTGAGTATCAATCGTAATCAACCTCTTAACTCAGGTTCACTACAGGGCCTTGGTTCTGGCGTGATAATGAGTAGCGAAGGCTATATCCTTACCAATTACCATGTCATTAAGAAAGCCGATGAGATCGTCGTCGCCCTGCAAGATGGCCGTAAATTCACCTCGGAAGTCGTCGGTTCAGATCCTGTCACCGATCTGGCGGTACTGAAAATTGAAGGCGATAGCCTGCCGATAGTGCCCATTAACTTAGGAGTGCCGGCACAAGTCGGTGATGTTGTCTTAGCCATAGGTAATCCTTACAACATTGGCCAGACGATTACTCAGGGGATTATCAGTGCCACCGGCCGTAATGGACTCAGCTCTGGTTACCTGGACTTCCTGCAGACAGATGCCGCTATTAACGCAGGCAATTCAGGCGGAGCACTCATAGATACCAGTGGCCAACTTATCGGCATAAACACAGCGGCCTTCCAGGTCGGTGAAGAAGGTGGCGGTCATGGAATAAGTTTCGCCATCCCAATCAAACTGGCCCATAGCATCATGGGTAAACTGATTAAAAATGGTCGGGTGATCCGTGGAGCATTAGGCATAAGTGGTGAACCCATCAGCCCGGTCATGGCACAGATATTAAACCTACCGGATCTGACTGGCGTGGTGATTACAGGCGTCGATCCCAATGGGCCCGCAGCGCGCGCCCAGCTACAGCCGAGAGATGTCATCATTCAGTATGAAGGGGAAGATATTCCCGGGGTTGAAATGCTCATGGATAGGATCGCCGAAACTCCTCCCGGAAAGAAGATCTCTATGACCATCATACGTAAGGGTAAGTCCTATGATGTGCCTGTACTCATAGGTGAGCATGCCAATAACGAAGAGTAATACCGGTGGTATAACTGATATAACACTATTCAGCAAAAAGGTCAGCGAGCAGCTGACCTTTTACTTTCCTCTCCCCCCTAAGCACGGCTACTAGAAATAAAAAGCCATCGACACTCAGGTATCGATGGCTTTTAGCTATGATTAGCTTATCTTTTTACTATCAAAACTTATATCGGTTATCTGGTGCGCTCTACCTGGCCACCTAAACCTTTAAATTTATCTTCGATATGCTCATAACCGCGATCCAGATGATAGATACGATCGACTATCGTGGTGCCATCGGCTACGAGTCCGGCAATCACCAGGCTGGCCGAGGCCCTTAAGTCCGTCGCCATCACTTGGGCACCCTTGAGTCGCTCAATTCCCTGAATAATGCAGGTATTGCCTTCAAGCTCCATGTTTGCGCCCATACGAATAAGCTCAGGGACATGCATGAAGCGATTCTCGAAAATGGTTTCGGTGATGGTCGAGGTGCCTTCGGCTAACGCATTGAGTAAGCAAAACTGTGCCTGCATATCGGTTGGAAAGCCCGGGTATGGCACAGTTTTAATATTAACGGCCTTAGGTCGCTTACCTTGCATATCCAGCTCAATCCAATCACTGCCGGTGGTGATCTTAGCACCAGCATCTTCTAGCTTGGCAAGCACAGCCTCAAGCGTCGATGGAGCGGCGTTGACACAGCGTATCTTGCCACGAGTGACCGCTGCGGCAATCAAGAAACTACCGGTCTCGATTCTGTCTGGCATCACACGATAATGACAGCCCTGTAGGGATTCGACCCCTTGAATACGGATCGAGTCGGTGCCTGCACCCTCAATTTTCGCACCCATGGCGATAAGGCAGTTAGCCAGATCGACAACTTCGGGTTCACGGGCGGCATTCTCTATGATGGTTTCGCCATCGGCGAGGGAGGCAGCCATCAATAAATTTTCTGTCGCACCCACGCTGACCATATCCATGAAGATATGCGCGCCTTTTAAACGGCCGTCGACACGGGCCTTGATATAACCCTCTTCGACATCAATCTTCGCCCCCATCTGTTCTAAACCATGGAGGTGAAGATTCACCGGTCGTGCACCAATGGCACAGCCACCAGGCAGGGATACATCTGCGGTACCGAAACGGGCCAATAAGGGTCCCAAGATAAGAATCGATGCCCGCATTGTTTTAACGAGATCATAAGGTGCACAAAAATGATCCAAAGAGGTGGTTGAGATGCGCACTTCACTGTTATCGGTACGGCTCACTTCGGCGCCTAGGCAACGCAGCAACTCACAACTTGTGCTTACGTCTCTAAGATCCGGCACATTGCTTACCACAAAATCGGTTTCGGCCAACACGCCAGCCATCAAGATAGGCAAGGCAGCATTCTTAGCCCCGGAGATCACAACTTCACCAGCCAGCGCTTCGCTCGCCTGAATTTTTAATTTATCCAATTTAGATCTCGGCTTACATGTTAAAGATTTTTTCACGCTTCCATTGTGTCGGCGTGAAGGCATTGATAGTTAGCGCATGTAGCTCACCACTAGTGATACGATCCATCAGAGGGCCGTATATGGTTTGCTGCTGCTTTACGCGCCCCATGCCATCGAAACACTCACCGACGGCCACGATTTTATAGTGGGTTCCAGCTTGGGTGACGTGCACTTCATCTAATGAGAGTGCATCCTGAAGAAGCTGCTCGATCTCTTTTAGCTTCTGTGCTTCGTTTGTTTGTTCTGTTTCGTTGGTATCCATGGATCTATTTACCTTGTTTTGCTTCTTCATCGAAGAAGTGTTCTAAATCGTATAACGCAATTAATTTCGACAGCTGACTCGATGCAGTACTGAGTGTTACCTCTCTTCCCTCTCTTTTAGCCAGGGCTATCAACTCTAAGATGAAAGCGATGCCAGCACTGTCGCTGTAACTCAGTGCCGACAGGTCGATGACCTTAATCTTGGCACTAAGCAGGCGCTTTCTCTTACCCCAAAGCTTAACGACATCTCCTTGTGAGAGCCGACCTGAGATGCAACACACAGAGTCCTCACAGATAAACTCAACCACTTAGAGTTTAGCTCCATGAGTCTTCTGACTGATATGGCCTTTATTGCGTTGTTCTAACTCTAAAATCACCGAATCGATCCCTTTTTGACGGATCAAGTTTGAAATTTCTGAGCTCTTCGATGCCAGCAAGCTGACACCTTCGGCAACAAGATCGAATGCCTTCCAACTACCGTCTTTAAGGCGGCGCACCTTAAACATTAACTTAATTGCCGGTCGACCCGCTTCAATCAAATCAACGTTGACATCGACCATCTTCTCACCAGAAAAATCTTTCGCAGGGGCAAACTTAACTTGTTGATCTGTGTACTCGGTAAACGCCTGTGCATAGGTCGACACCAGATAGCCCTGAAATGCTTTTACAAATCGCTCTCTTTGGTCTTTTGTGGTTGCCTTAAGATGTATACCCATGACTTTATAAGAAGCATACTTATAATCAATATAGGGCATCAGCTCATCTGAGACTATCAGTTTAAGATGGTCAGGATTGGTCTTAATTATGTCAATATCCTGATGAAACCTGGCAAAAGTATTATTCGCAACAGCCTCAACCATATCATAGGGGTTCATGGTGTTTACGGCCGCGTCTTCACTATGGGCTGTTGCACTCAACGCGAGTAAAAAAAGTGAAGCGCTATACATACAGATGCGATTAAACATTCTCATTTAAAATCCTTGACGCTATAAAAATATGTTCGACTATTTAATACAATCTATCACTAGCTTCATATAGAAGCTTGACTCAATTTAGGCCTAATCTTTGACACTATATAGGAACTGACCAATAAGCTCTTCGAGTACAAGAGCCGAGTGAGTATCATCAATTCTATCGCCATCAACCAGCATGGCGATATCATCGTCCATAAATCCTGGAGTCAGCCCCAGAAATTGCTCACCCAATAAACCCGAAGTCAGAATCGACAGACTACTCGTTTCAGGGAACTGATCGAAATGCTTATCCATAGACAACTTAACCACAGGTATCAGCTCGTTGGGATCGAGAGTAATAGCACTCACACGCCCGACAACCACGCCACCCACCTTGACCGGAGAACGCACTTTAAGCCCGCCGACATTGCTAAATTTAGCATAGAGGGTGTAATGATTAGCCCCGGACTTTACCTCGACATTGGCAACATTGAACACTAATATCAAAAATGCCGCCAAGCCGGATAACAGAAATAGTCCCACTAATACTTCAATTTTACGAGTTAACATACTTTCATTTCCACTCTACCTGTTGAGCCGACTTCAAATCTGCTCAATAAAATCCATTAACGGCCGAACATTATCGCCGTAAGTAAAAAATCTAAAGCCAATACCGCCAGACTCGACTGAACCACGGTCTGAGTCGTGGCTTTACTTATCCCTTCTGGATTAGGAACCACCTGATAGCCTCTATACAAGGCAATCCAGGTCACGACGATGCCAAACAGGAAGCTCTTAATCAAACAGTTGACGATATCCTGACGCCACTCTACAGAAGCCTGCAGAATCGACCAAAAACTGCCACCGTCTATACCCTTCCACTCGACTCCTACGACATAACCACCATAGATGCCGATAGCGGTAAACATCAATGTCAGCAGAGGCAGACTGACTACGCCGGCCCAGAAACGAGGCGCAATGATCTGCCTTAGCGGATCGATAGCCATCATCTCCAGACTGGAGAGTTGCTCGGTACTCTTCATCAAGCCTATCTCGGCGGTCAACGCCGAACCAGCACGCCCGGCGAACAACAGAGCCGTCACAACTGGGCCTAATTCCCGTAGCAGGCTCAAAGCAACCATAGGACCAAGGCTCTCCTCGGTACCGAAACCAACGAGAATATTATACCCCTGCAACGCCAATACCATGCCAATAAACAGACCCGATATCAGTATGAGCACCATAGATTGCACGCCAACAACATAGAGTTGTTTCACAAATAGCGGAAATCCCTTTACACGTGGCCTACGGGCTATCGCCCCCCAAAGCATGAGACCTGCCCGACCCAAGCCAGTTACTAGGTCTATGCCTCTACGGCCAAGATTAGCTATGTTATCTGTCATGCTCATTCAGTCCCTTCCTTAACCCCATCTTGAAGTCTGGACAGAAAGCTAATACTAATACGATTCATCACTAGCCTACTAATTCCTTGATGTAACTATTTGGTGTAAGTGGAGAGAGGCGTTCACAATAATAAGACCGCCTAGCTCACCGCCAATAATTTGTTTTTGTCGTTCATTGATGGCCACAATTAAACAACTAGCTTTTTTATAATTTCTCACAGTCTTATCACTGACCGACTAACTCCTCGGCATAGCTTGATGCAGGAAAATGAAAAGGCACCGGGCCATCAGGTTCACCACCAATAAATTGTTTAAGCTGCTCATTGTCGGCAACTCGTAACTCCTCGGGAGTCCCTTGGGCTATCACGCGCTTATCGGCCATCACATAAACATAATCGGCGATGCCTAAGACTTCCTGCACATCATGGGATATCACCACAGAGGTGAGGCCTAAAGCAGCAGAGAGTTCTTTGATAAGCTTCACCAACACCCCCATTGAGATAGGGTCTTGACCCGCAAAAGGCTCATCATACATCACCATATCGGGCTCGAGCGCAATCGCTCTGGCAAGCGCCACCCGACGCTGCATCCCCCCGGAAAGCTCGCTAGGCATCATTTTAGCTGCGCCCCGTAAACCAACCGCTTCTAGTTTCATCAATACGATGCGGGTGATAATCTCTTCGGCGAGTCCTGAATGCTCACGCAGAGCGAATGCCACATTGTCGAACACATTCATGTCGGTAAACAGGGCCCCACTTTGGAATAGCATGCTCATTCGCTTACGCAGTGTAAATAACTCCTTGCGGCTGCATCTATGCACATCTTTGCCATCGAACAATACCGAACCTGAGTCAGGAATTAGCTGGCCGCCAATCAACTTAAGCAAGGTCGTCTTACCTATTCCACTCGGGCCCATGATGGCCGTGATCTTACCTTTGGGAATAGATAGGCTAATATCATCAAAAATGACGTGGTCACCGCGACTAAATTTTAAGTTGCGGATCTCGACCAATGAGTTGGGTTTTGGTGACACTTCTATGTTCATACCGCATCCATTTACGTACAAGCACCAGGGGAAGGCAGACGAGTCTGACAGAAACTGAGCAGCAAATTGTACGTAATTGCGCTAATAGGCACAACTGAATCGACACTATCTTGCCTCAATACTTTCATTTTCATTCAAATCCAGCGAAAATGCTCGTTGACTCATTTTAGAATTGAATTAAATGTTATTTAATATCTTCATGCTTATTGCAGGATTGGGCGTTTTAGTCTGGAGCGCCGACAAATTTGTCTATGGTGCGGCGGCTTTTGCCCGCAACCTCGGACTCCCACCGATGTTGATCGGATTGACCATAGTGGCAATGGGCAGCTCAGCTCCCGAAATGTTCGTCGCAGCCACCGCATCCATGGAAGGCATGACAGATACGGCCATCGGCAACGTATTGGGCTCAAATATCGCCAACATCACCTTGATATTGGGTATCACAGCGCTATTAGGGGCCATTTCAGTACGCTCCCAAACCCTGATGCGAGAAATACCTTTGATGTTGGCCGCCACAGCAATCGCGGGGTATTTTCTCTATGATGGCCTGCTGACACGCATGGAAGGCGTCATGTTAATGGGGCTTTTCTTCATCCTCATGGGTTACCTTATCTGGCATGGCTTAACCAACAAGCAAGCTGACACACTCGAAGATGAAGCCGATGAGGAAATACCGACTGGAGTTCCGACTCACAAGGCGGTTCTCTGGCTAGTCGTGGGTATTATTTTACTACCTCTGTCTGCCGACTGGATGGTTCAGGGTGCGGTAGGTATCGCCAAAGCCTATCATTTATCGGATCTGGTCATAGGCTTGACCATCATAGCCATAGGCACCAGCCTACCTGAGCTTGCAGCTTGTGTTGCCGGCGTGCTGAAAAAAGAAGACGATCTGGCCATTGGCAATATTGTCGGTTCAAATTTGTTCAATATTCTCGCCGTACTCGCCCTCCCCGCGTTAATTGCGCCAGGGGAAGTCGACGCGGCGGCCAGTACCCGGGATTTCTATATGGTAATGGCCACAAGCAGCGCCCTTGCCGTACTCATTTTACTGAGTGGCCGTGCAAGAGCATTAAAGCCTTGGCATGGAGGCGTGTTACTGTTGACCTTTATCTCGTATCAACTAGTCCTTTTTCTTGCTTAACAAGACTTACATCAGACTGAATAAACAGAGAGATCAAAATGCTAGATGTAAATAAATTACGCCAATGGGGCAAAAACGTTATCGATGTCGAGCGAAAAGCTCTCGATAACTTATACCAGTATGTAGATTCAGCTGAGTTTGCTACAGCGTGTAAATTGATCTTTGAGTGCACCGGCAAGGTCATCGTCATGGGGATGGGCAAGTCTGGCCATATAGGCAATAAAATTTCAGCCACCTTTGCCAGCACAGGCACCCCCGCATTTTTTGTGCATCCAGGTGAAGCCAGTCATGGCGATCTCGGTGTGCTCAGTGAGAACGATATCATCTTAGCCATCTCCAATTCGGGAGAAGCCTCAGAAATCTTAACCTTGATGCCGGTCATTAAACGTATGGGCCTGCCTATTATAGCGGTAACGGGTAAGCCAAAATCCACCATGGCTAAACATGCTATCGTGCATCTGTGCATCGAAGTACCCGAAGAAGCTTGCCCCCTAGGGCTTGCTCCCACATCCAGCACCACGGCGACCTTAGTCATGGGCGATGCACTCGCCGTAGCACTGTTACAAGCGAGGGGGTTTACCAAAGATGATTTCGCCCTGTCACACCCAGGTGGTATGTTAGGCCGGAAATTACTGCTCAAAGTCAGTGATGTCATGCATAAAGGTCATGACCTGCCTCTGGTAAGGCAGAATATCTGCGTCACAGATGCCCTCTATGAAATATCGAACAAAGGCCTGGGCATGACGGCGGTTACCGATGATTCCAACAAGTTAGTGGGTATTTTTACCGACGGCGATCTACGCCGGGTCATAGATGCCCAAGTCAACCTGAGAGAAACATCAATCTCAGATGTGATGAGTAAAGGCTGCATCACCATCTCTGAAGGAATTTTGGCCGCCGAAGCACTAAAAGTGATGGACGAAAACGATATCAATGGTCTCATCATAGTAGATGATAACAACACCCCAATAGGTGCATTAAACATGCTCGACATGGTTAAGGCAGGAGTAATATAAATGAATGAATCCCATCAGAGTTTTTATGGTCCTGTAGCTGACAAGGTTT
Source organism: Shewanella sp. YLB-07 (assembly GCF_009377275.1). Lineage (NCBI taxonomy): Bacteria > Pseudomonadati > Pseudomonadota > Gammaproteobacteria > Alteromonadales > Shewanellaceae > Shewanella > Shewanella sp. YLB-07. The sequence goes on along the minus strand of NZ_VOQB01000011.1, from coordinate 113,671 downwards.
GGCAGAAGGCTAAGCAGATAAAACTACTCATCTGTGATGTAGATGGCGTGTTTTCCGACGGTCTGGTCTATATGAGTAATGCCGGTGAAGAACTAAAGACCTTCCACACCCGAGACGGATACGGAGTGAGATCTCTACTCACCAGTGATATCCCCGTGGCGATCATCACTGGACGTAAGTCTCAGATAGTTGAAGACCGTATGACAGCACTAGGCATCAAGCATATATACCAAGGTGTAGACAACAAATTAGAGCCATATCAAGCGCTACTCTCCTTGTATGATGTGACCCCTGAGCAGGTGGCTTATATAGGCGATGATATGGTTGACCTGCCAGTCATGAAACAGGTTGGGCTTTCAGTCTGTGTCGCCGATGGTCACCCCTATGTAAAACAAGCTGCCGACTTCGTCACTAGCATCCAAGGCGGACATGGTGCCTTACGAGAGTTAACGGATCTCATACTTCTCAGCCAAAAGAAATTCGATACCGCACACGGTATGAGTATATGAATAGAGTGACTCTGGCCATCATAGCTTTCTTCGGCACGGCCTTGCTGCTTTATTGGCAGGTGCAATCCAAGAAAAGCGATGAAGAGGTGGCTATCGATGTCAGTTTAAGACCAGATTATATTGCCGATAACCTACGTAGTGTCGATTATAATGACAAGGGGTTAGTCAACAGCCGAGTCACAGCTACCCATATGGAGCACTTTGATGAGGCCAATATGACCTATTTCACTCAGCCCATATACCTAATCTATCCCGACGGAGGCCAAGCTAAATGGCGCCTTCAATCGACGATGGGGACACTCAATAAGAAATCAGGCAAAGTCGTTCTCGAGAACAATGTTATTATCGATTCCATAAGCCCTGAAGAACCGATTCAAACCATGAAAACCAGTTACTTGGAATTAGATCTCAATACCATGGTCATGACCTCAGATCGTGAGGTTTACATCACAGGTACTGATTTTATTATCCAAGGTGTGGGTTTGTTCGGTGATCTTAACGCCCAAAAAGTACAATTATTGAGTAAGGTTAAAGGGATATATGAGGTCAATTAGCTTGGCTTTGTGCTAGCCCAAAGCCATATTTTAGAAAAACAGACTCAGACCAACAATACCTATGATCCATATGTGTTGTGAACAAGACAAGTACGCCATTTGAAGGACGATATGAACAAACATAACTTAATCATCGCTGCTCTACTGTGTATCACAAGTTTTAGTGGCATGACAAAGCAAGATGATCTCATGCAAGAAGTTAAGATCTCGGCAGCGAGTCAGGAAGCCGATATCAAGAATAATCAGATGATCTTTCATGGTCCAGTGGAAGTGACTCAGGGATCGATCAAAATTTTAGCCGACGAACTCAGAGCCTCCTCTAAAGAAGATGGCGGCGGAAAAACACTTGTCGCCATCGGAAATCCCGCGACATACTCCCAGATAATGGAAGATGGACGCCCGGCTTCTGCCAGTGCCAAAGAAATTAGGTATGAGCTATCGAGCAGAACCTTAACCTTGGTAGGTAATGCCACGCTGGAGCAAGATGGTAGCCGAGTAACAGGTAATATGATTCGCTACAACATAGCTAAGCAACAGTTGATAGCAGAAAGCAAAGGCAATGATAGGGTTATCACCATTATTCAGCCAGAAAGCTATCAGGATACCAGTCAAGATAAGGCCAAAGAACAAGAGCCAGCTACGGAGCCGCTGCCGACTCAATTACCAGAAGTCGAGCCAGCTGAAACGAACAATCAAACCAGCAAGCAAGACATTATACCTACTCAGTTACCAGTCATAGGGCAGGAGAAACAATGAGCCAGATGACGCTAAAGGCAGTCAACCTTGCCAAGAGTTATAAGAATAGAGCCGTAGTTCAAGATGTCAGTATCACAGTCAAAACCGGACAGATAGTCGGTCTGTTAGGCCCTAATGGCGCGGGAAAAACCACCACTTTCTACATGATCGTAGGCTTAGTACAGAGTGATAAAGGTAGGATCTTAATCGATGATGATGATCTGACCTTAGATCCTATGCACTTGAGGGCAAGAAAAGGCATAGGTTACCTGCCTCAAGAGGCGAGCATCTTTAGGAAGTTATCGGTTAGGGATAACATAATGGCGGTACTACAGACACGTTCAGATATAGATAACAACACCCGGGAAGAACAACTCGAGAGCCTTCTGGAAGAGTTTCATATTACCCATATTCGTGACAGCCAAGGCATGGCACTCTCGGGCGGTGAACGCAGACGCGTCGAGATAGCCAGAGCCTTGGCAGCTAACCCTAAGTTTATTCTCCTCGATGAGCCCTTTGCAGGGGTGGATCCTATTTCGGTTATCGACATTAAAAAAATCATCGAGCAGCTTAAGAGTCGCGGCTTAGGTGTACTGATCACTGACCATAATGTGCGTGAAACTTTAGACGTATGTGAGCGAGCTTACATAGTCAGTCACGGAAATTTAATCGCTGAAGGTACACCCGCCGAGATCTTGGACAATAAGCAAGTACGAGCTGTGTACTTAGGTGAACAATTCAAGCTATAGTTAATCAAGAGACTCATTCTTAACGCGCATTAAGGGATGAGTATTTATCGACACTCGGCTTACTCAGCCTAAGGTCCAGGGGCTCAGAGAAACCCCAAACAAGTCAAAGCAGGCTTTCTCATTTTATAATTACAATGAAGGGAATAGCGGTAAATGAAAGCGTCACTCCAGCTTAAAATGGGTCAGCAGTTAACCATGACACCACAACTGCAGCAGGCTATACGTCTATTGCAACTATCGTCGCTGGAACTGCAACAAGAAATCCAACAAGCGTTAGACTCCAACCCCCTTCTCGAACTAGATGAAGAACAGGTTGACCCCCCAGTCAATGGTGAAGATAAGACCATAGACGCAGAAGACTTTAACGCCACGGGTGATGGCGAAGGTGATGGTCCAATCGACAGCTCTGCGGTTGAAACCTCAGAGGCAATAACCCAAGATTCCATGCCAGAAGAGCTCCCCATGGACACCACTTGGGATGAAGTCTATACCGCGTCTCCGAACTCGAGTTCTGGTGCCATGCGCGACGATGATATGCCCTTCCAAGGCGAGACCAGCGAAGGTTTGTATGAGCATCTCGAATGGCAGAAGAACCTGACACCGTTTTCTGATAATGATCTCGCCATAGCGACCGCCATCATAGATGCCATTGATGAGAGGGGCTATCTCACCCAAAGTGTTGAAGATATTCTCGAGGCCATGGGTGATCCAGAAATTGAACAGGATGAAGTTGAAGCCGTCCTCAAACGTATCCAACACTTCGATCCTATCGGCATAGCAGCCAGGGACCTCAGCGAATGTCTCTTGATTCAACTGGCACAATACGCAGATACAACCCCCCACATAGATAATGCCAGGCTCCTTATCAAAGATCATCTGGATCTGATCGCAGGACGTGATTTCCGCCAGTTAATGCGTAAGACTAAGCTTAAGGAAGATGATCTCAGAGTCGCCATTGAGTTAATCCAAACGCTTAATCCCCGCCCAGGACTCGCCATTACTCCAGGTAAAGATGAGTATGTCATCCCAGATGTCACTGTGACCAAGAAGAAAGGTCGTTGGATGGTTGAGTTAAATCCAGACAATATGCCGAAGATCAACGTCAACCAACATTATGCATCCATGGTGAAAAGTACCAAGAATCAATCAGATAGTCAGTTTATTCGTGGTCACCTGCAAGAGGCTAAGTGGTTTATCAAGAGCTTAGAGAGCCGCAACGAGACCTTACTGAAAGTCTCAAACTGCATAGTTAAATTCCAACAGGGCTTCTTCGAATTCGGTGAAGAAGCCATGAAACCTATGGTATTGAACGACATAGCCGAAGCCGTAGAGATGCACGAATCCACCATATCCCGTGTCACCACACAAAAATATATGCATACCCCGAGGGGCATATTTGAGCTGAAATACTTTTTCTCCAGCCATGTGGGGACCGATGATGGCGGCGAGTGTTCATCTACCGCCATTCGTGCTTTCATAAAGAAGCTGGTTGCAGCCGAAAATCAACAGAAACCACTCAGCGACAGTAAGATGGCTTTGCTATTAGCAGAGCAGGGAATTCAGGTCGCGAGGCGCACCATAGCTAAGTATCGTGAAGCCATGTTGATTCCACCATCGAATCAACGTAAGAGTTTATAAAGAAGGAAGTAAGGTCGTCACCTAAATAGAAAAATCTACTTAGCCACGACCTGATTAGCGCTCATGTTGAGCGCTAATCACCAGAAGCAGCCTGTAGTCGATAACCCTTAGGCTCAACTCCTGGTATAACAGGGAATTATGTTGTGAGTTAAATCCCGAAAGATTTTTCTACAACCTACCTAAGAGTTAAATTGGACACTGGAGGAGTATTTCTATGCAAATAAACCTAACTGGACACCATATAGAGATCACTACATCGCTAAGGCAATATGTCGAAGAAAAGTTCACTAAGCTTGAACGACATTTCGATCAGATCAATAATGTACACGTTATTTTAAATGTTCAGAAAATGCAGCAAAAAGCCGAAGCTAAACTCCACCTTGCCGGTGGTGAGGTTTTTGCTATGTCAGAGAACGCTGACATGTACGCCGCTATCGACTCCCTGATTGATAAGCTCGACCGTCAGGTTATTAAACACAAAGAGAAGCTAACAAAGCATTAATAATGGAATTAAGCACCATCCTGCAGCCGGAATGTACAACTTGCGCCACTCCGGGCAGTAAGAAAAAGGTACTGGAACTCATCAGCGATCTTGCCGCTGTCCAGTACCCAACCCTATCTTCACAAGAGATTTTTGAAAGTCTCTTGGCGAGGGAAAAAATGGGAAGCACAGGTATAGGTAATGGTATTGCGATTCCTCATGGTAGGTTGAGCAATATAAGTCAACCGGTTGCTGTATTAATCAAGTGCGAAGAGCCTATCTCCTTCGACGCCATTGATAAGCAACCTGTAGATATACTATTTGCACTTTTAGTCCCTGCGGATCAATGTGAGCAGCACTTGAGTACTCTGTCATCCATGGCTGAGAAACTCAATAACAAGCATATTGTGAAACAGTTACGAAAAACTCAAGATGAGTCAGAACTCTATCAGGTGATAACACAATGAAACTGGTGATGGTGTCCGGTCGTTCCGGTTCGGGAAAATCTGTCGTACTCAGGGTCTTAGAAGATCTTGGCTACTACTGTGTCGATAACCTTCCTCTGCCACTAATGGATACCTTGCTCGAACAACTCAAAGGCAGTACAGAACTCGTAGCCATTAGTGTCGACGTGCGTAATATATCAGAGCAAGACAAAGAGCTAGAGAAGCAGTTTGCTAACCTCCCCGAAGGCACAGAATTACTCAGTTTCTTCTTGAACTCGAGCGATGAGGTACTGCTGAAACGTTACAGTGAAACCCGAAGATTACACCCACTATCCCGCACTAAGACGTCTCTTAAAGAGGCGATAGAGCATGAAAGAGAACTGCTCGAACCCGTGTCTAAGATGGTCGATCATTACATAGACACATCAAACCTCAATATCTACGACCTGAGTGACAAGATCCGTGAAATTCTCCTAGGCAGTATCGATAAAGAGTTGGTCATTAACTTCGAATCTTTTGGCTTCAAATACGGGATGCCAGCCGAGGCAGACTTCATGTTTGACGTTCGTTTCTTGCCAAACCCCCATTGGGAACCGGAGCTAAGACCCATGACAGGGCTAGATGAGCCGGTTCAACTTTTTTTGAGCCAACAACCCACAGTCAATAAATTTATCTGGCAAATAGAAAACTTACTGGCAACCTGGTTACCTCATCTTGAAAGAAATAACCGTAGCTACCTTACCATCGCCATAGGTTGTACTGGCGGACAACATAGATCTGTTTATGTCACAGAGCAATTAGCTAAGCTATTTAGTAACAGTAAGCATAAGATTCAGGCGCGTCATCGCGAATTGAGTAATGACTAAATTAGAACGCCAGGTCACCATATGTAATAAACTCGGCCTCCATGCCCGAGCCGCAACTAAACTCGCCATCCTGGCGTCCGAGTTTGACGCCGAGATAACCATAGTGCAGGGAAAGAAGGAGGCCTCTGCTGCCAGTGTGTTAGGCTTATTGATGCTAGAAACTGGCATGGGAAAAACCATCACACTGCTCGGTGAAGGTCAGGATGCCGATGCTGCGCTAGATGCAATATGTGCACTTGTCGATGCAAAATTCGATGAAGCAAGTTAACCCTAACCTTTTACTCTCACTATATTCGCCCTTTCTTTTACAAATTAGCTAACCCTAATCTAAAGCAAACTATCAAACACAACCAAAGGAGGGTCCACTATGCCGAAAGAAGTGCTAGACAGTGAAACAACCGATCAACGTCTAAATCAGCTTACCCAAGCCCTTGGTAATGGTATGTTTGTTCATGTCAGAAACATGCTCCATGATATGGCAGCATCGGATGTGGCCTTTATTTTAGAATCATCTCCGCCAAGAACGCGTCAGGTCTTATGGCAACTTATCGATCTGGATCATACCGGGGAGATCTTAGACGAGTTAGGGGAGGAACTAAAAGATAGCCTCATCAAACAGATGACACCAGAGCGAGTCGCGAAAGCCGCGGAAGGCATGGATACCGACGATCTTGCCTATATCCTGCGTAGTTTGCCCGACAGTGTCTTCAATAAAGTACTCCAGTCCATGAGCAGCCAAGATAGGACGAGAGTCGAGCAGGCGCTATCTTACCCGGACGACACCGCTGGCAGTATCATGAATACCGATACCGTCACCCTACGTCCCGACGTCAACATAGATGTGATACTGCGTTACCTTAGAATTCGTGGAAAGCTACCGGAAGCGACTGACACCCTCTATGTCGTCGATAAACGTGATAATTTACTCGGCGGTGTGCGGATTTCAGATCTGCTCACCTGCAACCCGGACGCATCAGTCAGAGACATTATGGCCTCGGATCTAGAAGGTATTCCTGTTGGCATGAATGACAGCGAAGTCGCACAACTATTTGAACGACACGATTGGATCTCGGCACCTGTTATCGGCGAAGATAATCAGCTGCTTGGCAGGATCACCATAGATGATGTCGTCGATATCATCAGGGAAGATGCCGAGCACTCCATGATGGGCATGGCGGGTATGGATGAAGATAGCGATACCTTTGGCCCGGTCTTAAAGAGTACTTTACAGCGCTCTCTATGGCTGACCATCAACCTATTTGCCGCGCTCTTGGCAGCGTCTGTCAGTAATATGTTTGAAGGCACGCTGGAGCAATTTGCCACCATAGCGATTCTTATGACCATAGTGCCGAGCATGGGAGGCGTCGCCGGTAATCAGACCTTAGCCCTGGTGATTCGAGGAATTGCACTGGGCCAGATAGGACAGAGTAACTCTCGTTGGCTGATAGGCAAGGAGTTGGCCATCGGTTTCCTCAATGGCTTGTTATGGTCAGTATTGGTATTCGCAGCCGTGTGGCTCTGGAAAGGTGATATAGCCTTAGGTGCACTCATAGGCGGAGCCATGCTAATCAATATGACAGTGGCAGGGTTTGCCGGTGCAAGTATTCCATTACTACTTAAAAAAATGAACATCGACCCGGCCCTCGCCGGTGGCATGGTGTTAACCACAGTCACTGATGTGATTGGTTTGTTCGCCTTCCTCGGACTGGCCACCTTCTTCCTGCTGTGATCTAATAAAAACCGGTAACAAGTATTAGCCCCTAAAAGGGGCTTAAGCAAGGCCTCCAGTCCAGCAGTCTTGCCTTTTAACGCTATACTTGTAAAAAGCACTCTGCGGGCCCTTGTTTGAAACCTTTTAACCCACTCATACTTATCCCAATAATCCTGTGTATCATATTGAGCATAGGCATTAGTGAGATCTACCTACATAGACTCGCTCAGCTTAACCAATGTAAAGAGATCAGTTTAGAACTCTCCATAAAAAAGCTCAGCCTTCGCCGTCATGAGAAAGATTTCTTTTTTAGGAAGCAGGATAAATACTTAAAGAAGTGGCAACAAACACTCAAGGAGCTAAAGAGAGAGTTTGCTCTCTCAAATACGTGTTTCTCGATATGGGACATACAGACAGATCTCATTACACAGATGAAGCTTAATTTAAAAAGTTATGAAGCAAATTTCATCGTACTCACTTCCGAACTAGACAAGTCAGACAAACAATCTTTGAGTATGTTGAATAGTTTGATGGCCCTACAAGAAAGATTAGAGAAACTCGCCAAGATTGAGGATAATAATGTTTATGCTCAGACATTAGCGATACGCCAACACTTGTTCGAATATATCACCTCGAAACAAGCCATATCACTGCAACTCTTGGGTAATAATGTCATGGCAATCAGTCAATGGCAAGATGTGTCCAAAAAGCTCAAACTAGAGCTTGAGGGATACCTGAAAAAGGTCAATACACTGAAGCAGTTTATTGAAAGCCATCAGTATTCCCATGAAGCCGGGACCATGGGACAGATGCGCTCTGATATACATAAAATAGAAGAGATTCTTCCAAAACTAACCCAAGCGATAGATGTAAAAATCAGTAACCACCATACCATCAGGTGGGTTATTTACCTTGTTATTCTGTTATTGATATATGTGACTTACCGTATTATTAATCGAATGCAGATTAATAGATGAACCTAGTGTCCAACATTGGCACTCAAGAAGAGAAAAGGCTTCCCAAGGGAAGCCTTTTTAGAAACTGTAATAAACAAGAATTAACTTTGAGGCAATGGACTCAAGATAATCTCCACACGGCGGTTCTGCGCCCTGCCTTCTGCGGAAGAATTACTCGCAATAGGTCTAGCTTCACCTATGCCTTCAGACTTTACTCTGGCATATTCCACTTTCTGAGCCACAAGATAATTACCCACTTCAATGGCGCGAATTTTCGATAAACGCAGGTTGTATGACTCAGAACCTGAACTGTCCGTATAACCCAATATATTGAGTTGAGTTTGATCATACTCTTTAGCCACTAAGGCCACGCTATTAAGCACCTTTTTAGCTCCAGAATTGAGATGAACCTCATCGACTCCGAAGGTGACTTCATTCGGCATATTCAGCACAATATTGTCACCGGAGCGAGTCACACTCACTCCTGTTGACTTAAGTTGCTTCCTCAATTCGGCTTCTTGGGTATCCATGTAATAACCAATACCACCACCTAAAGCCGCCCCCGAGGCTGCACCGATCAGGGCTCCCTTACCACGATCGCTCTTGCTCGAAGATACAACTCCGATAGCAGCGCCCGCAATCGCGCCGATAAGGGCACCATTGGTGGCTTTGGCGTTTTGACTTTCGTTAGTATAGGGATTTGTCGTCTGGCAACCTGCAACTAAGATACTAGTAGCAAGAACTGCAACACTCAGTGCTGACTTATTAATTTTTTTGATCACATAGAACTCCAGAATATCTTGATAAGTTTACACTCAAGATATACAACAGGGTAAATACAGTTTACATTTTGTAAATTGAATGATGTTCAGTATATAAACTCCTTATGAATAAACAAATGTTCATCGGCTAACCGTTCATTATTTCAGCTTAATATTTATTCATGATGCATCGAGTTGTTACCAAGTCGACATTTTTTACACATTTAAATGAGATAATTCTCGGTTCTAAAAAACAATAGGTAAGGTACATTGAGGTCAAAACTATTAATCGTTGAAGATAATCAAGATGTCGCAGGCATTCTTGCCGATTATTTTGAAGTGCAAGGAACAGAAGTCGATTTCGCGACCAATGGCGAGCTCGGATTTAAGCTCGCTCTTGAGTCCAACTTCGACGCCATCATACTGGATCTAATGCTGCCTAAGATGGATGGCCTCAGTGTCGCTAAAGAACTCAGAAAGCAAGGCTGTACCACTCCGATCCTCATGTTAACGGCCCTCGATGATAAGCAAGATCTGCTCAACGGATTTGAATCAGGGGCTGACGACTATCTAGCCAAACCTTTCGACTTAGATGTACTCAATGCCCGAGTCACAGCATTGATCAAACGCCAGCAAGGAAGAGTAGCCTTAGGCATATTAAAATACGGCAGCCTCGAATTAAACACGGCTGAACATCAAGTCTATCGCAACGGAACTAAGCTCATTCTGACGCCTGCTTGCTATCAAATATTGCAATTATTAATGAAGCGAGCGCCGAACGTGGTCAAACGTGAAGAGCTTATCGAGGAGTTATGGGGTGATATGCCACCGGGTAGCGACATATTACGTAGCCACATGTACCAACTTCGCAATCAATTAGATAAGCCATTTTCTGAGTCAATGCTGGTCACGGTGCCAAAAATAGGCTTTAAACTTCAACAGGAAACGTTAAATAATAGTAATGAAAACCCCTCAACCTCCTAGCTCCACGGCCCAGAGCTTAACCAAGAAATTAAGCCTCTATTTCAATGCCATCGCTCTGCTTATTGGTATATTGGTTTTTGCTCTGAGTCAGGCGGGCCTCTACTGGCTCGAAGATGAGATAAACAAGCGTAACTTACAGCAGACAGCTGATTTTTCTGTCGACCAATTTCAGCAAGGGGCAAGCTCCCCCCTCATCATAGGTCCTAATATTTTAGCCTATGATTCTGTCCAAACGTTACCTAAGCAATTCCAACAACTCAGCCAATACCCCATTGGCTACAATGATGAAATCACCGATGACATAGCCCACGACCTCTTTTTCCATCACTCCAGCTTTATTCTCGAAGGGGAGACTAGACCTCTCTTCTTAACCATGGAAGCAGAAAAAGTCGAACTCAGCTCTGATGAATGGCGATATATCAATTTTGCCTCTCTCGCTATCATGATACTCCTCTATCTGGCATTCGATTTCGCCATTTCAAAATTATCTAAACGTCTGGTGCAGCCTGTCAATCAGCTCAGCCAGCAACTGAAATCCGCCCAAAGAGAAACCAGCTTCTCAGTCCCGGAAGGTTCGGCATTAGAGTTCACAGAGCTATCTAATAGCCTGAATAAATATCGCAATCAAAATGAACTCCTAATAAAACAAGAGCAGTCATTCGCCAAGTATGCCAGCCATGAGCTAAGAACTCCTTTAACCGTTATTCTGGGAGCCACCAAGCTGCTCGACAAGAGTGATAAGCCTGAGTTTCAACTTCGACAGAGAGCAAGAATCGCTAAGGCTACGGCCGACATGCAACACACGATTGAAGCCCTGCTGAGTCTGGTCAAACAGGAACAGACAAGAGAGAATTCCACCAGTAGGAAACTGGTTGAAAAAGAGATAAAGCAGATCTTGGATGAGGTGTCCCCTCTGGCTAAATATAAGCATCTCAAGGTCGAGCTCAAGATATTTGCTGAACCAGACATTCAGCCAAGCCCTCCCGTACTGAGGATGTTATTGATCAACTTGTTACAGAACGCCATCAATGCCAGTGATTCAGGAATTATCACCCTGGAAGTTTGGCAGTCTTGTATCAAAGTCCTAGACCAGGGCCGGGGATTGAATGATTCAGAACAGAGCAAAGACGGTCACGGCTTAGGCCTACTAATCGTAGATGCACTCTGCGAACGCTATGGCTGGCAACTGATGTTAACGTCTGGAGAAGAATCAGGTTGCATTGCTAAGCTGACCTTTCCCAATACCAGTGAGACATGGGCTAGTGATTAGCCCATCTCATCTAGTTTATGATTAAAGTTAGCTATTAGTTGGCGACGCTATCTCATCACCTTAGTCTGTAATTTTTGAGCATGAATCAGCTCTCGATCAAACACGCCGGTACTGACGGCGTGAAGTAATTTTAATTTCATCTCTTCTACTTTAAGCCTAGGTACGCGTAGCCTGCTGCAGCCAGGATGTATCTGCTCCATGGCTAGCACTTTCTTACCAAGCTTTAAGGTTAAAATCCGAAAGTTATCATCATCATCTTTTGCATCATGCACTTTAGCGCGCGCCCTGCACTCCTCTAGTGTCAACTCCCATATCCGTTTTCTGACTTTATTTCCGATACCATTATTTACCATGGCATACTCCTGAAAACAGTCAAGCGAGCTCACAGCACCTTTGGCATTACTCATCATTATCCCCCTGCATTGAATAATTGATTGTTAGCCATCTTGATTTTTGTTGTTTTATTTATAAATAGATAAATTAATATCTGCTTAGATAGTTATATTATTTTTGCTAGATACTTGTCTACACCATTAATTTTCTTGTGTGACCAAGCTCAACACAGGAATAAACAAATAGTGATCTGCAACAATTAATCATCTAACAACAGCTACATATTCTCATAGCGATACCCTAGCTCGTAGCCAGGATTCTGTATTGAACATGCATAGCATGCAGTATAAAAAAGTAAGAAATAAAAAAAGGCACCCTAAGGTGCCTTTGACTTTGCAGGAAAACATTCTGGAGCTTAAACCCCTAGAGCTAACCTTGATGGCCTCTCTAGGAACTTAATCATTACAGAGTAAAACCATGGTGCTCCATAACCTTCTCTGGGCTGTGACAAGTGGCACAAGCTTCTTTTGCGTCTTTGGCATTACCAGCGTCATTCACATCAACAATATGGTCGGCATCTTTATTAGCACCAAAGTAACCACCGTTGCTTCTGATATGAGACATAGCAGCATCAGACAAGTACTTCTGATGACAACTTATGCAGGCTGCCGCATCAGAAGAGGCGTACCAAGTTTCAACCACTTCATCAGCAGCAGGGCTTTGAGTGCTTGGAATTGTATGAGCTTGACCCGCATTACGGCCTAACTCGAAACCATACTTAAGACCACCATAACCCTCTACAGCTGAGTGACACGTTGTACAATCTGTCTTCAGAATAGTACCGCTACCACCGTGGCCATTATCATGTCCCTTAGCTTTGTGGGCCTTGTACATAAAGCTTGTAGATTTAAGTAGTGCTACGCCATTGCTGGCTTCACCATTACCTTTAAGGCTCTTATCGTTAGTATGACAAGCCATACAGTTCACACCATTAGAATCATGATAGAACTCAAAGCTATGACAACCATGACAAGATGCAGTATCGACAATCGAACGACGCTCGCCTACTACAGCCTCAGCATTGTCTAACACGCTGCGATAAGCGGGTGTTTGTACATAAGCTGGATAAGCATTTTCAGCATCACATGCTGCACGCCTATCAGTACCTTCTTCAAAACACACTTTTAATACTGATAACACTTCAAGTGAACGCGTTGTAATATCGGCAGGGAAGTTAATAGTGACTGCAACACTTACTGTGTTATCGGCATTCCAAGTCGCTTTAGTTTCATCTTTAATATCGATGCGGCGCTTGCTATATGGTGCTTGATTATAATCGGGATAATCTTTCTCTACATCCCAGCTTACTACCATGTACGGCTTGCTATAGCCTTCTTTATAGATTTCATCTTTAGCAACTAGCTCACCATTGGCATCCATAACCTTCATATCAAACTTAATCAAGTTAGCAGCGTCGATAGTCACATTACTGACTTCAACACTGTATTCTTTAGCAGCTTGATAAGGCTTGGCAGCTTCTGAATGCACTTCAACACTATGACAATCGGTACAGGTAAACTCAGGGTTCTTATCTGACTTATGCTGAGCCGGAGAGTCTGTGTGACAACCTGTACACGCGTTGGCATTTGCGTTGGCAAGCCATAGATCTTTATCGGCTAACTCTTCATCTTGAACATGACAAACTGCACAGTCCATAAATGGCTTAGTTGGGAAAGCCGGGTAATCGAATGCATGGTCGCCACCGTAACCCGCTATGGTATAAGGCATAGGCACAACATTGCCCTCTGTATCTTTACCTTCACGCTCAGGCCCCATATGAATCGCATGTATCATATGACCTAGTTCGACTGAAACTGCATTAGGATCTGAAACTATGCCGTTATGACAAGATTGGCAGTTCTCCAGATCGAGACGACGACCACCATGAGCCTTTAAACTATCTGGCTGATGACAGGTATAACATGTCTCAAGAGTAACCAGCTCACGAGTCTCAACACCTTCAGTGGCATTGGTTGCAGGGATCCAGTCATAGTGTGCGTTTTCTGCCAGCTCATGACCCGAGGCATATTCAAACTGCATCTCAATGGCAATGCGTTGAGTCAGCGCAGGAGAAAATTCCACACCAGCGGGATCGACAGCAGTCGTTAGATTAGTGTCGAAAGTGTAGGTATAAGTACCGTCTTTATGATCGACCAGACATTCGGCACAGTTTTTTAACTGCTCAAAACCTTGTTCAAACGTTGTTCCTGCGCCATTTGTTGTCTCATTTAACAATGAAATCCACTGTTTTAGCTCTGAGCCTTCATTGGTTTTCAATTGAGCTAATGAGAAGCGGAAATCATGGAACTCATTCTCTGCACTTAAGCCGTGCAAACCTACGCCTTGCTTATTTTCTAGGTCGAAATCAACTGTGATAATGCCATCGGCATAAGTTGCGTTACTGATATTGGCAACGGCTTCAGCGGCCATATCGATATGAAGACCTGATTGACCAGGCTCACCACCGCCACCTGGTTGTCCATCTTCACCATTTTTACCATCTTCGCCGTCACTACAACCGACTACTCCCATAGTCATTGCTGCTGCAAGCAGTAACCAGAGTTTACTTTTTTTAGTATTTAACATTGCTCATCATCTCCGTGGAGTTGTTCAATATAATTATTTTGTGAACACTCGGAGGTTACTCCTAAAGGAGTACTGTTGAGTTGAGCCGCGTCAAAGAAAGATTAACAACTCATTCACCAATGATTTATTAATTTAACACTAGGGGTATTTAAAAAAGTTCAATAGAGATCATCAAGAAAGTCATCTGTAAAACATGTCATAAATTATTCCTACAATCATTTAAAACACAAAATCATCAAAGGCTTAAAAAGGGAGCCATTAACTCCCTTTTTCGCCGCATATTAACCTTGACGAGTAAAACGATATGATTGTATCAGCTGTTCTTCACCTTTAACTTGGGTAAAGGTGTCGACTAAGAACACGTCTTTTCCGGCAAACCTTAACTCTAAACGCATATTGTTTCTTTCGTCACCATTTAACGTCTGGCCTTGTACGTCCACTGGATAGTAGCTATATCTTTGGTTTGTCACATTTAACTCACCGGAGAAACGCATCAGCTCATTATTGCTAAAGTCTGTTTCCAGACTATAGCCATCACTTGGAGTGTAGGCTAGTTGCACTTTGCCATTCAGGTTGTGTGGCTCACCATTAACCTGAAGTTCATCGAAATGCAGTTCGACGGCCGTCGTTTTTGCTAAGCTCCCCCTCGCCATACCACTTGCTTCGATGCGATCCCCTTGTGCATCTAATGCCCAAATATCAACACGCCAGTTACCGTTAAAACTATCTAGTTTATCCCAGTTTTGTGGCACCATTGACGCAGTACCAGCCGTCATAGGTGCGCTGGCTAAACCATTAATATTGATGTTCTTAGTGCCATTTTCATTGCGATAGTCTTCTCTGTCATTATGATAATCTGCAGCTGCTCCTGCAGCTGCACCCGTTGCCGCACCAAGCATAGCGCCTTTTGCCGCTAAGCTTGCATCCCCCATAGCCGCGCCCATGACTAAGCCAATTAAAGCACCACCAGCAGCTCCTGTTTTTAAGCCGCGATTCTGATCACGTTCACCGTCTTCATCACTGGTACTGGCACAACCGCTCAATGCTGCAAAGCACAATGCTGCTAGTAAGGTCTTTTTCATGTTGGTCATAGTGTATTTCTCGACATAAAGCGGTACATTGGTACCCATAAGATAGTGTGATTATTTAACCAGATAGCATGCCCTAATATCAGGGCAGGCGTTAAGAAAAAAAACTGCCTAATGCCTAGAGGTTTTCTCTCTGTTGGGTCAGCGAGCGTTCAGATTTAATCGATTGTGACTTAACGAAATTAATACCGATTGGTATAACTTGTGGTTTAAAGAGGAACAATGAACCAGAGACAATACAAGGGCATAGACGAATACTTGTTCCAGAAACGTACTCAACAAGATCTGTCTCAAGAGGGGCTCGCACTGGCACTCCAGCAGTTTGACCCACTATTTTCTGAACTTGACTCCCTCACGATCAGCCGTTGGGAACGAGGCAGAGTCAGTCCCAATATTCGCAGACAAGTAGCACTTATGGAGTTTTTTGGCGATGAACCACACTTGTTACTCGCTAATCCTGATTTTGAGTTGAAACAACTGCCCTCCATGTCAGCATTTCAACAGATGTTAGAGCAGCAAACGAATTACAATCACGTCATGGGTGCCCATCCTTATATTCCTCAAGATGAACTTAACTTTGAAAAATTAAATAAGCGGAGCGATAATCTATTACAAAAATTACGCTGGGTATGTAATGCCCACAATAATTTAACTAGGCAGCGAGAATCTTGGGATGCGGAGTCTTTAGCTCAACTGGTTTTATTTCCTTCTACCGAAGTGATCTTCTACCAGATAGATGACATTTTAATGGGACACTCCCTTTATATACGCATCGATGAAGACACATTATCCGCTCTACTCAGCGGTAAGATGCAAGAAACCCAACTAAGCACTGACGATCTCATCGAGAAGGACAAACCTGCTTGCCTATATATGTTAAGTGCATATATCGGCGGACGCCATGTGGCCGAAGACTCTTTGCTACACATGTTATTTACCTTACTTGAAAACCCACTCAATTTGTCATTGGGCTATAAGGCCCGCAGTGATATTGGCATCAAGTTAATGGATTTTTTGTCCGGCAAACGTGTTGGGCAAGGAGAGGTACTTAAGGAGCGACTCGATGGCGCTAAATATCTAGGAAAACGCTATAGCTATATTTCATTTTATCTTCCAAGAGCAGACCTTCTAGCCAGCCCGCTGATGCTAAATGTAATGCGCAAACAAGGAAGAAGTTAAAAGAGTACTTTTAGAAGCATAAGTACTCTTTATCGATTAAGTTAGCTGTTGATGACTATGACTCTATTCAATGAATAGCCAACTTAAAGCCTAAGGGTTGCGTGTCATCGGCATACAATACTAAGGTATATTGACTCGCTTCGAAACCGAAGTTCTCAGACTGATACAACAAGGTCAAATCGCCATTATCATCTTCATACACCACGCTCACCTCATAATCACCTGTGGCTAAGTCCAGTGATTTAATTTCGGTAAAATCTATCCCTTCAATGTAATACTCTGCCGACTCGATCGTTTCACTTTGAGACACAAAATAGATATTGAGATCATCATATTCATGAGCAAGATTAGCGAAGCTTACCTCACTCTCATAGGCTCTGGGTCTCAAGTCATGTAATAAGGTTAACCCTTTGATTTTCTCGTCTGCATCTTGGTACAACAACATGGACTTGGTCTCATCTTGGTTAAATGTCACCAAGAGGTTATTTGCTAGCACCGCTTGAGATTCAACCTGAATTATCGTCACGCCATAGTCATCGAAATCAACCAATTGAAACTCTGTACTCTGACCAAGTTCGATGTCCTTTATCGCTATATCATTGCCATTGTTCGTAACCAGAACCTCTACCGTTCCCTGTTCCTTCAAACCATTAAACAGACGAAACTCGGCTGCTGCGTCGATATTGGCATGGTTATCAGCTCCCGAAGTCGAATCCACATTGTCTATGGTGATATTAGGAGTCCCCGGCCCAAAACTGTCCCTAATAATGAGTTTGTAGACAGTTTCAGCAGTTAACGAGAGTGATGCCGTAGTATAAACAGGCTCTAACGAGCCAGTGCCCGTCAGATAGATAACGTAATCTCCAGTATCTAAGGTCACACCTAAGGTACTTCCCTTGTAGCTCAAACTGTCGAGAAGGGTGGCATCAATGAACTCTCGTCCATCGACCCCGATATAAACATCGTAAGCACCAGCATCCATAGCGGTGTGGGCCACAAGAACCTGCATCTTGCTATAATCTACATCTTCATCGTCATTCAGCTCATCCATCTCTGTGGTCAAATAGCTAACATCCAAAAACTCAGGCGAGTGATAGTCTCCCACTAGCATAAACAGATGATGCTCACCATAATTTAGATTAAGTGTCTCCTGATATTTAACCAAGTCTTCACCAATCTCATCTTCACCAGTAATTTCAAGTTCAACCTCCCCGGTAACATAAGCATATTTAGGCATGGCATTGGCGTATTCCACAGCCGTGTACTGATAATCATCCAATGACAAGCTTAAGCTAGTGCTGTTAGCCGATGCATTATAAAACTGAATATAGCTCTCATCTGTGGAACTCTCTTCATCATCAGAACTACAAGCTGTAGTCCCGATAAGCAAACCAGAAAATAGAACAGCATATCCCAATAGTTGTTTCTTCAAAACTCACTCCCTTTGATATTAATTTGTTATAGCCATTTACATGGCTGTTACTTACGACAACAAAAGAAGGTCAAGAAACGTCAAGCTAGGTAATTAAAAATAATGCTCCCTATAGTTTTGTAAGTTATTGCATACAAAAGTAAACGAACAAAAAAACGGCGCCAAAATGGCACCGTTTTTTTAGCGAGAAAGAGAATATGTTAATGAACAAAAGAAACCTTACTCTCAATGTTAATCAGGCTTAGCTCAGTCTTGCCCTGCTCAATAAATCATAAAGTAGTAACATCTCTATCCAGCTAAAATCACCTTAAATTTACTTTGTAGTGATTCATCATCTTGCTGACCGTACTTGATCAGCAGGTCATCCTTACCATCACCATTGAGGTCTTCGCTAGATACCATGCCACCGTCTTGAGGCAGCTGAACTCGGATTTTTTCACTCCTCTTAACAAAAAGCCTGTCACTGTCACTGCCTAGAAAAATCTGCAAGGTATCATCCCCGTCTGACAACAACAGATCTTGTAGCCCATCACCATTAATATCCGCCAGCTTGACCACAGGGGTGCCACTTTGACCCGAGGTGAGGCTGAAGCTTAACTCCACCTCTTTACTGATATTGGCATCATCGGAGAACTGGCTATTTTCATCCATCTTAAATAGATACACATCCTGATCGATACTGCCCGAAATCAAGGCGCCGATGATCTGCGATAAGCCGATGTCGAAACCCGCCACCAACACCTCATCTTTTTTATCGCCGTCGATATCGATAAATTCTAACCCCGTTAAGGTGCCATCGGCTCGAATCACGCTATTGGGCTTCTTCGGAAACGTCAGCTGTCCCTTGATGTTTTCACCCAGATAAATCTCATAATCATTAACCCTATCCAGTACACCTGAGCTCTTGGTGTAACGCACCACCATATCGGTCAAGCCATCGTTATTGATATCTTTGAGCTGCTCCACTTTACGGTAAATCAAATCACTCTGATCTAACTGCTCACCGAAAGCATCTCGCTTGTTCCACCAATCCAAACCGCTGATAGCCAGACGAACCGAGCTGTATTTAGCGATAGGATTGAAATGTCCCGACTCCTCTTGTC
This sequence comes from Shewanella sp. YLB-07, assembly GCF_009377275.1. Lineage (NCBI taxonomy): Bacteria > Pseudomonadati > Pseudomonadota > Gammaproteobacteria > Alteromonadales > Shewanellaceae > Shewanella > Shewanella sp. YLB-07. The sequence continues at coordinate 94,230 of NZ_VOQB01000011.1, read as the reverse complement.
TATACACCTCTAGTTCCCCCTCCCCTATCTTGACGACATCCGGTTTACCATCGAGATTGATGTCGGCACTATAGATTTTTGACTGAGTGTAGCGGACACCATCGTTATAGAGTCTGACTTGAGGCTTAATCGGCAGTGGCTGTCTGTGATAACTGCCATCGGTTTGTGCGATAAAAAGCTCTACCTGATCGAAGTCGCTAATGATGATGTCATCCAGGCCGTCATCGTTAAGATCACGAATAAAATCACTGTCACTAATGTAGTCGGGGCTATGCTTGAGCGACATTGAGTTGATATCGGCAACAATTTGAAAGGGGTTTAACTTATCGCTGGGAACGAATCTAATTAAATGCTTACTCGATAAAAACATCAATTGCTGCATTTCATTAGCTGACGAGCCCTCGTTATCACGTCGGGTCAAATCGAAGCTGGCAAGCTCACGAGGAAGTTTAACTTTTAAAGACTCGGTATACTTGCCCTTCGCCTTATCGAAAGCAAAAACGGCTAACCACTTCTGCCCGGAATCATCCACTCCGAAGGTAACTAGCTCTTTGCCACTATTCGCTAGCAAATTAGCCGGCAATATGGGATGAGTCAGCTTGAAGCTGGTTTCAACGCTGTGGGACTCGAGTGTTACAGCTGAATTTTGAGAAGCCGCATTAGCGCCAACCGATGCCAGAGCCAGCATAGGCAAGAGCAATACAGGTAATGCATGTACGGGGGACGCCGCAAGCATTGATAAAAAAGGTGAACCGTTTCTGATTTTTTCCATTTGCAACTAACTCCAATCTCGCAATAAGCGCCTGACTTAATCTTTCAAATCGCGCTAAAACCTATGGACTTAATCTATCGACTCTGAAAAAAAAAGAAAGTTCAGTTAATCAGATGTTACAAACTAATGGGGCAGGAGCCTAATTAGATACAATTTTCGCTGAAACTGACCTGAATATAGACATGCTCAGATTCACTCATTGCGCCGTTATGAGCATGATAACTATCATCGAACAGTGAAATATCAAGATTCCCACTTGGCCAACTGCAGAGGATGTCACAATATTTTTTAGCCAATGTCGACCACCAAAAATCAGGGTGTAGTTCACAAAAATATAAAAAACGTGATAAATAAGGGTAATCCATGTTTAGTAAAAGTCTTATCAGCCTAAGTGTTTTAGTGGCCTTATTTGGATGCACTAATGAACGGACTGAATCTGCAAACAATACGACGGTAACCGCTGCCCAAGTAGCACAAACAACTAAGGTCGACACAGATAAACGAGCGAGTATTGACGCTAGAGTGGCTCAGTTCACTCAAGACTTCATCAAGTCTCAGCCAGCATTAGCCACCTCGTTAAATCTCGGTTCTGACATGGCGGGAGACTTTCAACGCCGGCTCCCCGATTACTCCCCGACTGGCATGAAAACCTTGCAACAAAAAATGCTGCACGCGGCATCACAGCTAGCCAGTATAGATACCCAAAATCTATCCGATAACGACAAACGTCACGTAATCGTTAACCAAGTAATCGCTAATTACTACGCCGGAGATGCTCAATTTAACGCAGGTTATATCGATACCTGGGCCGGACATCTGCCTTACATCGTCAACCAAATTAATGGGCCACTGATCGACATTCCTGCCATCTTAACCGATCAGCAACCCATCTCAGACTTAGGCGATGCTGAAGATTATCTGCGCCGCTTAAATGCCTTAGCTGAAATGACTAATCAGGTTAGGGCCAAAGTGGAAGCCGATGCCGCTAACGGTGTCATTCTTCCTAAGCCACTATTTGCCAACACACTTAAGTTCCTCGCCAACTTTACGGCACAACCTGCTATTGAACACAGCCTGGTCACTAGCTTCCAAGAAAAGCTCAATGCCACAGATAAAGTTGATGCAGAGCACACAGAAGCTTTCATTGCACAAGCCAATAAACTCGTCGATGAGAAGATTTATCCCGCTTACCGTGATGTTAGCTCTCTGATGACCAGCTTAGCGCGCAAAGCACCGACTGACGTGGGAATTTGGGCCCAGCCCAATGGTGAGTCTTTCTACCAACATGGTATCACCTACCTGGCTGACTCTGATTTGAGTGCCGACGAGATCCATCAACTGGGCGTCGAAGAAGTTAACCGCATCACCAGCGAGATGGACAGCATCTTAAAGCTAACGGCTATAACAAGGAAAGTGTTGGCGAGCGCATGATCCAGCTCAGCACTGAGCCACGCTTCCTATACGAGAACTCAGATGCTGGCCGTCAGCAATTGCTCAAGGATCTCAGCAAAGATATCGATCTGGTGATGACTAAGGCGCCGCAGTTATTCTCGACCTTGCCTCCACAAGAGGTGATCGTTAAGCGTGTTCCTGTTGAGACTGAAGCTGGGGCTGCTGGTGGCTCCTATATACCACCAGCGCTCGATGCTAGTCGACCCGGCGTCTTCTTTATTAACCTTAAAGATATGACTTCTATCTCCAAATACGGTCTCAAGACGCTCACTTATCATGAAGCAGTCCCGGGACATCATTTTCAGATAGCCCTTAACATGTTACAAACTGACATTGGCTTGATGCGTCAGAACGCTTCATTCAATGCCTATATCGAAGGCTGGGCCCTTTATTCTGAGTTGCTTGCCTTTGAGATGGGCATGTATGAAAACGATCCTTGGGGTAACTTGGGCCGTCTCAAAGCCGAGGCTTATCGCGCCGCGAAACTCGTAGTCGATACCGGACTTCATCATAAAAAGTGGACTCGCCAGCAGGCCATAGAATATTTTGCCGAGGCGACAGGGTCCACCCAAAAAGAGGTGACTTCTGCCATCGACCGCTATATCGCCTGGCCGGGTCAAGCCCTAGGCTACAAGCTTGGCATGTTGAAGCTAGTCAAGCTCAGAGCCAAAGCGCAACAGACTCTTGGGGACAAGTTTGATATCCGTGCCTTCCATGATCTCATCTTACTGCCAGGCGCCAGACCTATGTCAGTGGTTCAGTCAGATGTAGAGCAATGGATAGAGGCTCAGATATAGGGGGATGAGTCGTAATTAATCTAGCCCCTATCGCTAGGCCGAACCTTCGACCTAGCGATAGGGGCCAACCTTAATTTACTGTCATCGAGACAAAAAATTTTCCTTGATATATCCAAGCGTATTGATAGTATCGGCCACCTCTATATACCAAATATCACTTGCTCATCCGATAGCATTCCATAAGCATATTTTTCTTATCGTCCTCTGTCATTTTTGGATTATGTAAAATGCCACACACTAGCCGTACCACATTTCAGGGTAATGCCCTTGCCGCCTTCGCTTTCTTGCTTTGGGGCTTGATGCCACTGTATTTTCAGATGTTACCTGGGGCCGATACCAATGAACTACAAGCCTTTAGGATCACATTCTCGGTGCCCTTTATGCTGCTGGTTATTCTTGTCATGGGTAAGAAACTCCCCTCTTTGGCGGCACTCAAGGCCGACAAGCGTTCGGTAGCACTATGCGGACTCGCGGCAGTGATCATGTGTGTATCTTGGTATAACTTTACCTGGGCTATCACCCATGGGCAGGTGCTAGCCGCTAGCTTAGGATTTTTCATCAATCCCTTGTTCGCTATCGCCCTCGGCGTAATGTTTCTAGGGGATAAGCTGTCCAGAGCTCAGAGCCTAGCCGTCATTTTAGGGAGCTGTGGTATCGGCTACATGGTATACAGCTATGGAGAGCTGCCCTGGAGTTCTCTGCTTATGGGAGGATGCTTCGCTCTCTATGGTTTATGTAAGAAATTTATCCGTTTCGATTCGTTAACTTCGGTAACTCTGGAGTCAGCCCTCTTGATGCCTTTCGCCCTAAGTTATCTCTTTTGGCTAGGGATCACAGATCAGAGCATGGCTCTGGCTCAGTTCTCAACCTCTGACACAGATACCTGGTCACAACTGCTGCTCTACATGGGCGCAGCACCTATCACCTTAATGCCGCTTATCTTTTTTGCCCTTGCCATCAGCCGTACCAGCTTGTCTATGATAGGCCTGATGCAATATATCGAGCCTAGCATGCACTTTCTGCTCGCTGTGATACTGTTTAACGAGTATTTCGATCAAGTCAAAGCGATCAGTTTCGCCTTGATCTGGACGGGCCTTTTACTCTGCACACTCGAAGCCTTACCAGCACTGAGACAGAAACGAACTAACTTGAAGCTAGGAAGCTAGGAACACAGTTACTCATTCAATCTAGCGAGAATTTCGTTAGTGATCTTACTGCTGAAGACCATAGAAAGATGCAAAGCGACGAAGAATTTCTTATTCTCAGCCAACTCCCAATGTGAACTGGTACTCGGCACTATCGTGTAGTCGATAGATGTTCTGTAGGAATAGAGCTTAAGCCCATCGAGCCGGTCTGCAGATTCATCTAAGGACTTGAGCAGCTCACTATCGGGCCTAAGCTGTTTCATCGCTTTCGATGGGTAAGGGAGATAGGCCATGTAGCTGCCACTATGGGGAGTAGAGATGGTAAATAAATGGCTAGATCGTGAACATCCTTCGAGATGCTGCAGGTAATATCTAGCGACTATTCCCCCCATACTGAAGCCGATAAGCACTAAAGTTTGATTCTCACCGTATCGATTATCTATCTGCTCCTTTAGGTTATTGGCGGCATACTCGACGCCATGACTTCCATCAAACGGCTTTAGCGTCGGAGTGAAGCACTCGAATCCCTGAGACTCAAATTGTCTCCTCATCCAGTTCATCACAGATCCCGTATTGAAAATACCGTGCACTAAAACCAGTTTTGGCTTTCTCTGTGTTGTGGTCATAGGCCTGTACATCTCACCTTTTATCATGTCTAACGCCGATTTTGGCGTTCAATTTTGCTATCATTGCGCGGCAACGACTACCTAGTATCAATATTAGCCATTTAAACGAGTTATTTACCATGTCTATCTCCGAATTATTAGCCACAGCTCTAGAAAAGCGTCAAGACTTGCTTACCCAAGCTAAAATAAACAACACAGATTGTTATCGGGTATTTCATGGCACCGTCGAAGGTATAAATGGCTTGAACATAGATAGATACGGCGAAGCCTGGTTAATTCAAAGCTTTCATCAGACATTGAATGCAGATGAGCTCAAAGAGATTAGTGACTCCCTGACTCGAATCGAAGACCTGCCCATTACCTACAACGACCGCTCCGATAAAAATTCACGCGTGATGAATCAGCTAGATGTCATTAGCCAAGACTTTGCTGACCTAGATCAGGTCATACATGAGAATGGCATCAAGTTCACCTCTAAGCTCAGACATGAGGGGCAAGATCCCTTGCTGTTTCTGGATATGCGATCGGGTCGTGAATTCGTCAAGGCAAACAGCCTGAATAAAACCGTACTCAACCTGTTTTCATATACCTGCGGCATAGGCACTGCTGCCGCGGTAGGCGGAGCCACTCGCGTGATGAATGTGGATTTCTCATCGTTTGCATTAACTGCAGGTAAAAAGAATGCCGAGCTCAATGATGTCAGCGATGTGTGTGAGTTTGTTCAGAGTGATGCCTTCCCGGCGCTGCGCCAGCTAGCCGGACTTAACGTCGGTGGACGTCGTAACCAGAAGCTACCTAAATACCCTAAATTGCCGGTGACTCAATTTGATCTGGTGTTTCTCGACCCACCTAGATTCGCCAAGAGCCCTTTCGGTACCGTCGATCTTATCAATGACTACCAGAGCCTGTTTAAGCCTGCGCTACTGACAACGAAATCGGGCGGCACCATAGTCTGCTGTAACAATGTGGCTAAAGTTGAAAGAGAAGCCTGGTTCAATGCTCTGGTTCGCTGTGTCGAAAAGCAGGGCCGCTTAGTTACCAGGCATACCTGGCTAGAGTGTCATCATGACTTCCCGTCATTTGATGGTAATCACCCACTTAAGATGGTCTCTCTGGTCATAAGTTAACAGTCTTAATCTTTTCTAGTCACTAGTGTAAAAATAGAATTCATTGCACTAGTGACATAAGCTAACAATACGACATACTCTATATTTTCTCCGCCTATTTTCGCCTTAATAAATATTAACTTTGGCATTTAACTCAAACGCTGGAGCTTCTCGCCTTTCACTCCACAAATGTAACGTTCGTGATACATTAACTGCATTGACATTGCATCCTCAGTGTTTGAATATGAGGTCGTTTTAAAAGATCATTTTTAAAACAAAACGTTCAATGACTGAAACGGATTTCAACATATGACAGATAATTCCATGTCTATGTTAACAATTTGCTTCAGGCCTACATTTCTCGCAAGAGTCCGGTCGAACCTGTCGCTTTAAACTAAAAATACTAAAAATAAGAGTATCAGTTTATGTTACCGACCCTCGAACTCAGTCGAATAGTGGCTGTAAAGCAGCCACTAGACTCAGGGATTAACAGCAGCTTCCTATCAGTTTTACTGCTGTTATTTGTCTTCCATATTCTCACCTTGAATACGCAAACTAATTTAGAGACCTTCAACTGGTTCAATGAACTTGGCGCTAGCCTACCTAGCTGGTTACTACTCAGTGTGACCGACCTAGGCGACGGCATTACCGCCGGAGCCTTAATCTTAATTTGTCTCACTTATAAGCCCCAGTGGCTATATCGAGTCCTAGTCACCACACTGCTCTGTGCATTATGCGTGCACTTTTTTAAACAATATTTCGATGCCCCCAGGCCTGCTGCCGTACTCGAAGTCATCAATATAATAGGCAAGGCTCGCTATGAGCATGCATTCCCATCGGGACACACAACGACAGCCTTCGCATTAGCCGGAATCATCTGGCTATTAGCCGACAAACTATGGTGTAAACTAAGCGTATTGATACTGGCAGTTGCGGTGGGGATTTCTCGTATTGCGGTGGGAGCACACTGGCCAGAAGACATCGCCTTTGGCGCGATATTGGGCTGGTTATTGGCTTACCTGGCTTGCAGTGCAGTGCCATTATCGGCACTCAAACTCAAGCATCAATATTGGATTATCTTTGCCCTCTCCATGATAGTGCTAGTGAGTGAATTAAAGAATTTAGGTGAAGATCCTTTCTCTGTGCTCCTGTTTAACCGCTACCTAATCATCACAGCCCTTATCTCACTGACCGTCTACATGTGCAGCAAGTTTCAGCTGGATGATAAGCCAAACCCCAAAAATGCCTAAGCAATACCGGTTGGCATTAACCCACTGAAGGGAGAGCCAGCTCTCCCTTAGATATCTACTCCCATTATTCTTTGAATTAAAGGGATTAAAGCCCACCTAAGGTGAGTTTGGCTGGGTCTAAAAGCTTCTCAAGCTCCTCACGAGAAATGTCGGTTTCCTCCTCGGCGACATCCAGTACGGCTCGACCTTCTTTGTAAGACTTCTTAGCAATTTCAGCGGCCTTAGCATAGCCAATAATTGGATTTAGCGCGGTCACTAGAATGGGATTTCGAGCTAAGGCTTTCTGCAATTGCGCCTCGTTAACCTTGAATGTCGCTATGGCCTTATCCGCCAATAGATAACTGACATTGGCCAGCAAGCTTATGCTCGAAAGTAAGTTATCGGCAATCATGGGCAACATAACATTTAATTCAAAATTACCCGCCTGACCACCCACTGTAATCGCGCTATCGTTACCTATGACCTGAGCCGCGACCATAGTGGCCGCCTCAGGGATCACGGGATTGACTTTGCCCGGCATGATAGATGATCCGGGTTGTAGTGCTTGCAGCTCGATCTCCCCCAACCCGGCTAAGGGTCCCGAATTCATCCAACGTAGGTCGTTAGCTATCTTCATCATAGATACGGCCACAGTTTTCAGCTGTCCCGACAATGAAACTGCAATGTCTTGTGTGCCAATATGGCTGAAAAAATTACTCGCCGGAGTAAACGTGAGGCCGGTGGCCTCACTGAGCTGATGGTTAAACTCTGCGGCAAAATCTGCATGGGCATTAATCCCGGTGCCCACAGCTGTCCCTCCCTGAGCCAGGCTCTGTAATCTCGGCTTAATCCCATCGATCAGGTCGATATTTTGTTCTATTTGGCTCGCCCAACTCAGCAGACTCTGACTCATACGCACAGGCATGGCATCCATAAGATGAGTTCGACCCGTCTTGATATGATGATCGACTTCAGCGGCTTTGTGCTTAATCACCTTCAACAGATGTTCCAGTGCCGGTAATAAACGATTCTCCAGCTCCATGGCGGCGCTGATATGAATACAGGAAGGGATGATATCGTTACTACTCTGACCGTAATTAACATGATCATTAGCACCTACAGTTTTATTAGCAATTCTAGACGCCAGAGTGGCTAATACCTCATTAGCATTCATGTTCGAGCTAGTACCCGATCCGGTTTGAAATACATCCACCGGGAAATGCTGCATCATGGCCTTATCATCGAGTAGTTGAGACACTGCATCTGAGATACCATCAGCCATATCTTGTGGCAGCAAGGCTAGCTTTGCATTAGCCTGAGCAGCAGCCGATTTAGCCAGAAGTAAAGCACGAATAAATGCCTCAGGCATTCTCTTGCCACTGATGGGAAAGTTATTCACCGCTCGTTGTGTTTGGGCTCCATATAGCGCCGAAGCTGGCACCTCTAGCTCTCCCATGCTGTCTCTTTCAATACGTGTAGTCATGATCTTCCTTTCCATTATTACTTACTAATTAATTCAATCAGTGCGCCAAACCTGCTTTGAAAAACTGGCTAGAGGCTCTCAGCTCATAGAAAAGCTTCTCAAGTTCCTGCTTCTGAACATCAACCTAGAAAGTGCACTAAGCGGCTTATAGATGTTATCCAGACACCCATAAACTAACCAATGTCCTTTCTTAGCGAACTAAGTAATCAAATTCAGTGCGCTAAACCAGATTTGAAAAACTGGCTCGTCACTCTCAGTTCATAGAACAGCTTCTCGAGTTCCTGCTTTTGAGAGTCACTATCCACGAGTCTCGACAAAGCACTTAAGGGCTTATAGATATTGTCTAAACACCACAACCGCCAATGTCCTTCGAGCATGTCATCAGCTAAAGTATCGAGCAATAATCGATACTCTGCCACATGGAGGGACCAGGCAGCATGTTTACAGGCTCCCATAAGGGCTAACTCCATGGAAAACCAGATCAACACCAGGCTAGGATTATCGACCTCTTCGCCGTGGCGTATCTTATGACGAAGCACATTGATCGCAGGATCTTGACTATCGAACTGTGAAAAACATTGGCACATACAAACCACTTGATGAGAATGACAATTAATATCATTAAGCGTTTTTATGCTAAATATGTCAATCGTATTTACTCTGCGAGGCTCAAACTATGAAAAGAGTGGTAAATGATAAGCGGTTAGCAGTCAGATAGAAGCAGTTCCTAGTTGAACCTAGGAACTGCTTGGCCTAATCTAAGGTGTAACGATATCGAACACGCCCTTAGGCTTATCTAGTAGCCTAAAGAAACTCACCAGATCCAACTTGCTACCCTCAATATTGAGATCATCGGAGAACATGAGATCCGATGCCCCGGCATTACCTATGATCAAATCGATGAAGAGCTCGTGACTGATATTTAACGTCGCATCGGCATCGGGATTCTTATCCCCTCGTTTATGATGTAGCACCGAATTGTTCAGCTCCAATACATAGTTTTCACCGAGATCGATGAAGTTTATGTTGAGCAAATAATGTTTACCGAATGCCTCGGGGCCGATCACGCGCGATGCCATAGATTGCAGGAAGTTCTCTATCGGCGAGCGCAGCAATATCTGCTTCATAGAGACCAGGTCTATGCCCTTATCCGGAGCGCCGTGGCGTAATTCAAATGCAGCTGATAGGTACACATCACGCCAGGCGGCAGACTCGGCCTGATAACCAAGTTGATCGTAGCTCTTGGCCAGTAATTCTTTAGCCGATGTATTAGCCCCATCAGCAAAGACCAGACGATTGAGCAGCTCGGCGGCCCAACGATATTCTCCGGCTGCGAAGGCTGTCTTGCCATGAATTAACACGGCATCGGCGCCTCCCATCAATTCAACATATTTATGCGCCGATTGAGAGTCAGGCAAAGGATCTAAGTTAGCCGGATTAGCATCATACCAGCCAAGGTATGCCTGATAGACCGCCTTAGCATTATGCTTAGCGGTACCGTAATACCCCCGACTGGCGAAGGTATTCGCCAGAGAAGGTGGCATCTCAATCTCTTCGGCTATTTCAGCCGGAGTCAGACCCTGGTTGAGCATGCGCACAGATTGATCGTGGATGTATTTATAGGTGTCTCTCTGCTTACCTAAGAAATCGGCTATGGCATCCTCGCCCCATATAGGCCAATGATGACTGCCAAAGTAGACCTTGGCCTCTTTCTGGTTTGTGAGCGCCTCATCAATTGAACGGCTCCACTCGAGTGCGTCCCTGACCTTAGCGCCCCGTAAGGTATAGAGGTTATGCATGGTCTTAGAGACAAGCTCCGCACCGCAATAGGCCTGATGCTCAGGCAAGTAGAAGGTAAATTCAGAGGGGGCCTCTGTGCCCGATACGATCTGAAACTCAAACTTCACGCCATCGATTATCTTAGTCTCATCGGCTGCTACTGTGATGGTTGGAGCCAGAATACTGAACGTACCGAATGCGGGCTCTTTACCTAACCCAGAATCTATATGACCCCGGGGAGATCTGGGTAATCGCTTGCCATACATATACATGGCACGGCGGCTCATGGCTGTCCCGGCCATGACATTTTCGCTGGTGGCCTCATGCATAAAACCGCCTGGTGCAACTATGTCTATATCCCCTATAACAGTAAGTTCCGAATCATCCAGCAAGCCCAAAGCCCCACCAAAATGATCCATATGGCTATGGGTGAAAATAATGCCTGAGACAGGCTTCTTGCCTAGCTGCTTATTTACGAAAGCCAGTGCAGCCTTCGCCGTTTCCACCGTGGTCAGGGGGTCAACGATAATCCAGCCAGTTTTTCCGGCGATCACTGTCATGTTAGCCAAGTCGAAGCCACGGACTTGATATACCCCAGGAGTCACTTCAAATAAACCATGAATGTTATTCAGACTCGCCTGTCGCCATAGACTCGGATTAACGCTGGCCGGAGCATCCCCCTGAATAAAATCGTAAGCGGGCCTGTCCCAGATATTTTTCCCCTGTGCGTCGACCACCTTTAAATCCGGCAGTTTAGCGATAAATCCTCGATTCGCATCGGTGAAGTCTTGCTTGTCCTGAAAAGGCAGCTGAGTCAGCAATACAGAGTTTGCCTCTAGAGTATGGCGAGTCGCGGGCGTAAAACCATAGGCATCCACCACATCAGGGGCAACGGGTGTAGCAGCCATACCTGCTCGCTCACCAACCTTAGGCTGACAGGCTAGCAGCAACAAGGCACTGGATAAGAGCAATGTACGGCTAAGCTTGGTTCGATTTAATCTAATTCCAAAAGGGCGAAAACCTTGCTTTAGGCTCTGCTTGGAAATATGTTTGGCAAGCTGCTTGAGAAAAGGCCGCTGACCGTTATCCATTTTATTATGATTATTCAACATGGGTACTCACTCTGGCATTAACAACTAGAGCTAACCTATTACACTAATACAACATGATGGTTATCATTTTCGGCCAATATAAACGTGTGTTTATATTGGCTCGGGTTGAATTTAAAAATGGTGAGCTTGGCTAGGGCTTGCTTCGGTGACGAAAATCGGCTGGACCTGTGCCATGCCAGCGATGAAAAGCACGGGAAAAATTGGTTAAGCTGGTATAACCGAGTTTATCTGAGAGCAAGGTGATCGAAAGTTCAGTATTCAGCAAATAATGATAGGCCAGCTCCCTGCGCTTTTGTTGCAGCAAGTCTCGAAAACTGGTCCCCTCCTCCTTCAACTTACGCCTCAAGGTTCGCTCGCTAATATTATAAACTTGCGCGACCTTCTGCGCCCTAGGCTCTCCCGACACCAACATGGCATGAATCGCCTGGCTGGCTTTCTCCTGCCACTTAAGGGCCTGCATCTTATCTAAGTAATCCCTCACTTTAGTCTCATTTTGAGCCGCGAGTTTTGGATTACCCATGACAGTGGATTGCTCCAACATGCTTCTGTCCATCCACAAACAGTTCTCTTGCTTATCGAAAGAGATAGGACAGGAAAAACAATTTTGCCAGGGACTCAAATTTTTAGGTTCGGCTCGCATCAACTCAACACTCAATACAAACTTTCCATGACCTAAAATCAGTTCACCGTGATGCACTAAGGTAGTAAAAAATGCATCTATCGACATAGGACTGATATCGACTCCGGGCAATGGGGTAATAGTGAAACCCAGGCGATCAGGGGTTCTCTGCAACTTGATGCTGGCAGAGTTACTCACCAGGGCTGAATAATTTGGCAGTGCTTCAAATGCTTGTGCAAGTGTCACCGAGGTCATCATCAACAAGCCAAGGGAGCGAAAATGCATGGGATAAGCATACTGGCCCACGGTCAGGCCGAATGCCTCTGACTCAGTTGCCTGCTCGGCCAGATGCCACAGCCGAGTCATGCGTTCAATGGCGATTCTGGAGTCGGGGGCTGATTCGACTTCATCGAGACATAAGCCCGCATTGTCAAATACAGCGTAAGCATCGACACCGGATGCACTCAAGGCTCTGGATACTGCGATGGCCCAGGCTGAAATCGTACTATATTTCAATTTATCTGGCATATGAGTCTGCATAGGCTTAGTCGATATTGAGGCCATTTTCAGGTATAAATCACAACAGATTTTATAAGTTACCCCTAGTAATATCACAAGCCTTGCGTAAAGCGCATTCCATTTTTAACCAATACCATCTGTAAATATAGTTAGCCTCCGAAATAACTTCCTGCGTTATACACATTTTTATGACGGGAATAACCAATAGAGTACTTCTAGCCATCTTCTTATTCAGAATTTAACACGACTACCCCCTAATAAATTAAACTAAAAAACTGATATAAATGCATTTAATTAGCATTAAAAACATTTAATCTTGCCAACAATAATTCCGCTTTACTTCACTATAAAAAGTTCTAAAATCCGTCTCCCGATTTAGTCATTTAACCAAAAGTTAATTCTGTTCACTAGGAGATAAAGGTGGATACTACCGCCGTTCATGATTCAAAAAATAGCACCTTAGTTCCGGTCCTGGGTCTGTCATTTTTTGCTGTCGCCTCTGGCTTCTTAATGAGCCTGATCCCACTGTCTTTGACTTCGTTTGGACTGGATCACACCTTAGTCCCTTGGCTCGCTAGCATCTTCTATTTAGGATTACTCATTGGCGCCACCAGCGTCGAGAAAGTCATTAGTAAAATTGGCCACAGGGTCGCTTTTATCGTATTTCTCTGCCTCTTGATTGCCAGCATCATCACTATGTTACTGCTGCCCATCGAGCCAGTTTGGCTAGGGGCAAGATTTATCGCGGGTATGGCAGTGGCCGGGGTCTTTGTAGTGGTAGAATCCTGGCTATTAATGGCGGATAGCGCCAAAGCCAGAGCCAAACGCTTAGGCCTATATATGACCTCACTCTATGGTGGTAGTGCGCTGGGGCAATTGGCTATAAGTCCATTAGGCACCGACGGGATAGCACCTTTCCTCTATGTGATTGGCTTGTTGATGTTGGCCGTATTGCCGCCTCTACTGATTAAATCGGGACAGCCTGAAAAGAAAGCCCAAGAAAAGATGCGCGTTAGCGAAATAAAGAAGTTGAACCGCCCGGCAATCATAGGCTGCTTAATTTCAGGCTTACTGCTTGGCCCGATTTATGGACTTATGCCTTCGTATATTTCGGCTCAGGCAGCTCAGACTCAATACACTGGTGTTTTAATGGCCTCTATCGTCTTGGGAGGCATGTTAATACAGCCTTTGGTGAGCTATCTCTCCACAAGAGTAAGCAAGAGCTTGTTGATGGCCATGTTCAGTTTGTTAGGTACACTTGCGGTTGTGGGCTTACTTGAATCTCAATCCCTGCTGTTAATTGGAGTCAGTTATCTGGTTTTAGGCGCAGCTAGCTTCGCTCTCTACCCTATAGCGATTACCCTTGCTTGCGATGCACTGCCTATGACTAAAATCGTATCGGCGACTGAGATCATGTTACTCAGCTACAGCGTAGGCTCAGTTGTAGGGCCTCTTTTAACCACTAAGCTAACGCAGAGCAGTAATGGCATACTCTATTATCTTGGCGCCATCATGCTGACAACCTGCCTGTATATGCTCATCAAAAGCATAGAGAAACTAGAGTCAGGACATAAATCTGTGGCGGGTTTATAACCCCCTATTACTGGGTTATATAAGTAAAACTAAAAAAGCGCTGAGCTATCAGCGCTTTCTTTCTAATTAGAACCTAGTGTAGCACTTCAAAAATGATAGTTTCCCACTACATAGCACCTTGCGCTTCAGCCCCTTCACTGGCTAAGTAATCACGGATTTTCTGGCTCGATGCCTGATTATAGGGACTACGATATTCAGGGCCTCGCATCTCATTCACTTTAACGCCTAAGTTTACATCTGCCTTGTGACTAACAAGAAACTTCACCATATCTAAGTGACCACGGCGACTGGCATTGATAAGCGCAGTCTCATCACCTTGAACAATGGCATCGATCTTAGCGCCATGATCCAGCAATAACTCGGCAATGTCCTGCTCGTTCCTGGCGGCTGCTATGATCAGCGGATTACCGTCACCTCGGGACGCTTGATTAGGATTGGCTCCTAATTCAATAAGCTTCTCTACCATAGCAAAGTTACCCTTTCTCACCGCCACGATAAGTGCTGTACCATCACCAAACAGCGGCGTATTAATATCGGCGCCATCATTGACTAGAGACTCAATCACGCTAATCCTGTTCGCTTGTACCGCGGCGACCAGCAGCTCTGCGTCGTCTTGATTCATGGCATCTGTGGCGATATGACTGGCCTGCTCCACCAGTGACCCCTCTAAACCCACCTTAGCAAATGGGGCGCTCTGCAATACCACAGTCGAAGTGAGCACAACCAGAGAAAGGCCAAGTAGCGAACCTAATTTTTTACCACGTAAATGTGAACTGTTTTCCATGTCTAATATTCCTTCTATGCGTATGAAAAGTTGCTTCTTTTTATTGAACATTGAGACGCCATGCACCAGAGGATTATGTTCTAATCCCACTTTGACGCTATTGAGCAGAGACTGAGCATAGGACGAACTATCGCCAGTTTGGCGCGCGGCAAATTCGTCACATGCCAGCTCTCGATTGAGATTGATCTGTTTATTAAAAATCGACAGCAAGGGGTTCCACCAAAATAGGCAGGTGATCAGCCTTTGCAGCAGAGAAAACCAGATATCGCTACGTTTTATATGACCAAGCTCATGATAAAGAATATTCTCAATATCTTGAGCCTCAAGCTCCTCTAAAAGCTTGGCTGGAAATAAGATCACAGGCTCCATATAGCCCACTACCATAGGGCCGGTAATATCATAAGACTTGAGTAACTTTGTCTTGCCCAGCTGTGGATAATCCTTCAGGTATCTAGCCGTTGGCACACGGATCCCTCTTCCAATCAAGCCTTGTGTGCTGCTCCATGCGATGACTAAGCCTATCAAGCGCTTTACCGTGCCAAAAGCCATGATGACCAGTAACAGCACTAACAAATATGCCAATACTTGAGTAGCTTTTTGACGAGTATTCGCAGCATCTGAATCTTGAATTAATCCGCTTCTTCTTACTTCCTGCTTGTTTTGACTCCGAGTGTTCAGGCTAACTTGGCCATGCTTATTTTCACTGACTTCTATTGAGCCAATCGTCACGGCTGTTGATTGAGGGATGAACACACTGCTGAGCACAGGCAGCAGTATAGATAACACGAGTCCATGCATCCAAAGACTGGATTTAATCTCAGCACCTAGCCTGTTAACTAAACGGGTAAACATCGCTAATACGGTCAGTATCAACAGACTTTGCCATAGATGAGCGACGACGATTTCACTCAGATAATGAAATAGCTCGGCAATCACGGAGGCATAGGTCGAGTTAGCCATCACGCCCCCTTGTCCTGCTTACTCTTGTCTATCTTATCTTGCAGGGTTTGCAGGGTATCGAGATCGATATCATTCTCTTCGAGCAGATGCTGAGCCAGTACATCTGGCGAACCACCGAAAAACTGTTTTAAAACATTCTTCAATGCATCGCTTCTGGCCGAGGCTTTATTCTTCAACGGAAAATAGATGAAAGCCCTGCCCTCTTTACGATAATCTACATGGCCCTTCTCATGTAAAATCTTAAACATGGTCTGCACTGTGGTGTGGGCGACGACTTTCGATTTTAACAATTCATCGGTGATATTACGTACCGATGCTTCTTTAACGCGCCAGAGGATCTCCATGATCTCCTGCTCTGAATCGGTCAATACAGCTTGCTTCTTTCTCGCCATGGTTCCATCCGATGATTTGTGAGTAACCTGAACTAGGCTAAACGTTAGAACTAACGAATTAGTTTTAAGGCTAACAAAGCATCAGATTAGTATCAACTAATTAATTAGTTTTTAATATTTCAAATTGTTTCACACATTACTCATTATTTTTAAAACTGTTTTTTATTAGTCATATAAGCATAAAAAGGGAGCAGTGAATCGCTCCCTTAAACTTGTTAGATCTAGATTGTCTGATAGAAAGCTAATTATCTTCCCGATGAGACTTGGCATACCAAGTTGCGAAGGGTTGCGCCGTCAATCCATGGGCAAAGATACTCATCAATACGGTCACGGTGACTACGGCATAGACTGTCTCAAAGCCCTCTATCGATCCCATCTCATGGGCCACGATCAATACATAAAGGATAGATGCGATGCCTCTGGGCCCGAACCAGGCGATAAAGAACATGGTCGACAGATCCAACTTAGCACCGATTAAGCTGATGATAACCGGCAGCATGCGCAGCACAGTCAGACTTAAGAAGGCATAGAGGACAACGTCTAAACTGATATGAGCCAAGGTGATAGGCACAAACGCGAGTCCAAACAGAAAGAAACTCACTAGGACAAATAACTCGCCTTCGGTCTCGGCAAAATCTTCGATATGCTGCCTTGTTGTCTCACAGGTATTACCGGCATAAAGCCCGGCAAAGAAGGCGGCGATGAAGCCATTACCCGACAGAGACTCCGCCAGATAAAACGACAATATGGCTAATGCTATAGGGATCAGATTCTGATAATTTGACTCCATCCAATTGCGTTTAACCGCCTTGACCGTGAGTATTGTGCCCAGATAACCTACGGCGCCGCCAACCAAGGCACCAAAGATGATCTGCTCGAACACATAGGCGACCCAAGAGCTATCTTCGGCCTGAGTCAGGCCACTGCTGATCATGGCCACCACAGTTAATACTAAAGGGAAGACGATACCATCGTTTAAGCCACTCTCCACATTGATGCTGGAGCGTATCTTCTTCGGCACTTTAGGATCAGACACCACCGCCTTACCCAATGCCGCATCCGTCGGCGTGAGCAATAAGGCTAACAGAATAAGATAGATCAGGGGTTCATCGGGAAAAATCAGAGTCGCGACATAAGTACCGGCAAGAATAGTGATTGGCAGACCGATAAACAGCAGCCTGGCGGGGATCTTCCAGGACTTTCGTAACAAGTTAAGATCCAGCAGGGCCGCATCGGCAAAGAGCACAAGCACCAGAGCAATTTCGACGATAATCGTCACAAACTCGGCATTGACCTCCACCTGAGTAATATTAAAACCGAAGGGCGAGAGCAATAGCCCGAACCCGGTAAACATCATGGGGCCAGAGATATTTTTCCGCGATAATGCCTTAGAGATATAGCCATAGAACAGCACAACCAATGCAATAACTAAAATGACTATATGTTCGTCCATGCTCAATCCCTGAAAGTTAGTTTTTGTTTATTTTTCACCGCTATAGAGGATAAACTAACAAACTCTCCCCCCATTAGCTAACTTTGACTGGGCCGATCATAAGCTGAAGACTGCCGATAAAAGGACACTCGATAACTGATGCCGATTGGTATAATTACCTAACGATAATCACATCTTCCGAATTCATATTCAGTTCTGGCCGGTGACAATCCAGATAGCGGCTACGCTTCTTAAGCTTAAGTTGTTGCAGATCCACCAGAACCAGGCCGTCGATACAATCACCAAATTCTGCATCGATACCAAAATCCAGAAATTGCACCCCGCCGGGATCGCACAGATCGCCATATTGCTTATAGAGCGTCGGAACCGCGGTATCCATGCTGGCCAAGGTTTGCTTTAACACCTTGAAGCCTTGGCTATAATCCAGCCCATCGAACCATTGCGCTAATTGAGATTCCCGTTCCTTGGTAAAGGTATAAGGTGAATTCGAGCGAACCAAGTCGACACAGCCCTGAAATTGAGTCTGATAGAAATACACCAGCATCTCTTTTGCCTGCTCAGGTAACTGGTCACTGATGGAAACCGGACCAAACAGATAACGGATCTCGGGATGTTTGCTTAAATAGGCCCCAATCCCCATCCAGAGATAATCCAGACTGCGTTTGCCCCAATACTTTGGCTGTACGAAGCTACGTCCCATCTCCAACCCTTGCTCAAAAAAAGGATTAAATTCATCGGTGTATTGAAACAAAGATTGGCTATACAGACTCTTTTTACCTATTCGCTCGTGGACCTGTGTAGCACTGGCAAACCGATAAGATCCCACCAGCTCTAACGCCTCCCTGTCCCAGAGGATGATATGTTGATAATAAGCGTCATATTTATCGGTATCACGCCGCTGACCACAGCCTTCACCAACCGCCCTAAATGCCACTTCCCTGAGTCGCGCCACTTCACGCATGATGGGATTAGACCCCGAGTGCCGATAGAGAAATATCTGTTTATTGTCACTGGTCTCCCCCAGTAACTCGCAGGCCTTGAGTGCTTGCTGTAATTCACTTCTAGACTCAGGATGAGCGATAGCGTTTTGCGTGGTGAATAAGGGGCTAAGGTTCTTGCCGATACGGTAAAGGTGACTCTTCAGTAGTTTGACCTTAGTCTTCAGCGGGAAATCTTTGCTGCTCACGACCTCTTTGGGGATCAATTGCCCTATTCGGACAGGCATGGTGCGTTTGGCCTGCTTAAACATCTCTTTGACCAATAACAAGCTGGCCAATGGTTTGTAGATCATAGAAGCACCGTAAAATGCTGCCGAATTTTTAGCATCCACATAGATTGGCAACAGAGGCGAGTTACAGGCCTTAGCAATTTTCAGAAAGCCGCTATGCCAGTGCAAGTCCGTTACTCCATAGGGCCTGAGGCGGGACACTTCTCCCGAGGGAAAAATTAACACGACTCCCTCTCCACGCAGATGTTGATGGATATTTTCCAGATGTTCTTTTGGGGTTCCCCCAGTCATATTTCGTACCGGCAGTAGGATTGAATGCAGAGGTTCCAGCGCCATCAAGAGCTCATTGGCGACGACCTTGATATCGGGTCTCACCTTGCTGATGAGCTTGATCAAGGCCAGAGCATCGAGAGAGCCGATGGGATGATTGGCATAAATCACCACCCGCCCTTCACAGGGTATATTCTCAATTTCACTGCTGGGCACCGAGTAATTAAAATTCGTTAAGATCTGCTCAACAAAATCGACGCCTTTGAGATAGGCATACTCGGCAGCAATGTCATTGCACTCTTTCTCATTGAGTAGGTATCTCAGCATGGCCTTAGTCGGAGCCGCCAGCCAAGGCGTTTGATTCAGCTTAGGTAAGTTTTTTTCAACCATATTATCGACGGTAAAGATCATCCTTGCACCTCTTTAAGCAACCTGTTGCTTTAATGATTTAGGCTTACGTTTTAATGAGATTGATGCGATAACCAATGAGCACTTTGCCTGCTCATCCCACTTATGTAGCTGTAACTCACCCAGCTCCGACTCGGCGATAAAGGTGCAGTTTTCCACCCAATCGCCATCGTTGGCGTAGAAGATTTTGCCCTGTTGAGACAGTTCAGGCTGATGAATATGGCCGCATATCACCCCATCGACCCGCTTATCTTGGGCATAGCAGACAACCGCCGCACGAAACAGACCGATCGCCTGCTGCGCCTTATTGACTCTGAGCTTGATATAACTAGCCAATGACCAATAGGGGTAACCCAGATGAGTACGAACCCTGTGCAGCTGCCTGTTGAGTAACAGCAAGAGATCGTAGAGTCGATCTCCAAGCTTGGTTAACGCCTTACCTACACAGACCTGAGAATCGAACTGATCTCCATGTAGCATCAAAATTTTTTGGCCACCGAGTGTGATATGGATATGCTCTTTAGCAATGGACACGTCCCACAGATGAAAACCGGCATAAGCTTTGAACTCTTCATCATGATTGCCCGGCACATAGATGATCTTAGTGCCATTTCTGGCCATGATGAACAACTGCTGTAACACCTGATTGTGGGACTCGGGCCAATACATCCGCCGCTTCATCGCCCAGATATCTATGATATCGCCGACCAGATAAAGGGACTCAGTTTGAGTCTGCCTGAGTAATTGCAACAAATATTCGGCCTTACAATCCTTACTACCAAGGTGGATATCTGATAGCCAGAGGGCATTGAAACTGTGTTTTAACAGCGAACCTGGCCTGCTCTTAGATTGAGGTTGACATTGATTGCCGATTATCGAGCTTGTCGACATAGCGTGATCACCATTGTCATTATGTTTACCCACAGGGTAGGGGGAGAAGTTGACTCCCCCATGAAGGAAATGTTGCAAATTCGTGACTAACCGTTAGATTCGCTCGTCTAAAAATGTCTGAACTATACTCAATATCTGGCTTTACCTTTAGGAGATCGCTATGTCAGATGAACAAAACTGGGCTCTGTCTATGCATCAGATAGAATGTTGTAATTGTAGCCACGGCTGCGGATGTCAATTTGCCGGCTTTCCCGACAGCGACACGGGGGGATGCCAGGCCTTGATCGGCTTTTATGTTAAATCCGGACGGTTCAACCAGATTGATCTTACAGGAATGAAAGTCGTACTGGCCGCCTCTTGGCCTAAGGCTATCCATGAAGGCGATGGTACAGGGATTATCTTTATCGACGCCGCCGCTTCAACCGAACAGGTAGACGCTATCGTCACTATCTTCTCAGGCTCCGCCGGCGGCATGCCATTCGAAGCATTAGCCGGCACATTTTCCACCTTTGTCGGCCCCCAAATACATGCCATCACCATGGATACTGATGACAATAGAGCCGGCTTTTCCATCGAAAATGTAATGAACGTGCGGCATATACCACTCGTCGATCCCATGACGGGAAATGACAAGCAAGTGAGGATCAGCTTTCCCGACGGTGGCTTCTTTTGGAATGAAGGGATAATAGGCACCACAGAGTCCATGAGCCTTAAACATGATGCTCTCTCATTTGAACATGTGGGACGCTTCGCCGCTAAGGCTGAAGTCAACTGGAGCAATAGCTAATACCAATTGGTATAAGATTAAAGCCATTGTATATACAAGTACTCAAGAGCCAGAGCTAGACTGATTTTTCTGGCCGAGCGCCAATTAAGTCAGCTTAAAAACGAGTAAGAAAAGATGAAAATAAAACGAGTCACTTACGCTAAAGGCGGCTTGCTACTTGGCATCTTTATTCTCATCGGCATGTCTTGGTACTACATGGCAGCACTCATGTCGATGAATATGCAGCCCATCGCATACTGGAGCGGCCTGGATATCCTTATGCTATTCATCATGTGGAGTATCATGATGGCGGGGATGATGCTGCCCTCGGCACTGCCGGTGATCTTATTGGTTGAGCAGATAAATGAAAACAGACGATCACGGCAAGCTAGCTATAGCTCAACATTTTATTTCATTGGCGGTTATCTGCTGACCTGGACCTTCTATAGTCTAGCGATCACAGGTGTTCAGTACTGGCTACATACCCTCTCAATACTCACGCCTATGATGCACAGTGGCCAAGTCTGGTTCACCAGCCTGCTACTTTTTCTGGCTGGGGCTTACCAGTGGCTGCCGATAAAGCAGAGCTGTCTCAAACACTGTCGCTCTCCCTTAAGCCTAATCACGACTCACTGGCGTGAGGGTAATTTGAATGCCATTAAGATGGGCTTTAGCCATGGGCAATACTGTCTTGGTTGCTGCTGGGTATTGATGGCACTCTTATTTGTACTCGGGGTCATGGACCTATTCTGGATCTCGATATTAACCTTAGTGGTGCTCATTGAGAAACTAGCGCCTAAAGGAGATATTTTTGGCAAGCTTCTCGGGCTGGTGTTAATCGCCATTTCACTGCTTATGCTATTACCAAGTTTTTAGGGTTTAAGACTCATACTGGGCTAGCCAGGTTTTTAATAACCCATTGAGCTCTAGCCTAGCGGACTCCGACAAAGATTCTACTATTGCTTGCTGCAATCGACCATGATCCTCAATCGCCTCATCTATCAATACCACTCCTTGTTGAGTCAGCGCCACCGAGACACTGCGCCTATCCTCCTTGCTATTCACACGTTCAATCAAGCCCTTGGACTCCAACCTGCTTAAACGATTAGTCATGGCACCTGAGGTGAGCATCATGGAATCTATCAGTTCGGACGGGGTCAAACAGTACTCGCCTCCCGAACGCCTTAAGGTCGCGATAACATCAAATTCACCGGGCTTAAGATCATAGGCCTTATGACATTCGGTGACTTGTGATTCTATATGCTTACTCAAGCGCATTAATCTACCGATCAGCTCCATGGGCAAGGTATCTAAATGGGGCTTCTCAGCTCCCCACTGGGCGACGACACGATCTAATCCATCCACGCGTTTTATCCTATTATTGTTATTGTTTATACTGACGTTACTTGGTTTATTGAACTAAACATTAGATTAACCAGTAAAACATATTTTACCTTAATGAAAAGATACTTCATGTGAAGGTACTTTACAAATTGTAAAATGAAGCGCAGACTACAAACTATCTTCACATGAAGATAGTTTGTTTTTGAATGAGCTTAAACCTAAGCTTAAAGATGATTTTGAGACTGTTTTATGAATATATTACTCGCGATGATCCCAGCATTTTTCTGGGGGACCACCTATGCCGTGACCCAGTTTAGCCTACCGGATTGGCCCCCACTATTACTGGGAGCACTCAGGGCACTTCCGACCGGACTCATCTTGCTAGCGATTAAGCCTAACTTACCTAGGCGAAGTGATTGGGGCATCTTGTTCAAGTTAGGAAGCATCAATATCGCCGCCTTCTTCAGCCTGATATTCGTGATGGCACTCACCTTACCCTCGGCAATTTCCGGTGTCGGCATGATATCTGTACCTGTATTTGCCATGCTCTATCACTGGATTGTGAGCAAGCGCCGACCCAAGGCTATACAAGCCTTCTTCGGTTTCTTGTTAATCGTGTTAGCCTGGCTCTTATTCGATCCAGGCTCAATAAGCCTTAATCCTATCGGCATGCTCGCCATGCTCGGCGCGATCATCTGTATCGTAGTGGGAAGTAGTATCACAAAAGCACTGGGAAGCCGTATCCAGTGGTGGAGCGTGTTGACATGGCAACTGATCTTAGGAGGAAGCATATTGGCGGTGGCAGCTGGGATCCACGCCCTTATCTCCCCCGATGTCTATGTTGAGGTATTACATAGTTTCAACCTAACTCATGGCTTAGGCCTACTCTGGATAGCACTGCTCAATACTGCCCTAGGCTACATAATGTATGTCTGGTTACTGCAGAGAATGACTGTAGTCGATTTTACTTTCGGTGGTATTGCCAATCCGGTTGCGGGGATAATCACAGGAATGTTGCTCTTGGGAGAGATGTTTACGCCCCACCAATATGCCTTGATGGGCAGCATGATTTTATGCTCTCTTATGCCACAGGTCATAGGACTTATACGCAATAGATCGGCGCTAAATAAAGAGAAACAAGCAAGTGTGATAAGTGATAAGTGATAAGTGATAAAAACAGGCTAGCTGCTTTAGGCTAGCCTGTATATACAAGTTAAATAACTCTTGTAAGCATCAGCCCTTAAAATCAGCCATACAAGCAGAGATAAGCTGTTTGAGTCTCAACTTTCACCTGGAATTTAGCGTCACCAGCCACATCAAATTGAGTTCCGGCTTTAAAAGTCTGCCAGCTATCGCTATCCGGCAATAAAACGGTCAATGCGCCTGAAACTACGACCATGACTTCTGGTGCAGCTGTACCAAATTCATAATCGCCAGGCTCCATCACACCGACAGATGCCGGTTTATCCTCTCCCTGAAAACCGATAGACTTTACCTTGCCTTCAAAATACTCATTTACTGCTAGCATCTACAACTCCATTAAAAACTCTCTAAGCATGCAAAGCACCCTAGCACGTGAATATAAATTCAACCACAATGAAAATTAATTCATGAAAGTAATTATTGAAAGTTTGATGGTTCGATAAAAAATAACCCGAAAAACCAGTAAATCATCATCTTCAGGCCAGTATAAAAGTAATTTAGTCATATTCCAGCTAAGTCATGGGTATCGTCATCATTCATGATCTCACGACTCATATATTCATATTCTCCTCAAATTAGCCTGCTACCAAGTGAGCCTTAAAGTCATCTACCACTAATTAAATAGATTGTTATTTGACCACCATCACAATAGCAAGAAATTCTTGATCCACATCAACCCAGCTTTAAGTTCCTGCTGATCTGCCATAAAAGCAATAGACACTAATTCGATAGGTGTATTAGGTTAAATAAAGAGTGAGCAACATTTTATTAACAGGACGGTAAAAGTCGAAGTTAAACACGACTTTCCAGTAGGCGATTGATTATTATCGTTTATTTACCATGAATTGCTAATGAAAATCAAAAAGTATGAATAGTATGATTATTTCGGAGTGTTATATGACAAGAGTTAGAAAGCTATCTTCTCTGTCTGCAATCCTATTTCTCAGCATTTTATGCAATGTGAATGTGAGCGCAAACAGTCAAAAACTTATCGATCAAGGCGAGATGCTATACAAGCAAAACTGTGTTTTTTGCCATCAAGCTGACGCAATTGGAAAAACAGGCTTTGCCCCCTCGCTCTCCAACCCTGAGTTGTTGGCAATTGCATCGGATAAATACTTGGCATCCACCATCCGAGACGGCCGTATTGGTACCGCTATGGGTCCTTATGCCCATCTTGGCAAAGAGAAAATTGTCGCGATTGTAGCCTACCTCAGAAGCCATGAAACCCTTCCACACCGCTCAGCCGAAGTCGATAAGCAGCGTTCAGCGCAGGGCGATGCCCGCAAAGGGGAGCTTTGGTATCACGATATCTGCTCTACCTGTCACGGCCCCAAGGGTGACGGTTATTTAGCGGGGTCATCGGGCACCGCCATTGGTAAACCGGGTTTCCTTAACAAGGCGAGTGACGGCTTTATCCGTGAAACCATCAAATACGGCCGCTCCAATACCCGCATGTTGCCCTTCTACGGTTCTGCTGGACTGGCCAATCTAGATGAGCAAGAGATTGAAGACATTATCACCTATCTGCGCACCCTAAATAAGTAAGGAATTTGAGATGAAACGAAGTAAGGAAAACAATGTATCACGCCGAAATTTCCTAAAGGGTAGTGGTTTTATTGCAACAACTGCAGCAGGTGGCGGATTATTTGTCGCGAGCAACCCAGAACTTGAAGCCGCACCAGCAACTGCAGCACCTAAGAAAAGAACCACAGCATTAGCCCAATGTCCCTACTGCGGAGTCGGTTGTGGCACCATTATTCAGGCTGAGGATGGCAAAATTGTCTCAATGCGTCCCGACAAGGACCACCCAACCAACTACGGACTGCAGTGTATCAAAGGCTTAACGGCTGCAGAGCCTATGTATGTTGACCGTATGGAGGGAGACCCCTACGTACGTAAGGATGTCTGGGCAGAATGGCAAAAGCCTAATCACGGTAATATCGAATATATCAGTAACACCAAAGGTTCATTCGACGAAGAGCATTTTATCCGGGTTCCATACCATGACGCCTCAGATATGGTGGCGCGTAAAGTCGTTCACTTCGCTAAGAAATATTCGGGTAACTCTATCTCTCTTTATGGTTCTGGCCAGCTCACCATGGAGGGGCAATATCTAGAGAACCTCTTTATGAAGGGCGTTTTGGGATCAAATACCATCGAAGCCAACGCACGTATGTGCATGACCTCAGCGGTAACGGGCTACTTTGCCACCTTAGGCTCTGATACACCGCCGCTGGCATATGACGATATCGAGATGTCCGATATGGTGATGCATTTTGGTCATAATGCCCGTGAGTCACACCCTATTATCTTCTGGCGTATCGCTGACTATAAGAAGAAAAATGATATCCCGACAGTAGTGGTCGACCCACGTGAAACGGGTACCAGCAAGGGCTATGAGGATATTAACAGCAAGAATCATGTTCATGTGCCAATTCTTAATGGTGATATCAGCTTCCTAAACTCGATTGCCCATGTGCTACTTAAAGAGCATAAAGATGTGATCGATTGGGATTTTCTCAAGGCGCACGTTAATGGCTGGGAGGAATATGTCGAAGGGGTGCAGAATGACTACAGCCCAGAGCAAGTTCAAGACAGAATGGGCGGCGTTAATCACGATGTAAACCCAGAGAAGATCCGCCAAGTGGCGCAGATGTTTGCCGATGCAACTCGCAAACGTTTGGCCCGTGGTAAGGGTAAGCAAGATGGTAAAGGTACTGGTGGCGTGATCATCATGTGGGGGATTGGCTATAACCAGCATATCCACGGTCAGCACAATGTTATCTCAATCATCAACCTACTCACCTTAACCGGCAACCTCGCTAAGCCCGGATGTGGCCCCTTCTCGATGACGGGTCAGCCCAATGCGATGGGCGAGCGTTTCACCGGTGGCTTAACCGGCCGTCTGCCTTTTAACGAAGGGTTAAGTAATCTTAAGCACCGTAAACATATGGCTAAGATGTGGCGCATCCCGGAGAAAAACCTCGATAATGCCGCCAACTCCCCTAATCCAGGTTTTGCGGTGGGTATGATGGAGCGGGCACTTAAGGACGACCTTAAGGCGATGTTCCTGGTCTACGCCACCCATATCGATCTTCCCGATCAATACAATTTAGTCCGGCCTGCATTGCTGAAAACCTTCAACGTGGTGCAGGAGATCTATCGTCATGCACCCAATAACCTCTACGCCGATGTGATATTTCCGGCTTGTACTTGGGGTGAAGTCAACGGTGTCTACATCAGCTCAGAGCGTCGTATCAATATCACCGAAAAGGCGGCACAAGGTCCTAAGGGCTGTCGTCCAGATATGGATATGGTCATCGACAAGGGTAAGGAGATCGCTGACCTGCTGGGCATGGATGGCGACGCTATCTTCCCCTACAAGCGGGGTGAAGATGGTGAGTATGACGCCGAGGAGGTGTTTAGAGATGTCTGCCGTGCATCGGTAGGCACCGATGCCGATCTTACCGGGATCCTGGAGCGTGAAAAACTCGATGGTATTAGCCCCTACGAGCAACTGAAAACCCTGCGCGGTATTCAGTGGCCAGCGCCTAACTATGACTCAGCCAAAAATGGCGGCACTAAGCGCCGCTATATGATGCAGGAGGGCCAGTGGGAGAATCGTCCATACGGCTACTTCCGTACCAAAGATGGCAAGGTCAACATGAAGCTGTGTAAGCAGGACTACAGTCAACGTAAAGAGATCACCAAGAAGTTGATGGAGTTTGGGGTGAAGAAAGATCACTACACCATAGATAACCAAGATCTGATCATCAAGGCACGCGATATGGGATTAACGCCCGATCTTCCCGATGAGGAGTTCAGAGGAATTCCCTGGAAGGAAGTTCCAAACGACAAATACCCCTATTGGATGGGTCTAGGTGTTGTTTATGAGCATTTTCATACCGCGAAATCTAATCGTAGCCCCACCACACGACGTCTAGTGCCTGAGATGTATGTGGAGATGCATAGTGAAGATGCTAAAGATCTTGGCATTAAAGATGGCGAGTGGGTGCGCGTCGTGACCAGACGAGGTTCACTCGAGGCGCGTGCTCAGGTTGGCGGCACCGACAGCATAGTTAAACCCGCACGTAACAGTGTGCCAAGAGGCTATATGTTTGGCCCGTGGAACCTCTCTGTTGCTGACAGTGCCGACCCTAAAAAGAACAAGTGGCTGGCAAATGGTATCTCCAACCGTTGCTGGGATCCGGTATCTGGGC
Source organism: Shewanella sp. YLB-07 (assembly GCF_009377275.1). Taxonomy (NCBI): domain Bacteria; kingdom Pseudomonadati; phylum Pseudomonadota; class Gammaproteobacteria; order Alteromonadales; family Shewanellaceae; genus Shewanella; species Shewanella sp. YLB-07. Next base: position 66,076 of record NZ_VOQB01000011.1, on the reverse strand, counting down.
AGGTGGACTTTAAGAAGTTGGCAGCAAGGATTGAGAAGATCTAGCCAATAGACCTAAGAGCTAGCACTAGCCTTACAGGTCGAGTGCTAGCTCTTTCTAATAATCATTAAAGTGGTAGTAATTTGAATAGACGTCATTTTATTAAACAACTGAGTGTACTTACCGCTGTTGGAGTCACGCTTAAAACCTCACTGGTCAACGCGGCCTTCAAGGTTAAGCAGTTTACCCAACGCTATGTTCGTCCACCGGGTTCATTGGCTGAAGATGACTTTATCAGTCAGTGTATACGCTGTAATCAGTGCGCCGAGATCTGCCCCAATAACTGTATCAAATTCTTCGGCAGTGAAAATGGCATTGCGTCCCATGGCACCCCTTATATCAGCCCAAGAGAGAAAGCCTGCATCTTGTGTATGAAGTGTGGTGATGTCTGCCCAAGTGGTGCAATTCAACCGGTTAAACGCGAACTCACCCCAATAATCGAACAGGTCAACATGGGCATAGCCCGTGTCGATAAACAGCTATGCCTCTCTTGGCAGGGGAAATCTTGCGGCGTCTGTTACCGCGCCTGCCCTCTACAAGATAAAGCAATTATCGTGGGCTTTATGGAGCAGCCAGAGGTGCTCGATGCCTGCGTAGGCTGTGGACTATGCGAGAGCAGCTGTATTCAGATCCCTCAAGCTATCAAGATCATCCCCAGCCACACCTTAGATCAACTTAGGAGCTCATGATGGATAAGGAGTTTACCCAAGCGGGTCTAAACAAAGGTAAACCGATAACAAGCAGCAAACCATTCGCACTGTGGAAACACCTCAATAAGTTGCGCTGGTTTTCACTCTCGGTGGTATTTTTAATGCTGATCTTGATCCCGCTGCTCAGCATCTACCAGCATTACGTCGCAGCGCAGGGATATAACCACCTGTTGCCATCGCAAACCTTGCTTTATGACACCATGGAGTTTATCTCATCCCCGTTTGTCGATGAGCCTGAGCATGATCTCGATGCCATTAAAGGGACGACTTGGTCGGGGCAGCTATTTGGCGTCAAGCTCACCGATCCCTTAGCCGTGGTCGGACAGATTGCAGCAAGCCTCAAGATCTATTGGCCCTTATTACTCACAGCACTTATTCCCCTATTAGCCACCCTGCTGTTTGGACGCTTTTTCTGTGGCTGGATCTGTCCAGCCACCTTTATCTATGAGCTCAACTCCAACCTATCAATTTACCTCAGCCGCTTTGGTATCAATAACAACAGACGCTTTCACAAGAGTATTAAATACCTAGTACTGGGTCTGGGCATAGGGATATCGGCATACACAGGCACACTCGCCTTCGCCAGCATCTATCCACCAGCAGTACTGGGCAGAGAGCTGTACTTCTCTATCGCATTATCAGGTTTCGGCGCCGGTACCCTGTTTTTTATCCTCACTCTGCTGTTTGACACCTTTGTCAGCCGCCGCGGGATCTGTCGTTACCTCTGCCCAGGTGGCGCGCTCTACTCACTGCTTGGACGATACAGAATAGTCAGAGTAAAGCGCTTAGTTGAGCCCTGCAATGACTGTAACAAGTGTAATTCGGTATGTGAGTTTGGCTTAGATCCGATGCGGGACAGTTTTGGCGCCGAGTGCAATAACTGCACCGCCTGTATCTCTGTTTGCCCTAAGCATGCAATGAGCCTGACGCTGTCAATTTCAGATACCCCCAACCAAGGGCCGGGCCACCAAAGCCGACAGTATCGCCAGCAAAAGATAGCCAATAGCGAAACGATTTCAGTTAAAAATATCGACTAGTGAGGATCAGCTTAGTGATTGTCATCCTAGCGAATGATTAAAATTAATGAGTAGTAAATAGATGATAAAAATAACAAGTAAAACAACACCAATATTATCGGGATTGCTACTGTGTGCTCTGGCACTATTTAGCGCATTAACTCATGCGCATCACGTACTGGGTCGTCCCTCATATAGCCTTAATGAGGACTCTAATACACCACCGAGCATGGCGATTGAGACTCAGATAGGCGAGTACTTTATCACCTATATGGTATTTCCCGCTTTCCCTAAACCCAACGAGCCAGGTCGAGTCAATATATACGCCACACGGATAGATAATGGCGAGATGCTCGACCAAACGATCACCTTCACCGTGCGTGACGATACCTTTTGGGGTGAGAGCATAGGCATCGGCGACGGCGCAAAACCTGAGGTGATAGGCCAGCAGAATATTGATGATGGTGTATATCGCCAAGGCTTCCTCTTTAAGAGTCGCGGCAGTTACATCATTCGTGCCTACTTTGAAGATAATGGTGAGCCCTACGAGATAGATTTTCCTCTGCAAGTGGGGGCTGCAAGCCCTGTCGGTCCTATTGGCGCTGCTGTGGGCTTTATCTTCTTTCTCCTACTGATGATCAATATTGTGCAACGTAAGCGGATTGCTCGCACTAAGATCCAACAGGGACAAACCGTATGATAATGACCCACCCTGGACTCCCCCTCTACTGGGCTTATGCTATCGGCATTATGATGCTGTTATTGGGTCTATTAACCATGGCTATCAAAGCACCGACAACGAGTGCTAGCCGCAGCATATCTTTAGCTAAATTGCCGCTTATTGGTGACCTGTTTCGTTTTCTTGCCAAGTATATCTGGCCACTTTTACTGCTAAAGATTATCTTTGCCGCACTGTTTATCACCGTCATCACCGCAGGTTTGTGGGGCACGCCGATTGTTGAGCGCAACTTAGCCACCACACTCACTTGGAACTTATGGTGGACGGGAATTATTATTGCTATCGTGTTTAGCGGCTCTGCTTGGTGCGCACTCTGCCCCTGGGACAATATCGCCAGCTGGTTAGTCAATCACAGCATCTGGCGCCGCTCCAGCTCACAGAGTCGACTGCAGCTAAAAGTACCCAATATGTTACGCAGTGTCTGGCCTGCAAGCCTGTTATTTATCGGTTTCACCTGGTTAGAGCTAGGAATTGGTATTGTCGCCAGCCCCTACGCTACAGCCATGCTGGCACTATTGATGCTTATTTTAGCCACCACCACGCTGGCACTGTTTGAGGGTAAGGCCTTCTGCCGTTACATGTGTCCGGTAGGAAGAACCGTTGGCGCATACTCGCAACTCGCCCCTATCGCCCTTAGGCCGATAGATAGTGAGATCTGCCGTAACTGTAAAACCTTGGAGTGTTTCCATGGCAGTGACAAAATAGCGCCCTGCCCAACGAAGATAGTCATGGGGCGATTGCAGGAGAACACCTACTGCACCTCATGCGGTAACTGCACCCAAAGCTGCCCCTCAAGCAATGTCAGCTGGCAATTGAGGTCCCCAAGCAGTGAAGCGATAAAAGAGGCTAAGCCTCACATGGATGAGGCCTTTTTCTTGCTAATCCTGTTATCTCTCACCCTCTTTCATGGCTTAACCATGCTTGACTACTGGGAGGGCTACTTAAGCGAGATGGCACAACTGATTAATGACAGTGGCCAGCTGATTATCAGCTTCTCTATCGGCTTAGGCGTCATCCTGATCTTGCCTATCTTTATCTATTGCCTCTGCATAGGCCTGACCCAAGGATTACTGAAGAAAAGGCTTGGTGCAATGGTGACTAAACTCAGTTTTAACAAGCTATTTTCTGGCTTTGCCTTTATCTCCCTTCCGCTGGCATTTAGTTATCACATTGCTCATAACCTCACCCATTTTGTTCGTGAAAGCAGCGACTGGTTATCACTGGTGACGAATCCATTGGGCACGGGGGCTGAGCCATTGAGTATGATGGAGAAGCATACGCGTCATATGGAGATGATGGTCTCAGAAAATACCCTATTTATCATGCAGGGAATCATTATAGCCATAGGATTTGTTATCGCGACTCAGGTGATACGCCATCGAGGTCACCGCTTATTTGCAGCCCAAGGCATCACACTTCTGCCCATGATCCTATTCGCTGCGCTTGTTACTGGGTTTAACCTGTGGATGTTAGTGCAACCGATGACGATGAGAATGTAGCCGATGAGCGATCAGAGTAAAACACAGTTAATGGATCGTCGCAGCTTTTTCAAATCTAGCTTCAGTAAGATCGCTGATATAGGCTCCGAGCATGCCCTGAAAAAAGTCGAGCACAATGCCAAAGGTTGGATACGCCCTCCCTTTGCCATCAATGAACTCGACTTCCTACTCAACTGTAGCCGCTGCGGCGAGTGTATCAAGGCTTGCCCACACCAAGTAATCTTTGAGCTGCCACTTCATCGTGGCACTGTAGCAGTTGCAACCCCAGCGATGGATATCCCCAACAAAGCATGCGAGCTCTGCTGTGATTGGCCCTGTGTCACGGCATGTAAAGACAAGGCGCTAGCTTTTCCTGCAAAGCAACCAGAGCTGGAGAGGGCTGAGCCCCCTATTGTTGAAGGTGCATTCCCAGACGAACAGGCAGATCCAGCAACACATATTGAATCGTTTCCCGCCGCCAATCAATGTCCACCTATGGCCATAGCAAGAGTTAATACTGACCTATGTATGCCCTATTCTGGCCCAGAATGTGGTGCTTGCTTTGGTAGCTGCCCTATTGAGAACACCTTAACTTGGCACAATGAGAAACCCAGCATCAAGGTGGATACTTGTGTGGGTTGCGGTCAATGTGTACAAGCCTGCATCACTATGCCGAAGGCAATTGAGGTGGGTCATTTCGGTCCAGCCGATAGCCAATCTACTGAAACAGGGCAGATATCATGAGCATGATAAGTAGGACTATTAACATGTTTCTTCTGTCAATTCTGATCATGGCGCTACTTATCATTGTCATCCTAAGTTTCATGCTGGGCTTTGGTCACCCACTGCCCTGGATTGTCATTGGCGTCTTGGTCACTATCGGTATTATTCATGACAAGTTGCTTAAGAAAAAACAACTGGTATGGCAAGACAGCATGGCTACAGGCATAGCGCTTATTGACCATGACCATAAGCGACTCATCATGCTGATCAATATATTTCAAGAGGCCACTGAATTTAATATTTCAGAGCGCAAGGTACAGTTAGCACTAGATGAAGTGATCCGTTACACCAAATACCACTTTAATCGTGAAGAGCAGTTGATGGCGCTCAATCAGTACCCTGGATTAAAGGAGCACCAGCTTCAACATCAACAGATGATCGATGAAATAGAGTTATATATGAAGGAGTACCGCAGCGATCCCGATGTTGCACTCGATCATATTCTCCAATTCCTACAATCTTGGTTAATGAACCATATCAAAGGCAACGATCGGCAATATATCCCCTACCTGACCATCACCAAGCTTGATGACGATGCTGAGCTCCATAAACCAAGGATTGATGATGCTAAGCCTCTATAGGAAGATACTCAGCAGAAAGATAATCTTTGGCAGCACTGTGGGAGTCGCTATCTTCTTTATGTTTATTGGCGTGATCTATTGGGGTGCCTTCAATACCGTACTGGAGGAGACTAACAAAATGAGCTTCTGTATCAGCTGCCACGAGATGAAAAATAACATCTATCCGGAATATCAGCAGACGGTTCACTATCAAAATCGTACCGGAGTTCGCGCTACATGCCCTGACTGCCATGTCCCAAAGGAGTGGGAGTACATGATGGTCAGAAAAATTAACGCATCGAGAGAGCTATTTCATAAACTGATAGGCTCTATCGACACCACTGAGAAGTTTACCGCAAAGCGTAAAGTGCTGGCAGAAAGAGTATGGGCAAGTATGAAGCAGACAAACTCGAGGGAGTGCCGTAATTGTCATAACTTTGATGCAATGGATATCACGGCTCAACAGAGTCGCAGCGGTCTGGTTCATCAGCATGCACAGAAACGAGATAAGACCTGTATCGATTGCCACAAGGGCATAGCTCATCAACTTCCTGAGGGAGTAATAGCCTACAAAGGCGGCAGCGATGAGGACCATAACTATTATGAATCTCAGCAGTTACAATGCTATCAATGCCATCAAGATATGCCAAAAATAAAGGAGGAAGACTGGGGATTTTGAACCATTTGTACCCCAAAGTTAGCTAGCCTTCGAATGAAGGCTTAATACATTTTCTGTTTTTAGCTTCTGGCTGAGTTGATATTGGGGAGTGTGTTTGAAGATCGTTCCTTCATGGTTATCTATCGCCTGCAGCGTGCTTAAGTGCAGATACTTCTACGAAACGCCGTCAATCCGTCCATGGAGGCTCTACCAAAACATCCTTGTTTTGGAAGCTCGTAGCCGCATCTACACCTGGCTGATTCACAAGAAAGGTTTCTCTTCGATTTGGGTTTTATTGGTTGAGCAGCTAACTCAGAAATGCCCCAAAACGTGTTTAAACTCTTGTTTAACCTTAAAGCGCCGTTATGGATTTGTAATAACAAAACTAATGATCTCGAAGCACGCTCTATGAAACTGAATGACGTCAATTTTTTGTGTTCTAAATGGTTTTTAATGTGCATTTTTACGTTTACAATCCTTGTGGACTCAACGATCCGGGATCTTTGCAACTGAGCCACAAAGAGCTAAGAGATAAACGAGTTAAAAAGCTAAGACAAACAACCTTGACAGGAATATATGTCTTAGTTATTTAGATGAATAAAGCTCCCCCGTAACTAAGGCGAGCTTTCAGATGTCATGTTGCAGTAAGTTCAAAGATAGAATCGCTCACTGCAACCCCTGAAAACCATCTGTAGATAGGATATTGGGTCTATTCCGTCCAGAACCCTCCGCGAATAAATTTTTCTTCTGTCCCCTTTGTATTCTTCTCTGCAGCTAAGTAAGCGCCAAGTTTGTAAGAATAATTGTCACTTTGAAAACCATTCACTGCACCTACGACAGATAACTCTCGACCGTTTGTTTTTGTCATTGTCGTTTCTAGACCTTTGGCAAAACTAGCAGACTGAGAAAACCCAAACCCTTTAGCCTCAACACCAATACTGAAGCTTGCACTGTTTTCAGAATACTTTCCTGAAATATTTTCAGTAAGCTGGCCGATAGAAATTGCAGAACCAACTTTAATCTCTCCTAAATTGTTGTGGACAGTTACGCCGTTATTTACGAAAGCGCTGGTTTCATACTTTTCTAATACTTCCTTTCGTGATGGGTAGCTTCTTACATCCCCAGCAACCACATTAAATAAATGTTCAAAACTGAATAGTTTATTCCCAGTAATCGTATTTATTACTTCATATTCATCTAGTGTCATAATCAGCGTTTCAGAAGAACGAGGGATGAGAATATCGGCACTCATCCCAATCATATCATTAAGCTCGCTAGGCCCTTTAAAAATGGTATAACCATAGCGATCAAATGGAATCACTTCCAGGATTAAGATTGGAGAATCTCCAACATTATCTTCAATATAAATTTCATCTGAAAAAGTAAGCGATTGAACTTTTTCTTGTGACTGGCCAAAAGCGTAGCTTAACCCTGCGGAGATCCCCGGGATGGTTACATCAAAGCCTACACTAGTTGATACAGCTACACTAGATGAGTAAGCGCCTCCAGACTCTTTCATTTGAACGATTTCTCTGTCAGCATCTTGTTGTATATCATCCTCTAAGTAATACGGTACAGGCTCTATTGCATGCGTTAATACCGGCTGGCTAAAGTTAACAGCATGACCACCTGAATACTTCAGTGTCACTGAAACATCGTTTACATCATATCCTGCAATAGTTGGTTTACTTCGATGATAGGGGGCTTCAATAATAATATCAGGACTGACTCTCAGCGTTGGGGCGACGATATCATTTCTATTAACTCCACCTAACTCTGCATATTTAACGTCTTCTATATTTGTTGAGACATCAACAAATATGCTGTTATCAATATCAATTAAACTTATTTTATTAACCGACCACTTATTAGCATCACTATCTAGCCATGTAAGGATTAACTCTTCTCCTTCTTTTCGTGGGATAACCCCTTGGATTGGTCGAGCGATATTTAAATCTGATGCTGTATACTCATTAAAATCATCAGAGAAATGACCTGCAGTCCATACCATAGCTTGCGAAGCATCCCCTCCTAAATTGAACGATTTAACTCCTACTAGGTTCTCTTTGGATGGATCATATACAGAAATATGACTACCAAACGCAACATAGTCTTGCCCTATTCCCAACAGATCGGCTGCAACCATGGATGTTTGGTAACCGAACGTTTCTTTGTGCCATTTTGACTTCTTATGTTTAGCAATGAATAGCTTATCATCCATCGTGAGTTTACCGTTTTCGAGTTCATCCAAAGCGTAAACCATAACCTTGAGCTCGTAATAGATAGTATCAGCGACACCTAAAGCTATTTGTTTTCTTGGTTCTGCGGGGTTGAAATTACCCACTGCAAACGTATTCGCTGCATAAGCATTACTCACCGTATCGGTGAAACGTTTACTAAGCAGTGAATTATAGCCAGTGGTCCCCGCTGATAATATGCTTAAATGACCGAGGAACTTATTAGGCTCATTGGCTGTATGTGCTTGACGCTTAGCTAAAATAAGTAACTCTTCACCCGCCAGAGAGCTAACGTCGGCAGTCTTAAGTTGCAGGAATGCTTCAAAACCGTCGTCACCTATACCCATCATCGTAAGGCGATATGAAGCCGCAATTGATTGGTTATATTTACTTTCAATATCATATAGATTATAAAGATAAACTATTCCATTATAACCAACGGCAAGTAGCTCATCATAGCCGTCGCCATCATTATCAACCAGTGTCGCTACAATCTGATTTTTGCTATTGTCCACATTCTTAGAAGGTAGCGTAAAGGCACCACCATCTTCGGTTGTTAGCGTGATATGATTACCTTTATATCGAATCCTAATAAATGCATAATTATTACCTTCATCTGCTTCCAGTACTATTTTTATCGGGGTTTTTAGCAGCCCGCCATTGATGGATTCAAAATTTGCATTAAGATCGACATAAGAAAGATTATCTAACTGATAAGCAGAAAACCCCATTTGGTCAACGAAGAACTCTCCACCTAAATCAGATTGATTATGTATATGGCTGTTACTTGTTAGTGGTTGTTCGTTAAATGTAAAACCATATGGGTCCGAAAAAGATTTGAATTTCACTCCCCAGCCAGGAGTAAACTTGCCATATACGAAATTGTGAACTGGAGCTGCTTCCATCAACTTTACTGGGGGAGAATAGTCAGGATCATGTTGTTTGGTTATTGGGTTGTATGGTCTGTTATCTATGGATAAAATAGGTAGACCAAGTTGAACTAAAGCATCGACATATTCATCTTCTGGTATGGGTTCTATTGAGCTTTGATGTATAAAACCCTCTGCATTAATAAAAAGCGGGGTTAGCAATAAAGCGAGAGGAAGTAAAAAAGTTTTATTCATTATTTATCCATATTAAAAACATTATTGCACCTTCGGCTGGAACAACACACTAAAAAATATTAATTTAGTACATAACAAGCAGAAGGTGAAACGTATAAAACAACACAGCAAATATTAAACTTGATGGATTTTAGTCACTACTGCCTAACAGGACAGTCCCCTATATATTATTAAAAGTCACTACTTAGATTAATGTTCAATATGAGGATGCAAGCACAAAGTTAATTATAAATAAATGGTAATTAAAACAATCATCTTAACTTCCATTTAAAAGTTAACCAGTTAATAAACTTCCTACTCAATGACATGATTTACTGGATTTTATAAGCTTGAAGTTATTGACAAACTTATGATCTGTATCAACTTACTGTCAGATTATTACTTGAGTTCAGTATCAATGAACAATATTTTAAATTGTTCTCTTACATCTAACACTTCTTCACCATTATATAGAGTTTAAGAACTAACTAATTTTTGTCCAGATATGTCTTAGAGTGATCGCTCTAAGCCATTATTGTCCCATTATGTTTTAGCACCAACATTTAGTTATGCACATACCCTACCTATTTCCCATATTTTTTCTTATAGGTTACAGGTCGATTTATTGAGAAGTTAAGTTATAACAAACTGAAAATAAAATCACAGCACTGTATACATCGATCTAGTCACATGTATAATAACCGTAAGTAGGAAGTGGTGATGACATATTAGAGCTTAAGAAATAACACATTTATGCCAAAGACTCTTTTTACTTCTCGTTATGTAAAACGTGAAAATTATCGATTATCAAAACTCTCGATTTCTCCACCCCAGATGATCATTACTTGGTAATGGTCTTACTGATAAGTTGCTAAAAAATTACGAATAAGTACCACTGTAATGACTAGGTAAGCTTATGGCATTAGCGTGTTTATCGGGACTCGCGCTAATAAGACGTTATATTTTTAGGATTATCAATGGAAGACGTTAGTAGATTAAAGAGTATAGTAGAGCTATACTTTAATAAAAAATACAAGTTATTTAAGCCTAAATATGCTAATGGTGACGAACTTAATAAGTGGTTCGAATTTGAAAGTCGAGCTGATTTTTTAGATTCCTATTTAGATTATTACCGACAATTACCAGATTTAAAGTCTGCAATTATCGATGGTTGCTCATCAAAGTTTAAAATATTATACGAAGGTCAAGAGTATGTATTGAAACATACGCATCAAGAAGAGTTTGAAGATAGTGATGGAAATATCAGAGGTGTGAAAAATATTGTATTGTCTAGTATGGCATATAAACTTATTTCTCAAGAAAAAAAATTAAAAGAAGCTAAGGCATTTGTCGATGTTTATGAAATAGTAAAGACAATAAAGGTGCCTGGCTTTGGTGAGTTATCAAATTACGATGCAGCCATACGTATATCAAGTTTTCTTGGTTTTAAACCAACTGATATTTACTTGCATGCAGGTACTCGTACTGGAGCACAATATCTTGAAGATAAAGGGTTACTTCCTGAGGATTCATTACTTGAAACAAAATTACCAATAGATATTTTCCCAGAACAAATTCAAGAGCTAGAAGCTTTTCAAATTGAAAACTTTCTTTGTTCATACAAACACGATTTAAAAAGTTTAACTAATTACTAAAAACGCTAATTTCAGCTAACAAATTTTTTCTGCTAAAGTAAGTGAAAATCTCAATATAGCCATAATCTATTGTTGCGTACGTATATCCAAAGTACATAGGAAATACGCGCACGCCGTAGATTAAAATGTTAACTTAAAACTCGAAAAAGAAGAAGCTCAATGATAAATGTTAATATTAATAATGATAAAGATATTGTAAATATTTCAGAAATTCAATTGGTAATAACTGGGTTACTAAATGCGAATTGCTCTACGACGGATGCCATTCGAGAGATTGAGAACATTGCAACTGCTACACGCGATTTAGATACTGCCGATTTTGCCCATGTAGCAGCTTACTATCATATTAGAACTCAAACAACGTTGAATTCTATTTGTTCTATTCATATAGGGATGTGTACAAATGGTAAACTTATCTTTAATCATCAGTAAAAGTTCACAAACCCATCAAATCGGACTCCAAACACTTGGCATTTTCACTTCGTTCATGGTAAGTAATTTGGAAGTTTAGAGTATTCAAAAAATGAAACCAGCGCGGTCTTTATGCCGCGTTATTAATAATAAGATTATTCATTAAGTAGAGGATGTTGTTTAACATCAAAGCAATTGCTTACTTTTTGCAGCATATTCATATGCTGACACATATTACAAATAGGATTTGTATGACGCAAATAGCGAAAGTTGTTACGTGGGTAAATAGGGCTAAAAAGCCGCTATGGTGGAGACAGGTAATTCGTAGAGTCATGGAGCAGGGAGAGCTTCAACAGCAAGATTTACAGCTTATTTACCAAGTTGCAAAAATGGAATTAGGTCTGCTTCCAAAAACTGCTGACTTTCCTAATTACATTAAAGCCGTTGCGGTTGCAGGGTTTGAAACCGAAGCCGCACCAGTAACCTTAGCAAGTTTAGGCAATGTAAAAAATGTCTCATCTTTAATTGAAGATGTAACACTAAATTTTCCAATTGAGGGTTTAACAGCCGTTTATGGGGATAATGGTGCTGGTAAATCAAGCTATGCAAAGATACTGAAAAGTGCATGTTTAACTCGCGGTGATGTCCCTGTTATTACTACCAATGCTTTCAACCCTTCAACGGTTCCATCACAAGCTACTTTAGGCGTGTCAGTTAACGGTGCCGCAGTAGTTGAAAGTATCTGGACTATTGGCGGTGAACCAAACTCAGAGTTGAAGTCTATAAGGGTATTTGATTCTCACTCTGCAACAAACTACATTTCTAAAACAGACAGTGTTGAGTACAAACCTGCAGAAGTAAAATTACTGGATGAGTTGAGTAGAGCTTGTCAATTTGTGAAGGACGAATTGACTCGTGAAATGGTTCCATTTAGCACCCCTTACAGAATACCTGATTTAAATCCATTATCTAAGGTGAGTGCTTTTTGTAATTCGCTAGTTACAGCCACACAAGCCACATTAGATGCTCAATGTAGTGGTGAAGGTGAGTTGCCCGAAATAGCTCAATTAAAAAAAGATATAACTGAATTAAGTGGGAAAACTCCTGCTCAAGTCAAAGCTGTTTATATAACCAAATTAAAACATCGTGAACCGCTATTGGCTTTCCTTAACAGTCTATGTGCAAAACTAGGTGATGAAAACCTAGCCAAAATAGGTTTGTTATACGATGATAAATTGACCAAGTTGAAGGCTGCTGAAAAAGTAAGACAGAGCACATTAAATGGTTTACCAATTGAAGGGATCGGCAATGATGCTTGGAAGCAAATGTGGCTCCATGCACAGAACTTCATAATTGGTAATGGTGATGATAAAACTTTCCCTCCAGTTGAAAATGAACACTGTCCTACTTGCTTGCAACCGATAGGAAAACAAGCTGCTGAAAGGATGTCTAGGTTCAATAATTATATTACAAATCAGTCTCAAGTAGATGCAGGTAATGCAACTAATGCTCTAACTTTACAGATGAATTTCATAACTCAATTGAGTTTTGACCTTAAACCGTATGATGGTATTTTTGCGGAAATTGGACAGTCTACACCTGAAGCTATAGACCAGTTCAACATCCTTATACAGCAATTGTTTGACAGGAAGAACAGCCTAATTTCTGCGAAACCAGCATTTATTCATCCAGCACTCGATATGAGATTTATACAACGACTATCTCAGCAAGTTGAGGGGATAAAAGTAAAAAGGGACAGTGTTGTTGATGATGGTACGTTAGCTCAGACAATTAAGGTTAATCAGGACAGACTAATAGAGCTTGAAGATCGACAGAAGTTATCTGCGCATAAAGAAAATATCGTTATAGAAATAAATCGTATTAAGACATTTGGACGTTTTAATACAGCCTTATCTACAACTAACCTTTCACTTATTACGCGATTTATATCGGAATTGTCCAAAACTGGCAGTTTGGGCTTAATTAATACTGCATTTGCCAAAGAATTAGCAGCGTTAAACTTTCAAAGTTTTGATGTAGAAACTAAAACTCAAGGTTCTGCTGGCCAACAGAAATTGACTTTACAGGTCTCAAGGTATGCGTCAAAGATAGGGCATATCGCCAGTGAAGGTGAGCAAAAGTGTATCGCTTTAGCTGGTTTTATGGCCGAACTAACGATTGATAACCGTAAGTCTGCCATCATTTTTGATGATCCAGTTAACTCATTAGATCATAAATGGCGTAGGTTATTTGCAGAACGGATAGCCGTAGAGTCACAGCAACGTCAGGTGATCGTGTTGACTCATGATTTACCATTTTTGGTTATGTTGAGAGAAGCTACTACTGACGGCTCGTTTAACTTATTGCATATTGCCCAAAGAGGTCAGTATTCAGGCTTCCCTGTCGGTCGTTTGCCATGGGATGCTATGTCCACAAAAGACCGAATAAAATTCCTACGCCAACTAGTTGTTGACTTGCGAAGGTACTGCAACGACTTAGAACAGTTCATCGAGGATGATTACAAAGAGAAAGCAAGATACGTCTATGGGAAGCTGCGAACTACTTTAGAAAGATTGAGTGAAGAGTGGTTGATGGGTGATGTAGTTCAACGTTTTAGCCGGAATGTCCAGATCGGTAAGATATCTAAACTATTAAAAGTTAGTGAGCCAGAAGTTACTTACATAACAAACATACACGATAAATGTTGCCGCTACATCGATGCTCATGATAACGCAGCAGGGCTTGGCGTGGTTGCAATGCCTAACATTGACGAACTAGACAAAGACATCGAAGGTTTAGTGACATTTTTTGGGGAAGTAAAAGATAACAGGAAGTAGTATTTCGAGATGTGAATATAGACTTGTTCGCATACAAGCAGGGGGTGATAATAGCACCCCAGCGAGTCATTTTCAATGACTCTATATCTCGCTTAAACTAAGCCGCTGCGCGGAGCCTAAAAAGGTTCAATCGAGTGTCTAACCGACTTTGAATCAGTTAGACTTAAAGAAGTGTGAAGGAACACAAGCATGATAAAGGAATTTGAATGAAAAACTTACCATTAGCTCGATTTCAATTGATGAGTTCAGCTCTACAGCCCAGAGCCAGCATCAAAAAAAGAAAATCCCTAAATAGATATGTGGGGTCAATAGATATGTGGGGTCAGTGTAAACTTTATTTGAACACCATACATTTACTAATCCCACGACCTACCTTTAGACCCTTTGCTCTAAATGATTTTTGTCCACAAACGAGTTAATGGCCAGTAAAATTCAAATCGAAGAAGCAAACATTCAGGTGTAAACGCGGCTGTGACCGTCCGTGACAAGGATGTCACGGCCGAGGCTATAGGGATATATTTACGCCGTGTCACAGAAGTTTTTGCACTTAAGGTCGCTCTTAGGCATCCATGCCTTCACGACATTCGTATATCCATATACAGCACCCACGGCAGGTGATAGATAAAATTAAAGTTGCGATCTTCAATCAACTAGCCAAACATCAAAGTCGCCCAATGAACCGAACTCAACAGATATTTAAGCAACTTGTTATCCGACAATGTCCAAAGCCTGCGTATAAATTATCACTGCGCTTTTTTCACGAATTTATAGATAAATCTGTCAGTCTTACCCCGTGTCTCTTTCTCGAACACATTGATCGACTTATTGTCGTTAGGATTTCTTAAGTAAAAGGCCTCCTCGACCAGCTTAAAGCCAGCTTCGGCCATCTGATACCTGACGATATTCGAGTCAATCCTATGCACTGAATTTGGCGCATCATAGCCTGAACCTCTGATGGCTTCATGATCGATAATAATAAATACACCATCATCTTTCATCGATGCCTTTATCTTAGCCAGCGCAGCCTTATGATCGACTGCCTGCTCGCGAAACTCTGTTCTCTCACCCGTTTTCTCATCTATGTTATAGGTGAAGAAAAGGTCATGATAATTCAGTGCCGTAAAGGCGATATCTATGCTCTTTGCTGGAATGTCCATATCAGCAATATCTATCTTATCCAGACGAGTAACATTGGACAGACGGTTAGCCTTAGTCCGCTCGGTAATCCCCTTCTCGGCGAAGCGCCAAATCACGCTATCATTTTGCGCGTATACCTTGCCTTTACTGCCTACGGCCATCGAAAATAACTCAGAGTACCAACCGCCACCGGCGAACAGATCCAGTACCTTATCTCCCTGTTCCACTCCAGAAAAATGCATCACCTCGGCAGGCTTACGTGCCTCATCGCGGGCCTTATCTTTAGCAGGGCGCCCACTGCTCACCATCAGTTTATTGAGATCCAACATGGACAGTGGCGTGGCAAGCACAGACGTTGCGGTAAAGCTTGTTGCCAGCAAGAGAGCTAGAGCAGAGATTCTCATCATCATTCCTTTATATTCAGAGTAAGCAGATATTGGATTTAGCTATCATGATTAACGGGCATCAGGTTACTGATAATATCGATTGGTATTAGTACAGTAATGTCCTATTAATCTCGAGTGATACAGGTGAGCTAATTGTTACAGATTATTTTATGCCGACTGCCAACTACAACTCCTATTCCACAGAGCTGCCAGCCTTGAATTTCCTCTGTTTGATTCCAGCTGCCATCCCCACAGGACTGGCTCTGTTAGCTCAATAAAAGCTGACTATTCATCCTTTGTAACACTCAAACACCTGATAAAAGCGCTTAAATATCTTAAGTTAAGATTGACTCCATCATTCAGGAAACGTCCATATGAAGCCAACGGCACCACAGATCCCCTATCGGGTACTATTGCCTATCGCCGTCGGATTCATCTGCTTTGTTATTTCAGCTCTCGAGCTCAGCCATGCAACCCAGCTCGATATCAAGCATAGTGGATTATCGAAGCAGCAAGCCAAAACGGTAAACCTATGGATCACTCAAGGTATCGATGCGGTTGAACAGACGCTTTCACCTATCCCTATGGACTCGCTGACCATAGAGGTCGTAAGAAAGAGATATGCCCGAGAACCTGTACCTTTTGCGCAAGTGGATCGCGGCTCACCGACTAAAGTGAAGCTTCAGGTTGATGCCAATGCATCCTTGCAGGAATTTGTCGATGACTGGACCCTGTATCATGAGCTGTCCCACCTTTATCTGCCTTATCTTGACACCCCCTCATTTTGGTTAAACGAAGGCTTTGCCACCTATATGCAATATCTGACCATGCTAGGCGCTAAAGTAATAGATCTAAGCCAATATGAAGCTCGCATGAAAGATGGCTTTGACCGGGGTAAAGCAAGAACCCGCTCACATCCAGGAAGGCTCAGTGATGTGTCTGATGATATGTGGAACAGAGGTGCCTTTACCCGAGTATATTGGTCGGGAGCCGCCTACTTTGCCGAAGTTGACAGGGCCTTAATCGCCCGAGGAACAGATCTCACCCATGTCATAGGGCAATATAGCCAGTGCTGTTTACGTCAAAATAGCTCTGGCTGGCAGCTCGTCACGCAACTGGACAAGGTAAGTCGTAGCAAGATATTTACCGATACTTACCTTGAGTATTATCAACGTCGGGATTTCCCCTCGATTTCTCCAGGAACACTCCAGAAAATTAGCCACCACTATCATTCAGAAACAGAAGCTTAGACCACTCCTCTCTCTATTCGCAGATCTTGAGAGTTAGCGTATGATAAATAAAGTTGAAGATAACAGGCTGAAATAGTAATGGGACATACCGCACTAGTTATAGGCGCAACCGGAGTAGTAGGTCGTGAGCTTGTCGAGCTACTAAGCCAGTCAGCCGATATAGAAAAGGTGACTGCGGTAACTCGCCGCCCCATAGAATACAGTTCGGATAAAATCATTAATTGTGTGGTGGAATTCGACCGACTAGAGCAATATTCATCAGCCTTCAAAGCCGATATTATCTTCTCCTGTTTAGGCACCACATTAAAGCAGGCAGGTTCAATCGAACGACAAAGACAGGTCGATGTCGACTATCAACATCGAGCTGCCAAATTAGCTCGAACCAATGGGATAAAGCACTATCTATTAGTCTCATCCAGTGGGGCTAAGCCTAACAGTTCAAGTGCCTACCTAAGAATGAAAGGCGAATTAGAAGCTAAGGTGGCTGAACTAGGCTTTACGCGGATCAGCATTATTCAACCTTCCCTGCTGTTGGGCAATCGTCAAGATTTTAGATTTGGAGAGAAACTAGGCGCAAGCTTGCTTCCCTTAATATGCCGACTTCCGGTATTGAGTAAGTACCGTCCAATAACAGGTAAACAGGTCGCCGTTAAGATGTGCCAAATTGCACTTCAACAAGTAGCGAGTGTAGATAATAATGACGAGCCTAAGCTGCAATACTATCGACTCGATGAACTGTTTGATTAAGCTCACTTTGAAATTCAGCTCGGGGCTAGATTTAGTCATATTCTGAAGGGCCTAAGTTAGCCTCTAGGTAGCCCTTCAAACCTCCAGCCATAAAAAAGTAATTCTTCACCCCCTCCTTCTCAAGTAAATACTGTAACCAGCGGGTTTGCTTACCTACTGCGTCATAGATGAGTAAGGTTAACCCATCCTTTTTCGCTTTCTTAATTAAGCCTATAATTTTGTCAGATGAAGCGACGCGGGTGACTTTAGTCAATATGATCACATCCCGTTGAAAGTGTTCCCTGATATCTATCACCATGACCTTTTTGCCTATTGCTGCAACAAAATCAGCGGGCGGAAGCAGGTGAGCCTGACGCAAATCATCATCGATTAACTTATCCAAGGAAACCGGGCTCTCACCTAATAAGACTGCCGCATCCGGGTGTGCCTTAGTCCAACCAAAGATCCCTAAGTCAAACGTCGACACATCTTTGATGCCGAACTTAACTGCCTTATCACAGGCCTTATAGGATTTTGCGCAAGTGATGCCATTACAATAAAACACTATGGGTCTTGAGTCCCTTTCTCTAATCTTCATCAAGCGGGTAATAAAGCCTGCGTTGGATATTGAAATATTGACCGCATTCTTAATATGTAAGGTATCGAATTCATATTTTGATCTAACATCTACCAGCACAGTAGAGTCTAACAGACGATACAAGTCTTGATGAGATATGGTGGGAATGTCACGATATTTTTCTCTGAGAGGAAATTGAGTCACATCGGCAGAAAACGCCATTTGAACGAAGAAAATAACAGACATAAAACTGATGCATAGAAATCTGATAAAACGAGAAGATATTTCCCCTTTCTTAATCATCACACTGTCCACCATTACTGAGAAAACATCACCAAAATTGACTTTCAATAAAGTTTAGTCAGCCCAAGCATGACCCGCAAGCCATTACATTTAAATCAACGACTTGGTAACCCCCTACAACAGTAGGCACCCTATAGAGTTGGCTTAGCCGATTAACCACAAGACAGAGGCTTAAAGATAACGACTTATTAGTTACCCTCATAGTCGAATGGTATATAATAACCACACTTTTTTTATGGTTAAATTAAGGCTTAAGCAAGATGATAAAAATGTTTAAAGAGCTATTAACAATGACACAAGAACAATCAAATCCACAACGTCTTTTACTGCTCTTCGCCAAGGCTGAAGCAAGCAATACTAAAAAGAGCAAGAAACATCAGCGTGGAACTATTTCACCTGTTATGTGTGTTGACAAGTTACCAGAAGAGATCAGCACTTTCGCTACATTAGTTAAAGAAGCCGACGCGATCAATAAAGACTGGGATTTCATGTTTATTGCAAGCTTAAGTGGGGAAGAGGGGCAAGCGCCAAGTACTGAAGATGCAGAGCCGTTTTTAAATAAAATGGCAAATGATATTGAAACAGGCAATGGAATGGGTCGCTATGTCATCTTTGACAGAGATGAAAACCCCATCGAATTAGCCATAAACGATTAATCTTACCTCAGTAGTGACTAGCAGAACTAGTCACCACTTATCAAATAGTAAAAGCATGAACCTGTCATATTTACACGTGATTAAACATGGATATTCTCATCTAGAAATCTCACTTGGATACCAGAAATATCAGCCTTCTCAACTAAACGGTGTATATAGGCTTGAATCGCAAGATGTGATGAACGATGAACCAGATAGCCACGGATCTTATCTGCAACCATGACATAATCAAGTGACTCCCCTTTAATTTTACGTGCTATATTAACAACATGAAGTCCATAACGAGATTCGATTGCCTTTGTCGCTAATCCTTCAGGCAGTAACATCAACTGACGCTCAAACTCAGGCACTGTTTGACCAGCACTGATCTGGCCTAACGCTCCCCCGGTCTCTTTAGAGGGACAAGCTGAATGATGCTTAGCAAGTGATGCAAATAATGTAGGATCTTTTTGCAGTTGTGCAATGATATCTTCTGAATCTGTTTTAGCATCATCACGTCCTTCAAAATCGTCTTTTGCGGCTGCTAATAAAATATGATCAACTTCCATTAATGGTCTGGTAGCAAATTTCTGGCGATTGTTCTCGAAGTAACGAAGGCAATCATCTTCGCTAGGATCATCATAACTGACCATCTGCTCAAGTAGCCGCTGAACGTTTGATTCTTCATTGCTTTCAGAGATATCAAAACCTTTAATTTTTGCTTGTTCAATAAGGAGTTGACGAATAACGAGTGTTTGTCCAGCCTGCTGAACAACCACATCAAAATAACTATTGGCATGATATTGCAACTCATTAGCAAGAGCTATCTCTTCGATGGTGACCCCGTTAACTGTAATAACAGGCAGTGATTCTTTAGAGGGGATTATAGGGGTACTTGCGCCACATGAACTCATAATTACGACTCTTTTCATTAGACATGTTTAAAAAAATTGGTCTATCTCTATTGGATTGTTCAGCTAATTAAAACGCTTTTTTTCGCCAAAATTATTGATTAGCCAACCTTAATCATTAGGGCTCACTATATAAGTAAAGTAAGCCCTAGAAGTTACCGAATTAGCGCTGACGTACAATCTGGTAGTTACGTGCAAAGTACTTCACTGGCACACTGATTACATGGACTAGACGTGTGAATGGGAAGATCATGATTAACGTAAGGCCGACTAAGATATGAACTTTATAGACAATATTGACCGAATTAATCGCTTCTGCCGCTTGCACACCTTGTAGTGTGACGAGACTCTGTGCCCAATCAGCCAGTAATGCCATTACAGAACCATCTAAGTGGTCCATAGACACAACAATAGTCATCAATCCCAGTAGCACCTGTATCAGCAACAGGCACAATACCAAGATATCTGAACGCTTGGAGTTGGCTCTTACACGTGCGTTAGTTAAACGACGTTTAATCAACATGACCAGACCAATAAGACAGAAAACACCAAATGTGCCACCACTGACCATTGCCAATAACTGTTTATTTGGCGTAGAGATCACATGATGATAGACAGACTCAGGTGTTAATAGACCCACAAAGTGACCCGCTAAAACAAAAATGACACCAATATGGAACAGGTTACTCGCTACGCGGAACCCTTTTTGGTCTAAAAGCTGACTTGAGTCCGCTTTCCATGAATATGGTTCACGATCATATCGAATCCAGCAACCAACAACCAACACAGTTAAAGCAATAAAGGGATATATCCCAAAAAGTAAAAAATTTAAATTTGACATTATTTCTCCTTACAATCCTGCAACTTGCGCAGCATCGGCATCATGCCACCTAATAGGCACTTGATTTACAGTATTAGGATCAAGTGATTTCTGCGAATGGTGAATACCTGATTTCGGGCAGTCCCCAACCATAGGATCATCAAAGCGAATCTCTTTATCTTCCCACTCTTTATCAATTGCCTCGACAGTATCATCTCGTACCTCTTTGCTGACTGTATCAACAATTTCTGCGCGGTCGACTTCGACTCCGGACACTTCGATAAGTGAATCTAGAAGCACATTATAATGGCACTTGCGCTCAATCAATCGCTCTGACAACATTGTTAAAATGTGACAAATATCCCCTAACCACTCTTGGATATACACTGGCAATTTCTCACTCAAATACTCAAGATACAGAGGGATATAATCTGGCAGCTGAGATGAATCAACTTCAAAACCATTAGACTTATAGACATTCATCAGATCTACCATCGCCTGCCCACGGTCACGGGATTCACCGTGAACGTGTTCAAACAAAAGTAGAGAAAGTGCACGACCACGATCAAACAGTAAGTCATAACTTTCCTGAGCGTCATATAACTCCCTTGCAGTCAGTTGGCGGATAAACTCCACCAAGGCCGCACGGCTTTGAGCACTGAGTTCATCCGACTGCTCCACTACACTTATCATTTCATCGGCAGCGCCAAACAGCGCTTCAGTTGGATAATCTAATAGACGTGAAACAACTTTAAGGATCAGCACAGTATTACTCCTCCACACTCACAGTTTTAATAATATGACGGCGAGCGACCTTCTTACCGCCGAACATATTCACGCCATTACTACCATCGCTACAACCATTACCGAACGTGAAACCACAGCCGCTCTTCTCACCGTAAGCCTCTGGTACATTCATCTCACGATGTCCGCTTGGAATAACGTAACGATCTTCATAGTTTGCGATTGCAAGGTAGCGATACATCTCATCAGCTTGCTTCTTAGTAAGACCTGCTTGCTGCAGAACTTCTAGATCTTCAATACCCTCAACGTTTTCAGCACGCTTATAAGCACGCATTGCAAGCAGACGCTCAAGCGCTCTGACAACAGGCTTTTCATCGCCCGCAGTTAGAAGGTTAGCAAGGTATTTAACCGGAATACGTAGGGCCCGCACATCGGGGATAACGCCAGCTTTGCCAAGGGTACCTGATTCAACAGCATTCTGAATTGGGCTTAATGCTGGAATGTACCAAACCATAGGCAAAGTACGGTATTCAGGATGTAAAGGAAGCGCTAACTTCCAATCCATCGCCATCTTGTATACCGGTGACTTCTGTGCAGCTTCGATTACAGAGTCTGCCACACCATCTTTACGCGCCTGAGAAATTACAACTGGGTCAAATGGGTCAAGGAATACTTCGAGTTGTTTCTCATACAGATCTTTTTCAGATGGAGTAGATGCCACCTCTTTGATCTTGTCAGCATCATAAAGCAGCACACCTAAGTAACGAATACGGCCAACACAAGTCTCAGCACAAACTGTCGGCATACCAGCTTCGATACGTGGGTAGCAGAAGATACACTTCTCTGACTTACCTGACTTCCAGTTATAGTAGATCTTCTTGTATGGGCATCCAGAGATACACATTCTCCAACCACGACACTTCTCTTGGTCAATAAGAACGATACCGTCCTCTTCACGCTTATAGATGGCACCTGATGGACAAGATGCAACACAAGCTGGGTTGAGGCAGTGCTCACAAAGACGTGGAAGATACATCATGAATGTATTTTCAAACTCGCCATACATCTGTTTCTGCATGTTGTCGAAGTTTTTATCTTTACTACGCTTTTCGAACTCAGTACCTAAGATCTCTTCCCAGTTCGGCCCCCACTCAATCTTCTCCATACGCTTTCCTGTGATGACAGAGCGCGGACGAGCTGTTGGCTGGTGTTCTACAATCGGGGCAGTGTGCAGATGCTGGTAGTCATAATCGAATGGCTCATAATAATCATCGATCTCTGGCATATTCGGGTTGGCAAAGATACTCGCTAATACACGAAACTTTCCACCTATACGAGGTTGAATATCGCCATTAGACTTTCTTTCCCAGCCTCCATTCCATTTATCCTGATTTTCCCACTCTTTTGGATAACCAATACCAGGCTTAGTTTCAACGTTATTGAACCAAGCGTATTCAACGCCTTCACGCGACGTCCATATATTTTTACATGTAATAGAACAAGTATGGCAACCAATACACTTATCAAGGTTTAGCACCATACCTATTTGAGAACGTATTTTCATGGTTCTACTCCTTAAGCTTCATCTGGGTTAGTTGGTAACGGACGCGGCAGATCATCAGTATTAGAACCCTCTAACCAATCAACTTTATCCATCTTTCTAACCACCACCATCTCGTCGCGGTTACAACCAACCGTTCCGTAATAATTGAAGCCCCAAGATTGCTGTGCATATCCACCTATCATGTGAGTAGGTTTCATCACAATACGAGTCACTGAGTTATGGTGACCACCACGAGTACCGGTCATCTCACTACCAGGTACATTCATAATACGCTCTTGAGCATGGTACATCATGGTCATGCCTTGGTTCACACGTTGTGAAACAACAACACGACAAGCGAGTGCACCGTTGGCATTGAATACTTCAACCCAATCGTTATCCACAATACCCGCATCTTTCGCATCAACCTCGCTCATCCAGATGATTGGCCCCCCACGAGAAAGTGTCAACATCAACAAGTTGTCAGAGTAAGTACTATGAATGCCCCACTTCTGATGAGGTGTGATCCAGTTAAGTACAATCTCTTTATTGCCGTTTTGCTTAGTGTTTTTAACAAGCTCAATAGTCTTAGTATCGATAGGAGGGCGGTAAGAGACGAACTGCTCACCAAATGCCTGCATCCACTTATGATCTTGATAGAACTGCTGACGACCAGTAATGGTTCTCCATGGCACCAATTCATGAACGTTGGTGTAACCAGCGGTATAACTCACATGTTCATCTTCCAGACCAGACCAGGTTGGAGAAGAGATGATCTTACGTGGCTGAGCTTGTAAATCACGGAAGCGGATCTTCTCTTCCTGCTTAGATTTAGCAAGGTGGGTATGGTCAATACCAGTGAATTCACCAAGTGCAGCCCAAGCTTTAACAGCAACGTTACCATTAGTCTCCGGTGCTAAAGTTAAGATGACTTCACAGGCATCGATAGCAGACTCAATGATTGGACGACCTTCACTGATACCTTCATCGGTATTACGATGGTTAAGATCACCGAGCAACATGATCTCATCATCTGTGTTCCAGCTTATTCCCTTGCCACCGTTACCTAGCTCATCCAGCGCCGGGCCAAATGAGGTAAACTTCTTGTAAGTATTTGGATAGTCACGTTCAACGACAACCATATTCGGCGCCGTCAGACCTGGAATCAGATCACACTCACCCTTCTTCCAATCTTTAACGTCAAATGGTTGGGCAAGCTCACCAGGTGTGTCATGCAGCATAGGTACTGTGACAAAGTCAGTCTCTGTACCTAAGTGTCCAACACAGACTTCTGAGAATGCCTTTGCGATACCTTTATAAATATCGAAATCAGATTTAGCTTCCCATGCTGGGTCAACCGCAGTCGATAGTGGGTGAATGAATGGGTGCATATCTGATGTGTTCAGATCATCTTTCTCATACCAACAAGCCGTCGGAAGAATAATATCTGAATACATACAGGTCGATGACATACGGAAATCAAGGGTTACAACCAAATCTAACTTACCAGTAGCCCCCTCTTCGACCCACTCAACTTCCTCAGGCTTGAATTTATCCTTCTTACCAACGTCCTCATTCATCACACCATTTTTGGTACCAAGCAGGTACTTAAGCATGTATTCATGCCCCTTGCCCGATGAACCAAGTAAGTTTGAACGCCAGATAAACATGTTACGCGGAAAGTTCTCTGGAGCATCTGGAGCCTCACAAGCAAACTTAAGCTCGCCAGACTTTAATTGCCCAATGGCATAATCTTTAGGAGACATGCCTGCAGCTGCCGCATCTTTCGTCAACTGAAGTGGATTTCTATTTAACTGAGGAGCTGATGGTAACCACCCCATACGCTCAGCTTTGATGTTGTAATCAAGCATATGTTCGGAGAACTGGGTCTTATCAGCTAGGGGCGATAAGACCTCATGAACACTGACTTTCTCATGACGCCACTGTGAAGAGTGGTTATAGAAGAAAGAAGTACCATTCATCTGGCGTGGAGGACGTGACCAATCTAAACCAAACGCTAATGGTTGCCAACCGGTCTGTGGACGAAGTTTTTCCTGGCCAACATAATGTGACCAACCACCACCAGACTGACCCACACAACCACACATCATTACCATGTTAATAAGGCCACGGTAGTTCATATCCATGTGATACCAATGGTTCATTGCCGCACCAACAATAATCATTGCCTTACCGTGAGTCTTATCAGCAGTATCAGCAAATTCACGTGCAACCTTGATTACTTTATCACGGGATACGCCTGTTATCTTCTCCTGCCATGCCGGAGTGCCTGGAACGTCTTGATCATAGCTAGAAGCAACATTCTCGCCACCCAATCCACGATCAAGACCATAGTTGGCCATCATCAAATCGTATACGGTTGCAACAATAAGCTCTTCACCTGAAGCCGTTGTGACTTTCTTGCTTGGAACATTACGAACCTGCACTAACGCTTGATCACATGCAACCCAATGCTTATTAGCATCGTCGCCAGCAAAGTGCGGGAAAGAAACCGCTGACACATCACCACCGATCAAAGAAAGTTGCAGCTTGGTATCTTTACCCTCTTTACCTTCACGCTCTTGAATGTTCCACTTTCCTTTCTCGCCCCAACGGTAACCGATGGATCCAGTAGGAGAAACAAACTCATCTGAGTTCTCATCAATCGCAATAGTTTTCCACTCAGGATTATTTTCCTGACCTAAATTATCAACTAGATCTGACGCACGTAGGAAACGAGTCGTCTTAAGTGAGTCATTATCATGCTTGTCAAGTACGACAAGCATGGGGAAGTCAGTGTATTGACGTACATAATCGGTAAAATACTCACTTGGATTATCTAAGTGGAACTCACGCAGAATAACATGACCAAATGCCATTCCCAGTGCAGCATCCGTACCTTGCTTAGGGTTTAACCACTCATCGGTCAGTTTAGAAACCTCAGCGTAATCGGGTGTAATTGAAACAGTTTTTGCACCTTTATAGCGAACCTCCGTGAAAAAATGAGCATCTGGTGTACGCGTCTGAGGGACATTAGAACCCCAGGCAATAATGTAGTTAGAATTATACCAATCAGCAGATTCTGGTACGTCAGTTTGCTCACCCCACGTCATTGGCGATGATGGCGGAAGATCGCAATACCAATCATAGAAACTTAAGCACACACCACCGATAAGTGAAAGATAACGAGAACCGGCAGCGTAAGAGACCATAGACATTGCTGGAATGGGTGAGAACCCCACTACACGATCTGGACCAAATGTTTTAGTCGTATAGACATTCGCTGCGGCAATAATTTCATTCACTTCATCCCAGCTTGAACGAATAAATCCCCCCATCCCCCGCTTAGATTTATAGGAATCAGTCTTAGCTTTATCTTCAACAATAGAAGCCCAGGCATTCACTGGATCTTGATTTATACGCGCCTTGCGCCACAGTTTAAGAAGCGGCTTACGTACTTTAGGGTACTTTAATCGGTTGGCACTATAGAGGTACCAAGAGTAACTTGCCCCACGAGGACAGCCACGAGGCTCATGATTAGGCAGATCTGGGCGTGTTCTTGGGTAATCAGTTTGCTGAGTTTCCCAGGTAACAAGACCATTTTTAACATAAATCTTCCAGGAACAAGAACCTGTACAGTTAACACCATGGGTCGAACGCACGATCTTGTCATGTTGCCAACGTTGCCGGTAACTATTTTCCCATTCGCGATTTTCACTGGTGGTATCACCGTGCCCATCACTAAACTCGCCTGTTTTCTTCTTTAAGAATTGTAAGCGATCCAGAAAATTACTCATCTATTTACTCCGTTTAACGATGACTGATAGTCCAGATTAGCGTCATCTAATCACTAAACACCGGTCATCGATATTGTTATCACCCATGGTTTTATCGGGGAGTCACTCCCCCGTAAAATATTCCACACATGTTAAGGATTTTTATGCTCAGCCCCAGGGCGAAGATAGAACCACCAGTTAATGACGATGCAGACCACGTAGAATATTGCGAATCCGTACAAGGCATTTTCAGGTGTAGTTAACTTAATTTGCTCACCGAGTTCTTGGGGAATGATGAACGCACCATAGGCAGCAATGGCGGAAGTCCAACCCAGTACAGGTCCAGCCTGCTCTTTGTTAAATACCATAGAGATGGTACGGAAGGTTGAACCATTACCGATCCCTGTGGCTGCAAACAGCACAAGGAAAAGTATTAAGAAGGGAATGAAAAAATCTTGAGGCGTCGCAGAAGCGTATGCAGCCTTCATAAAGTAAGCAACACCCACAGCACTTGCAACCATCACTATCGCACAGATCTGAGTCACTTTAGCGCCCCCCATCTTATCTGCAATCCACCCGCCCACAGGACGAATAAGTGCACCAATAAAGGGGCCCATCCAAGCATACATCAGAGCACTTGGACCATAGGGGTTGATGAGATCGTGGTTCATCACTCCGTCGACCATCACATGCTCATAACCAAAAATCACTTTGATAGACAGACCAAAACCTGCAGAGAATCCGATAAATGAACCGAACGTCATCGTATAGATAACACTCATTACCCAGGTATGGCGGTTACCAAAAATCTTGTATTGATGATTAAGGCTCTGTTTTACCTGACCAGGAATGAGCTTCAAGAGGAAAACAGTCAGTGCAATAATAATGGGTAATACAAGCCACTTGCTCAATTCAAAGCCTGAACCACCGACCTTCTCCGGTAACATTAACCACAGGCCGAAGATCGACGTTAAAAAACCGATAGCCAACATGCCTGAGATGATGCCAAATGATCGCGTTGTACCAGGTAGTTCAGGTGTGACGTGAGACGTTTTAATATTATTCATCCCCATCCAACCAACAACGGCGAGTGGGACCAAGAATAGCAACCAGATATAACCGGCATTATGGATCCACGCATCACTACCTGCTGGAATTTTACCAATCAAGGTTCCGGAGGTGTTGATCAACTGCATCGGCTCACCACCGAACAGACCGAAAGTCATAAATAGCGGCACTAAGATCTGCATGGTCGTCACACCTAAGTTACCCAACCCCGCATTCAAGCCAAGTGCCAAACCTTGTTTCTTCTTAGGAAAAAAGAAGCTGATATTTGACATAGATGAGGCGAAGTTACCGCCACCAAAACCCGATAACAAAGCGAGTAACTGGAAAATCCAAAGTGGCGTATTCATATCTTGCAGCGCAATGCCAGTTCCAATGGCAGGAACCATCAGGAGTGCCGTGGTAAACACAATCGTATTGCGCCCACCACATAGACGAATAAAGAAACTACTTGGTATTCGCAGTGTTGCCCCGGTCAAACCAGCAACAGCCATCAAGGTAAACAGTTCAGATGTGGCAAATGGAAAACCTAAATTCAACATCTGAATAGTAATGATGCCCCAATACATCCAAACAGCAAAACCACACAACAAACTTGGGATCGAGATCCAAAGGTTGCGATTAGCCACCTTCTTCCCTTCACGCTCCCAAAATGTGGGGTCCTCAACGTCCCATTTATTTATATCCGACATTATTTCCTCCAATAATTACAAGACGATCTTGATTCCTAGGCCAATATAAAGGGGGCTATATAGCCATTGATGTCATATCGACATCCTTCATGGAATATTTTGAAATCGACATAAAAATATCACTGGAAGAAAACAGCAAGTTGATCTAAATCATAGTTTTCATTGGTTACTTGAGGCCGTATAATTAACACTACTACCAAAGTATTAGCACCGAAAACAAATTAAGTTGCTGTAATATATTGATTAAAAATCATTGATGTGTACTTAAGATTTGAAAGAGAAAAATATGAACTATTAAGTGGTATAAAGATTAATTACACATTTCCCCTGCGAAATGTTACTAATCACTTATCCAATAGATGGGTGGCTTAAAAAGATGCAACAGGCTGCATTAAACTGTAATTCAGATCACACGCTTAATAAAAAATCTTCACTCGTTTCTAGTGCTCGCCTATATACGGCAATTATCATTACATCCTGCCTATTGAGTATGTTCGCATCTATTGTTGTTACAGACGATCTTCGTGGCGATGCAGAACATATTAATCGTGTCGGTTCATTAAGAATGCAAGTTATCAAGATGTCCCGAACCTCCCTTTCAGACCAGAGTAATGGCACAAACCTATTACGGAATGAAATGAGGGTATTTGATACAAAAATAAATGATATCTTATTTTATTTAACCAATAGTACCATCGGCAATCCGGAAACAATTAATCAACATACACGGGTTATTGCTCAATGGAATAATATTAAAGACAATACTTCTCAGATTGAACTAACTGAATATGATCAATTTGTTGAGACAATTGATCAGCTTGTTAGCCTGTTACAAACGGAGTCTGAGAAGAAACTAATGTTGTTAAGTATCATTCAGGGCTTTGACGTATTAATGATCCTGCTGATATCCATCTTTGTTTTTATTAAGTTAAACAACTCACTCATCAGTCCACTTAAACAGTTAGTCAATATTGCATCAGAGATAGGCAAAGGCAATTTTGATCTAAAAGTGGCTCAAATTGAAAATAATGAGCTTGGGGTGCTATCTCACACCATTCACCAGATGGCTGACCAACTTTCTGATACTCATAAAGAATATGAACGTCGAGTTGAGCTAAAGACCAGGCAGCTTACTCATAGTAACTTATCCTTAAAGGTACTATACACAGCCGCAAAAGGTCTGGCTAACTATGAATATCGAAAAATAAACCCACAGATAATCGATGAACTTGAGCACATTATCAATAATGGAACGATCTCCATTGCGCTCACTGAACACCACATTGACAATCTTATAGAGTACAGAGTGAACGGGAGAAAAACTAAACATAAGGATATGAATATAAGGCAATTTGTTTTGAAGAAACAGGGCCATTTCTTTGGAGATATTATCTGGCAATACCCTAAGAAGAGTGAACCTGAATCATGGCAAATTCAACTTTTACAAGCGATGGCGGACATTGTCGCTACAGCGATTGAATTGGAACAGAAAAAGATCACCGAAAATAGGCTACTGATTTCAGAGGAACGTGCCGTAATAGCAAGAGAGTTACATGACTCTTTGGCGCAGTCACTGTCCTTTTTAAAGGTGAAAATGAGTCTATTAACAAGACAGATAGAAAAAAAAGTAGCTGAAGATCAAGTAAACAGCACCATCCATGAGATCAAAAGTGGTCTTAATAGTGCCTATATACAACTAAGGGAATTGTTGACCACCTTTAGGTTGAGGTTAGACGACCCCTCTATTGAAAGTAGCCTAAAAGGCACTGTTGCTGAGTTCACAGAAAAGTGTCAACACCCAATCCAATTTACTTTAGATCTCCCGCAGCATTCACTCACTGCTAATAGAGAGATCCACCTACTGCAAATCATCAGAGAGGGGTTATCTAACATACACCGCCACGCCAAAGCCTCGAACGCGGGCGTTAAATTAGTAAAAGCCAATGGTAAGATTCTGCTTGAGATCTGGGACAACGGCATTGGACTACCAGAGAATATCGAGCAGATAGGCCATTTCGGTTTAGGTATTATGAAAGAACGTGCTAAGTCACTCGGTGCCGATATTCACATGTTATCTAATCTCCAAGCGGGTACCATAATTTCCCTAACCTTTGATATATAACGATTAAGTAAGAGTAAAAATGACCAAAGCTACTATATTGCTCGTCGACGACCACCCTACACTACGTCAAGGGTTAGCCCAACTTCTCTCACTCGAAGATGATCTTGAGGTAATTGCACAAGCCAGTTCTGGTGATACAGCAATTAGCCTCGCGATTAAGCATAAGCCAAATCTGATTTTGTTAGATCTCAATATGAAAGGTTTAACTGGTATCGAAACTCTCATCTCTCTTAGAGGTGCGGGAGTAGAAAGTAAAATAGTTATATTTACTGTATCAGACAATAAATGCGATGTACTACAGGCTATTCGATTTAATACCGATGGTTATTTGCTAAAAGACTCAGAACCGGAAGAGTTGATTGATAAATTAAGACAAGCATTAGCAGGCGATTTTGTTATCAGTGCACCGCTGACTCAGATCCTGGCGCGTAGCCTAAGAAAAGATAATAAACAGAGCGAGCCCTTAGACAAGTTGACCCCAAGAGAGTTACAAAACCTAAAACTTATCGCATCAGGAAAGAGCAATAAATACATCGCTAATAAGCTCGATATCACAGAATCAACGGTGAAAGTACATGTCAAAAACCTTCTGAAAAAGCTGGGTTTTAAAACTCGTATCGAGGCTGCACTATGGGCTGTAGAGCATAAAGTTAGTCATTAACTTCACATAAGAGGAAGCATGATTATTATGTAGGCAATCAATATAGGACATCTACAATGAATAAAATACCAGTCGCACTAAGAGCACCTAGGTAAGGTGCAGATAATTAGCTGCGCTTATCTCACGTGTTGAGCGACACTCTCGTTCCACAATCAAGATGTCCGATTCTATTAGACCGAATATAGTGGTGTGGATGGCTAATCACCTTACACATCGACATCTAGCTTTCATGGTGATATTAATCTAAATACTTCCAGCTATCTGCGCCATCGAAATGCCTTACCTTGATATCTTTCATCTGAGCGATAGGGGCCATGCGAAAATTAATGCCATATTTAGCATCAGGGACTTTATCCGTCGTTACATAATGGGTCAAGCAACCACAGTTTTGGCAGTGATGAAACTCGATATACTCCTCTCCCCATCGATAAGCCTGAGTGGCCGGCACACTCGTTCCCGCAATATCTGTGATAAACGAGAGTTGAACTTGGTCCGGCGTATAGTAACCCCATAGTGAACCATAACGATTACAGGTGGAGCAGTTGCAGGAAGTGAGTGATTCAGGGGAGTGAGTCACTGTGATTTTCACATTGCCGCAATGACAGCTTAATTCCATTTTTAGTTCCAGTGCTTTGAAAGGTTAGCACTGTAAACTAAAGCAAGTCGTCGCTCTCCACAATAGTATTACTTTCAAAACTGAGCTTATAAGAAAGCCACGGCTTTGCAGCAGAAAACCCCAAAACTAAGAGATTTGGGGTTTATAAATATTATAAACGTGTGATTTTAGGCGTTAAAAAGTCATCTTTACCTAAGGTCAGCTGACCCTTTTGACTATCATCTTTGCTCTGCCACTGAGTCCAAGCTTCAGCCTGAGCCTCATCAACATTAGTTTTATAGTCCTTATACCAGACAGAGACCTGCTCAGTTTGGTCTACGAGTTTCAGCTCCTCTAACCATGAATCGAATTCAGGGTTTTGTGGACTAAACTCAGGATTAAATTTCCCATCAAGCTCAGCCTTGATAGGACGAAGCTGGAAACCATTGCCATAAACAAAGCGCAGCAAAACATAGTAGCGCTTACCAGCTTCGACATCTGCATTTAAGAAAGTTGCAACCGATGGCAGTGTTGTATGGGACATAAACAGATGATGGCCAGGCTCAACGTTTTGCACCATCATAGTTTTAGAGCCTAACATGCCATAAAAGGTCTTATCCTCGCCTTTTACATCATATAGGCCAACCAAAAATGCACCGCTTATGCTATTAGCGGGGTTTAAGAATATGATCTGTGCCTTGTCGGCTTGTGGGAGTTCAATAACTTGTTGAGTAGAAGGTGTGATGAATGGTTTACCTGCACAACCGCTTAAACTCATGATCGCGATTAGCGTTATCAACTTCAAGTATTTCATTGGGTTTCCTTGTTATGAAATGTATTCCCTCATAAGTCGTCTGAGCATATGAGAGATGGCGCGAATATTAGCGAGCAAAAACACACAACTCAATAACATTTACACCACATTAAACAATAGGAATCAGAATTACATTCCATCCAACTGATTTATAACGATTACTTTCCATTTCAGCAAGATAAACGCCTAGCGCTTACCCTAAGTATTAATCGTGACCTTCTCGACAATAATAGGCTCGCGCGGCACATCGTCATGCCCCATCTTCGACGTGGTTCTGGCCTTCTCTATCTTTCTTACCACATCCATGCCAGCAGTGACTACGCCAAATACCGCATAACCCCAGCCAGAATTAGTGGTACCAGTGTGATCGAGAAAATCATTATTACCAAGATTGATAAAGAATTGACCCGTTGCAGAATGAGGCGAATCGGTACGCGCCATGGCTAAGGTGCCTTTAACATTTTTTAAGCCTCGATTGGCTTCATTGACAATTGCTGCACGAGTGGGCTTTTCATCCATATCCACTGTAAAACCACCACCTTGGATCATAAATCCCTTGATCACCCGATGAAAAATGGTTCCGTCATAGAAACCGTCCTCACAGTATTTCAAGAAGTTCTTCGAGCTCACTGGCGCAGTTTCCATATCGAGTTCAATCTCAATATCGCCAAAATTGGTGGTAAAAATAATCATGATAAGTCGCTTTGATAGAAAAAATAATAAAGACAAAGTATACCCTGAAACCACAGAAAGGGCTTGAATCCACAGTTTTATCTTCCATGATTTAACTCGCCACTCCTTTAAGCACAAATTTACCTTGCACACATAACCAAGGTATTCATTTCATTATAATTCAGTAATTCACACTGCTCAGTATTCTTACAAGAGACCTCAGATACTTTCGATGTACGTTTCAAAGTCGAGTATGCATCGAGGAAACTCCCTGGCCCGACACTAAATCTGGTAACCCCAAATTTAAGCAGAGTATCGGCTCGCTTTGAAACAGCTAAGTGATCACCAGCCAACATAAAGTTCAAAGGCAAATCCAGATTGTTAGCTAAACGGGTAGCAGCCTTGTCTGAATCTAGTCCGGGAATAAAACCGCAATTAGCACCAGCGGCCTGATAACGAGTTAAACGGGCCTCGGTCATGGTTAGCGCCTCTTGGTTATCGGCCAGCCCTCGTAGAAAGACATCGGTTCTGGCATTGATAAATACCTGCCCACAAGATGCAGATGCCCGTATCGCTGTTATTTTCGCCACCAGCAATTCAGGCGTTTTATCGCCATCTTCTATGTTGATACCGACCACGCCTAATCTCACTAGCTCAGTCACTAAGGACGCCACATCTGCAGGCTTGTCACTATAGCCATCCTCTATATCGACGGTCACAGGAAGCTGGCTCACTCGCATGATATTTGCGACAGCAAGCAGCAATGCATCGACGGGTAGCTCACCGCCATCGGCATAACCTAATGACCAGGCTAATGAGGCGCTACTGGTCGCCAATGCCTTAGCCCCCGACGCTTGCACCACTGCCGCGCTGGCAGCATCCCAAACATTGACGAGCATCAGAGGTGATGACTGTGAATGTAACTTGCGAAAAGTATCCAGGTGAGATTCAAACATGTTCGTTAATTCCATTACTTGTGCTCCATGACAACTCTGTGCCAGCCGCTAGTTTAGTGACACGCAGTCTAGCAATAGACTTGCCCTTATCCTCGCGGGAAACGGAACTCAACACAGATTGATCTAGTATTCCTGTTAATCTCGGCATGATTTACTGGCTAAACCTGGATAACTAGCAAGACATATCGACTAACAATTCCTCGGCTTAACCCTGCCATTTATGAGCTGTTTTTTGATAGAGTAAGAAGCAGAATAATAATAAATCGAGGTTTCCATGCCCACCCAGACTCCCTTTATGAATCGCCACTCATTCACAGCTAAACGCATTGTTTCCGTGCTGCTAGTGACTGGTACACTCGCCTGTGTATTATTCGCCACCAGCAGTCGTGCGCAGAGTACGGCGCCAACTGTGGCGCCTTCTCAGGAAGATATGCGCCTCTATGATATTGCCACGGCGCCAAGCGCCGACAGGCTGCGCAGTGATGTCGAGAAGTTGGTGAACTTCGGCACCCGCCACACCTTGTCAGAGACAGAGTCTGATACCCAGGGCGTAGGCGCGGCCAGACGTTGGATTAAAAATGAGTTTGAACGCATATCCGCTGACTGCGGCGGCTGTCTGGAGGTGATAACTTTATCCGATACCGTCACTGGCAAACGTATCCCTCATGCTACTGAAGTCGTCAATGTCATTGCCATCCAGCGCGGTACGCTCGAGCCTAAGCGCGTGGTGATGATGAGCGGCGATATCGATTCTCGCGTCACAGATGTGATGGACTCAACCTCTATATCACCCGGTGCCAACGATAATGCATCCGGTGTTGCCGGAGCCATCGAAGCCGCCCGGGTACTGTCTAAATATCAGTTTGCAGGCACTATTATCTATGCCGCGCTATCTGGCGAAGAACAAGGCCTCTATGGCGGCGCAGCGCTTGCTCAATACGCCAAAGATCAGCACTGGCAGGTACAAGCGGTACTAAACAACGACATGATAGGTAACATCGAAGGCATCAATGGCGTCATCAACAACCACACGGTACGGGTTTTCTCTGAAGGGGTTCGCATCGCCGAAACTGCCGAAGAAGCCAAGCAGCGTTATTTCAGCGGCGGCGAAAACGACTCGGCATCCCGCAACCTGGCGCGCAAGATAAAAACCTTGGCCGACCAATACATGACGAATCTCGATGTGATGATGGTTTATCGTTTAGATCGCTTCGGCCGCGGCGGCCATCACCTCCCCTTTAACAAGGCAGGCTTTCCCGCCGTACGCATCATGGAAACCAACGAGAATTACAACCGTCAGCACCAAGATATTCGTGTCGAGAACGGCATAGCCTACGGCGATGTGATTGAAGGGGTGGATTTCGACTTCAATGCCAAGCTCACCGCGCTTAACGCCATCAGCCTGGCATCAATGGCCTGGGCTCCAGCACCACCAGCTTCTGTCACCATAGAAGGGAAAGTCTCCGCCAGCACCACCTTAAAATGGCAGCATAATACTGAGCAAAATAATGTCATCGGTTACCGCGTCTATTGGCGGCTCACTACCGAGTCTGAATGGAAGCACAGTCGATATGTCGGCAAGGTGAATTCATTCAAATTAGAAAACATGGTCATAGATAACTACTTATACGGCGTCGCTAGCGTAAGTGCTAACGGCAACACCAGCCCGGTGGTCTTCCCCGGCGCAGCAGGCGCTTTTTAAGCTGAATATATGTTGGTGATTGGGCTCTCTAATTAAGTGCCTAGTCACCTTTTTCCTTTCTGCTTACGCCAGCTCATAAATTCCCCATCGATTACACTAAAGCTAACCAAACAAGCTAAACCAACTAAACCAACTAAACCAACTAAACTTGAGACTAGTGAATTTCGTTTGATATTGATTGCGAAATAATTTCAATCGGTATAACCCGCTGCTCAGTGGGTCATCGATATTGGGAGCAAAGCGTGTATGAATCAAATTATGATTAAGCATCAAAATGACTCTCAATATATAACCTCATTCGTTTCATTTTTGCCTAAGCATACCTGCCAGTTGTTGGCGCTACTAATATCAATAATAAGCCTAGGGAGCATGGAGAGGGTTTATGCCGACAGCTTAGTCGCCCTAGATCCGCTCATGGAAAGCGAACCAGCCACCATGCGGATCTGTTATGAAGATAAAACCCATTTTCCCTTCACAACTAAGGAGAGCATCAGCGATAGCAATACCCTTGGTTTACGCGGCACCTTGGCGGACCTAATTATGACATCCGCACACACTTCAAGCCTGCCTATACAACTCGTTAGGCTACCTTGGAAACGCTGTATTCAACATCTAGCCCAAGGGAAAACCGATGCTATTTTTGCGGCTATATGGACACAAGAAAG
This sequence comes from Shewanella sp. YLB-07, assembly GCF_009377275.1. Classification (NCBI taxonomy): domain Bacteria; kingdom Pseudomonadati; phylum Pseudomonadota; class Gammaproteobacteria; order Alteromonadales; family Shewanellaceae; genus Shewanella; species Shewanella sp. YLB-07. Next base: position 29,098 of record NZ_VOQB01000011.1, on the reverse strand, counting down.
AGAGACTTGGGGGGTATTCCCTAAGCTAAATGGCAATATCAATTTAGATCAACGTTTATGGCGGGGCAGATATCGTGTATTTACCCATAAACACTCGAATCTTAAATGGAGCAACGGACAATTTTCAGGACTGAAATTAGGTGTAGCTGCGCCATTAGGTTATATCGCCCATGAGAAACTGTCTAAGTTAGGGACATTACCCGCCAACAACTTAACGCCGAGTGAAGGGTTTATCCTACTCGCCAAAGGAAGGCTCGATGGCTATGTGATTGAGACATACATAGGGAAAAACATGATTAAACAGCTGAACTTAACCGATGAGCTCACTGCATTAAAGGAAGATTTTATGCACGTAAATTGGTATATGCCTGTGTCTCACCAGTGGTACCGGCAACATCCAGAACTTACGCTAAAATTTTGGCAAACATTAGCTGAAGTGAGAGAGGAGCAAGGTGACGCAATTTTCAATAGCTATATCAATCCGTAGCATCTCATTATCCACTCAGCGCTTGTATCAATCTCCTTTACCTAAGCAGGCAAAGATAAAATGCTTAGCGGCCGACGAATGCGTTTATTTACAGCTTTACTGCTGCAAAAAAACGGCGCCAGGACCTTTGTTCGCGGCTTCATCGCCAGGATTACGCAACTTACAAGACTTAATGGATAAACACCCACAGCCTATGCAAGTATCGAGTTGATCTCTGAGTTGAGTAAGTCGATCGATTCGCGCTTGTAATTGCTTGCGCCAACTCAATGACATTTGCTGCCACTGCGCCGTAGAAAGGGACTTATGTTTTGGTAGTTTAGCAAATACCTCTGCAATCTCGTTTAACGATATCCCTAATCGTTGCGCCGACTTAACAACAGCAATTCGTCTCAATACATTACCGTGATAACGGCGTTGATTGCCCGAATTTCTTGCACTGTGAATAAGTCCCTTCTCTTCATAGAAATGAACCGTTTGTACACTTACACCTGCACGTTTTGCCACTTTTCCAACACTTAACTCAGTCGGGGTCACAGAATCCATCGCCGAACTGATAGATTTCGAATTCATAAAAAAACACTTTACCTATAGTTAACCATAGGTTTTACACTCATCGAAATAGTAAATCAAGCGAAGACTAATGTAAGGGACAAACATGAAGGTTCAACAAAAGGCACCAGCGCTAACAGGCATAGATCATCTCCATTTGTACGTGGAAAACAAGCAAGCAGCTCTTGAGTGGTATAAGAATATATTAGGTTTTAGCCCAGTCGACACGCTAGCTGACTGGAATACCGAATCGGGTCCGCTCACTATCGAAGATGCCAGCGGTATTATTCATCTTGCCTTATTCACCCGTGATATCCAGCCTCCCGTTACCTCAATTGCCTTTAAAACCAGTGGTGAACAGTTTCTACTCTGGCTAATCCATTTTGCACACCAAAAGATAAAATTAAGAGTCGCCGATCACCAAGTCTCTTGGTCAATATACTTCAAAGATCCCGACGGAAACATGCATGAAATAACCACTAGCGAACATAAATTCGTTACCGATAACATCAAACAATAATCCTCACAAAGATAACGTTAAATATTTAGCAAGATAACAATATAGGGGCCACCTATTTTCTCCCTAAATCCTGCTTCCACTATTACCAGCATATTAATCAGTACAGCGGCCCGTTAGCGCTCGGTTAAACTCGAACGAAAAACCAATAAAAATACAACCAAACCCGATCAAAAGAAAAACCAAATAAAAACATAAAGACATAAAAACTAAAGAGGTCACTCTATAAAACTGGAAAATTGATACATTTGTAAATAAATGCAGAAACAAAAGGTTTCACGCTGATACCTCTGCTAAATTACCGCCCTATATTCGATGGGGAGAAATCATGAAATTTAAAATACTGGCAGTAATAACAGCCTTAAGCCTGACTCAATGTACAAGTATGAATATGGAGCAATGCCAACTTGCAGATTGGTATTCCATAGGTATGAGTGACGGTAATAACGGCGCAGTGTCTTATACCGTCAATGACTATATCAAAGACTGTAATGAGTTCGGTTTAGCCGTGAATAGCGAAAAGTGGACTGCAGGCTATCAAGCCGGGCTTAAGAACTACTGCCAGACAGAAAATGGTTACAAGCTGGGATTACAAGGGGCTTACTACAATGGTGTTTGCTCCAATAATGAATTCCTAAAAAGATATAATGAAGGCCATCGCAAATACGAGATAAAACAGCGGATCTCAAGTATTGAATCGAGACTGAAAGGTATCAATCATGAAATAACCAGCCTGAATAAAAAAATTAATGCAGGCCAAGAGGTCGCTAATAACAAAGAAGACAAAAAGAGCCTGAAACGAGAAGAAAATAAGTTAGAAAAAGAGCTAATGCTACTGCGTATCGGTGCTGCAGATATACTCCCGATCCAATTCATCTTCTAAGCCTTAATCCTAATCCCTAAACCAGGGCTCTAAACTAGGCCCACCATCTACCCCTAAATTAAGTAGTCCTCTAAATAGGCCCCTAATGTCAGAATCTTACAGTGTCTGCCTATAGTTATCGATTAGGTCATCAAGGAAAGAAAACAACAATGTGTTCATACTTGTAGTATCAGTTGCAAGCAGGACTTCCCTGCTCTGAACCCAAGGCTCACTCGCCACCAGACTTGTATCTAACGCTGAGTTAACTAGCCCTTGCATACTTTCCTTGGTGAACTCTAGGTGACACTGAAAGCCGTAGACAAGTTCTGAATACTCAACAATTTGCCGGGGACAGCCAATACTCGATGCCAGTACCTTAGTCGATGGCAAGATTCCCGGCATGTCATTGTGCCAATGGCCAACAACTTCTTGGTGCTTAAAGTGTTTGAGTTTGGAATGACTCTGCCCTATGTCTGTAAGCATGATAGGAAAATAGCCAATTTCGGTAGACGGACTAAGTTCAAATTTGGCCCCTAGCGCTTCACCTATCAATTGCGCCCCCAGACAAACACCAAGAATCGCCTTACCAGCTTCAATACACCGGCTGATAAGACTTATTTCGTTGTTTGCATTGAAATAAGAACACGTTTCTACTGATGTTGACGGAGATTGAGGCCCGCCAAGGATAACCAGTAAATCGAAATCAAGCAGGTTTGGTAATTCATCCCCCAGATATAACCGGGTACTGGTCTGTTTAAAACCTCTGCCCGATATCCACTGAGTAAAAGCCCCGGGACCTTCATAGGATTCGTGAATAATAAAATGAACATGCATTGCTATACCCCTCAAATTTGTCGAATGAAGCATAATGCTATCGAAAAGAGGCGTGTCTTAACCTATCCTATAAGCCATAAAGCATCGATAAGTCGCCACCATGAATAAAAAGTTAGCCAATGAACAAATCAGCGCATCTAGCACTAGCCAAGTCATAGCTAAGACTATCCATATGCCCGCTAATTTTGTTGATGACTGGCATACACACATCTGGCATCAGATCATTTTTCCAGTCACTGGGCTACTGCAATCTGATATTGGCAAGAGCAGCTTTATCGTTCCACACAATGCCATACTCTTTGTTCCGGCAAATACCCCACATAAATCAGTCGCCGTGACTCAAACACGGTTCTTATCCCTCTACTTAAACCCGAGCCATTCAGCCATGGGGCAAAACATGAAATTTCTGAATGAGCCAAAATCTTGCTTAGTGACACCGTTTCTAAAAGAACTGATCCTGCTCTTGATACAAGGCGATAAAGCCACACAGACAGAAGAGATGACAGCACATCTGCTTTTAGTCCTCAATGATCAGCTAGTGCTAGCAAACAGTTATCAGATCCCCCTATTAATCCCAGATGACCGAAGACTAAAAACGATATTTTCTCAGCTAAAGCAACAGCCAGATTTACAACTCACCTTATCTGATTGGGCGAGAAGGGTCGGAGCATCAGAAAGAACACTATCCAGGCTGTGCGCCAAGGAGTTCAATCAATCCTTTTCACTATGGAGGCAGAATGTCCGGCTAGTGCTGGCGCTGCAACTGTTAGAAAGCAAACAATCAATCAACAGCATCGCCCTGGATCTAGGCTACCAATCAGATTCAGCCTTTATCCATGCGTTTAAAGGCTTATTCAATCAAACACCCACCCAATACCGAAAAGAGTATCGAAAGAACGCCCTCGCCTAGCGTGCTCACTGAAAACTAAGCTGGTACATTTATTTTTTCACAGCCCCGATGAGTGATAGAATCGATGCCTGTTTAACTTAAAAATCATACAAGGTAGTGCAATGAATCCCATTCTTGCGATCTTAAAAGAGCACAATGTTAGCGACGCACAGATCAAAGACCTGTTCCAGACTCTGACCGAAAACCCTATGGCTGCTATGGCCACAATCGGCCAGTTAGGTATCCCACCAGAGAAGCTACAACAGCTCATGGGGCTAGTCATGCAGAACCCTGCCCTGATAAAAGAAGCCGTTGTTGAACTAGGCCTGGATTTCTCGAAAGTTGAAGCCGCAAAAGCACAACTACAGAAGTAGGCCCACACAGCTAAAAACACTTCTTTAAAAATAAGGCCAGCCACAATTAATCCAAAGAATTGTGGACGGCCTTATCTTTTTGTCACCGGCTCAATTTGCTACATAACTCCCAGCACCATTAATCTCCGTCACCCCTTTAATAATCAACAAACTGGCTCAAAACTAACTAGGCAAACTAACTAAGCAAACTAACTAAGCAAACTAACTAAGCAAACTAACTAAGCAAACTAACTAAGCAAACTAACTAAGCCACCCATTATAAATCAACAACATACCTACCAAACCCCTGATTATTAATACTCAGCTAAGCGACAAAGTTAACTCAGCCTGTTATAGGGCTATACAGAAACTAACTAGGCCATCCATTATTAATCAACAACATATCTATCGAATCCATGATTATCAATACTCAGCTAAGCGACAAAGTTAACTCAGCCTGTTATAGGGCTATACAGAGTTGGTTATCCATAAAGTTGGTCGCTTTAAGAGGGGGGAGGTGAATTAAATGCAGGACTACCCAACCCATTAAATGAATAGGTTAGTTGGAATAAGGAATGATTGAACGTATCAGCTTGCTTGTAAATACTGACAACATTGAGAGAAATGCCGTCGTCGCTTCTCTAAGTGTTCACAGTAGCTCGTTAGCTCCTGCAAGGTGCCTACAGGCCCATGGAATAGCTTACCAAAATCAGCAGTGAGTTTTATCCAGTTATCACTGGGAATATTGAGTCGTGTCAGTATTCTTGCTGCATTGACTGAAATTTCACCTCGCTTATCATCACGAAGTATACGGCCCGTTTCATCAACTAGATCTAAGTAGTCTTTAAGGTCAAAGTTGATACCTTTAGCTTGCTGCTCATGCTCATTGCCAATAAAAGATAATAGTTTTACCGGTTGCTTCCCCTTCAAGGCCGCCTTAACTCTTAGCTGAAGGCTGGTATAATCAGAATTTTCTGGTGTTTGAGCTACCTTCGCACGGATAGGGTTCAGTTCAACATAAGCCATACACGCTAAAACGGCCGCTTCATCGAGTAAAGCTTGGCTTTTAAACCTTCCCTCCCAGAAATGCCCGGTGCAGTTATCTTCATCGTTGGCTTTCCTAGCTATGGGTTCATTGAGACAACGCATGAACCAGCTAATATCACTGAGACGTGAGCGATAAGTGGCAATGAGATGTTTTAACTGAGCCACTTGGTACTCATCAATAACCTCTCCTTTAGCGAACTTCTGTGTAATCTCTGTACCCTTGAAACATTTATGCCACTGTTCAACCACCTCTCTATCGGACCAGGTATTGACCGTCTCTAAATCAATATACAGCACTAAATGCAGATGATTACTCATCACGGCATAGGCAGCCACATCAATAGCAAACACCTCTGTCAATTTGAGGAGCTGCGTTTCTACCCAACCCCGACGATGGTCATAGTTTTTGCCTGTATATTTGTCGTCTCCGCAGAGATGGGCGCGGCGGACTACGCGACTACAGCAGTGATAGTAAGGTGTGTCTTCGAGACTAATTTGAGTACTTCGAGGGCAGGGCATAATAATCTCCAGCTTAAACTCTTCATTAAGCTTAGTAAGAAGAGTAACTGTATGCCATTAACTATGGGTGGCCTGATTTATTGATTGCACTCAGATGCGAATCTCATGCATATTTGGAAACTGACGCAGTCTTTTTTGACCTTAAGGAATTTCATGATTTTAATTACTGGTGCCAGCAGTGGCTTAGGGGCCGCGCTGGCAAATATATATGGCAACGAGGGGCGTTCGCTATTGCTCACCGGGCGTAATGAGCAACGCCTTGCCCAAGTGGTGAGCACTATTTCCGGTGAGGTCACCACCATCTCCGCTGACTTGTGCCAATCCCGGGAAATATCGGCGCTGCTAGACTCACTGCCACAGGCCCCAGATACCGTGATCCATTGCGCTGGCAGTGGTTATTTCGGTGCAATCGAACAGCAACAGCCAGACTCGATCGGTGAACTGATCCACAACAACCTGACGGCGACGATCTTGTTGCTGCGGGAGTTGGTGAAGCGCTATCGCAATGACAAGATCAGTGTCGTTGTAGTGATGTCGACGGCGGCCCAGGTCGCCAAAGCCGGCGAGTCCACCTATTGCGCAGTCAAATGGGCGATACGGGGACTGGTCGAGTCTCTGCGCCTGGAGCTCAAAGGTAGCCCGATGAAGTTGATCGCCGTCTACCCCGGGGGCATGGCCACTGATTTCTGGAAAACCAGTGGCAAGGAGCTCGATACCTCGGGGTTTATGACCGCCCAGGAGGCCGCCATCATGTTAAAACAGGCTCTGGTCAGCACAGATCATGGTTATGTGTCAGATATTACGATCAATCGAGCCTAGTTGCTCATCTGCACAGCGCTTTGCCTGACATCTTGCCGACTCTAAGTAGGATGACTTGGGTAGCGATACCCAAGTCGCCTGAGATATAAAAAGTCGGTATTAGTTTACTCAGCCCCTACTTGTTACAAATCTGATATATTTAAAACTAATATATTTTGGTCAAGATGATGAAGAGGAAACTGGATGGGCTTTGAAAGAGAGACTCGTGTTGAACCGCTTCATTCATATTTCTCACATATTCTTGCCCGAATCCGATATTTATTGCCATTAATGGTGATGATCCTTTCGCTGTTTATCGACCCCGTAAAAGCCGATACATTAACGCTCTCTCTGACAACGGGTGACAATTACCCGCCTTTTACAAGCCGTGAACTTCCCCAAGGCGGCATGGCGACCACACTGGTGATCAACGCCTTCGAAAAATCTGGTTATTTGGTTGAAGAAATCGAATGGCTTCCATGGAAAAGAGGGTTTACGCTCACACAGCGAGGACAGTACCATGCTACATTCCCCTATGGTTGGACCCCAGAACGCGCAGAATATTTCTATTTTTCGGCTCCCTTCTTTCCGACAAAAAAATATGCTTGGTCGCGTTTGGGGCAAGCAAACACATTAACGAACGAAGAAGATTTACAGGGAACGGTTTATTGTAACCCGCGCGGATATGCGGACTTTGGGAAAATAAAGGAACTTATAGATCGAAACCTACTCCGCCGTGAGACACCCAATAGTATGCTGCATTGCTTCAAAATGTTGCTGCAAAAGCGGGTTGATTTCGTCAGTGCGGCCCCCAACGATGCCATGAAAGCACTTTTAGAGGCTGAGATATCGCCACAAGAGGTTCAACGATCTGAATTTGTTGTTACAGAAATCCCGCTTCATGTGATTGTACCCAAACAAATACCACGGGCTCAGGACATAATTGACGCCTTTAACAAGGGGTTAATTATACTCCGGGAAAATGGCCGTTATGAGGTTCTAAAGGAAGAATTCAATTGGGTGGAGTAACACAATGAAAAGTGAGAAAAGCGAGGTCAGAATCTGACCCAATCTGTTATAGGTGTCTATTATTTCACCAGCATCTAATTTAAGCATCCACATTAAACGCAAGACAGTCTCGCATTTAATGTAATAGCATAGACTTGGAACCAAGTTAGCCTTGGCAATCTACTGGTAAATAGTCATCTGGAATGTGTTCACTAGTGCACCTCCAACTGATGTAGCCCATTTCATCCACGTTCGGGATTAAGTAGATCTCATATTGCTGATAATCACCTAAAGCTGCAGAACCTAGAAAACTTAAAATGCCATCACTGTATAACCAGTAGGTAGGCAACTCACGCTCTAATGCGATATCAGCCACATCCCCAGGCCAATCATTGCGGGTCTTATAATAGGCTTCAACCGCCTCGCTCACAGGCATCATCGCCTTGTGGTTGGTTTCGACACTTTTAATCGCCAGAGTGATATCTGTTACTTGTGCCTCAGCCTCCACTTCGTCAGTGTCATACTGACTCATCTCCGCGGCTTCTACGCTTGATCTACGCTTGAATTTGTTTTCTCTAGATATTGTTTATATTGAGGAATCGCGATAGCAGCCATAATACCTATGATTGCCGCTAATACGATGATCCCCCCACCACCATTGCCCATACGTGGTACACACATACTAAATAAATAAGCGACGGCGTGGCGTGATGGTGGGAAATAAGTGCTGCCGGTAGACCGTGCATGCACCCGAGCCATACGCTTAGTCAACCAAGGATAGCTGCCGTTTAGCTCGTGCAGTGACATCCAAAAGCCATTTGTTTCTTTGGCTTGATTAATGTATTGCTCGACATTCATCCGCTTCCATTGCTCTACCCCAGCTGCGAGTACCGCTACGGCATTAGTGGCAGAACCGGGGTTGTTACAACAACGCTCGCCATGCAAATCACAGGTGTATTCACACGCTCTTGCGTAGGCCGGGCCAATCAAAGGTAACCAAGCCGAAAATACCAATAACGGTCCCTTGCCCAAGTGATTACGGTGAATGTGACCAAGCTCGTGACCGATATAAAAATTGAGTGCATCTTTATCGGTTTCTAACGCATCGACGATGGAAGAAAAAAGCACGATATAATTACGACGCAAGAAACGTGTCGCTAACGCATTCAACATACCGTCGGCCGCCAATAAATACACCTTAGGTGGTTCAGGCATATCTAAGCGTGCGCAGCAGGCCAAGTATTGAGTGTAAAGCTCTGGAAGTTGCTTTGTATTGACTTCAACCGCTGAGCCTTTTAAATAACACATGAAGGCCATATATGGCCATGTTACTATCTTCATTAGAAAACCAGTTGCACACCCACCATTTATCCGACTGCGAATTAGCCATCGTTCAGCTCGATTGGCTTTTATAAGTAAGTAGAAAATTGGTAACTAGCTGTAGATTAGGATGTTATTGATTTCCAGTGAATGGCTTGATTTTTTATTAATCCAAAGTTGATTTTATAGCCACCAATAAATCTTCTAAAAATGGTTGTGAAAGATGAATAGAAAAGTATTAGGACGATCATAATTACGTATGAATTCTACGACGATAGCGGCTGATTTTTATGTGCCATCAACCATCTCTGCAGAGGGGCAGGCTTTCCTAAGTAAAACCTTCTCCCATGAAATTAGAAATGCTTCTGTTATTCCCTCTGAGCTTGATAGTGAGGGCTGGAAGCAGTTGCAAGATTTGTCAAACGAACAGGTAAAATCATTCAATGATTCAGTGGTATCACTTTATCAGCCTCATATAGAGGAAATGATGCTCGAGGGTGTACGAATACTCGATATTAAACCTCAAAATTGGCAAGATAACGCTAAAGTCCTTGTCTATATTCATGGTGGTGCTTATGTTGCCTATAACCCTGAATCTACACTAGCCAGTAGTGTCCCTGTCGCTGCAGATACCGGGACTAGAGTCATCTCAGTCGATTATACCCTCGCGCCACATGCACAATATGACATTATTATCGATCAAGTCTTAAGTGTGTTTAAAGGGCTAAAAAAGCTTGGCTACAAAATGTCAGATATCGCTGTATATGGCGACTCTGCAGGCGGAGGGCTAGCGGCAAGCAGTATACTTAAGATGCGTGATCTAGGTGAAGAGCTTCCTGCTGCATTGGTATTATGGTCTCCTTGGGCTGATATAACCGAAACAGGCGATACTTATCATACTTTAAAAGATGCCGATCCACTTTATCTGTATGAGTTACTCCTGAAACCGTCGGCAGATGCTTACGCTGATATTAAAGATCAAAAGCATCCTTATGTTTCACCTGTATACGGCGATTATAGCAAGCCATTTCCACCTACTTTGATTCAAGCTGGAACTAAAGAGATATTTTTGAGTAATGCGGTACGTCTTTACCAACAAATTGACAGTCAAGGTGGTGAGGTGAAATTAGATATCTACGAAGGAATGTGGCATGTATTTCAAGCGTTTTCATATTATATTCCTGAAGCGCAACTGGCACGTAAGAAGATGGCTAAGTTCATATCAGGGAAGTTCACCGCTAGTGAGAAGTCAGCTGATAATACCAGTCCCACTATAAATAGGTGATCAGTTCAGAGCCACTCAGGCTGAAAGATCACATTATTAGTAGGATTAATATAAGATGCTCAACGACTCTAACAAATTAAACCAATACCAACTCAACATCAACAAAAGTAAACTCATCTGTAAGCTCTGCCTTCAAAGATTCCTTCATCATCATGACGGCATTGCTATTACTCCCTGATAACTTACTTAAAGACAAGCTAATAATCACCAAGTAGCTACTACCAGTCTTACCGATATTGAGTGACTCGGAGCTTATTCCTTGCAGTTCAAGTTGGCGATTTACTTTATCTTCGATAAGTTGATGTTGTGCTTCATCCTGCAATTTACCACCCGCCAACTCAACAAATGCCTCTTTAATAATGCCTACAGGCTGACCAAGTATTGCAATAGCGAGAAGTATCACTAACAAAGCATCACCAATATACAGCAGAAAGTCAAATTGACTTCCGGGTTGAACATAACCAATCACAACTAAGATAGCACCCGTGGAAGCCGAAAGTATTCCGTCGATAAATGAGGCTTTTTGGTCAACTTTGAGCATTGAACTACCCATCTTAATACGCCTGTTTTGCACTCGATACATTGCCGATAAACCCCAACATATTGATACCATGGCTATCGCATAGTAGGCGATTGGTCCTGTCTTAATCATATTAAGCGGCTCTCCTTCCAAGTATTGGAAGACCTTATTGGCATTAGAGGTTATGGCCGAGATGATAACGCCGAGCAACAACAAGCCTTTCATCAACGAATACAGAGCTTCGGTAACGTACAAACCAAAGGGAAATGTCTCTGAACGAATAGTCTTAATTTTCGAGATTTTAAACGCCACTATAGAAGATAAAAACAGGATAAATGACATGTTACCGTCTAGTAGCAGAGCTTCAGACCCTGACAGGTAGAATGTAAACCAGCCGCTCAATGCCATCACAAAGTTGGCAACAAGACCGATGGAAATCGATTGGCGCTCAATAATTCCAATTTTATCTTTCATAATTCTCTACACATTATACGTCGGTTAATTTAACAGTTGATCAGCTAGTTAGTCGTTCATTCTAGTACTAATAAGCAGCCAAAGCTAAACTCAAAATACCACCTTATATCCTCTATATCAGGTCAGGTGACTTATCATTATGAAAAAGTAGAAATAACAAAACAACAACAAAATAACAAAGACGGCCTAAAACCTGACTAAAGGTAGGCTAAAGGTAGGCTAAAGCTAGATACCATGGGGCTTGAAACGCATCTTATGCTAAAATCCTGCTATCAGCTTTATGAATGTGCAACAGATCTCATTTGTTTGACTGAGCGTAGTGAAACCTACCGTGATTAACTAATGAGGATACAAGATATGAACAAGTTAAATGCCGAAGAGCGTAAAGCCCGAGATAATGAACGTTTTTCACAGCGAGTGGATGAGCGGAGGGTAAAGGGCGAAGATGTCGTTGCTTACGCACTAGCCAATAAGAAAGCCTTTAAGTTTCTGACTAAGTCAGAGAAGCACAGCCTTAAGGAAAGACAAGCAGTGCTTCTGGAAGAAGCGAAGATTAAAGCACAAGAAGCAATGAAGCTTAGAGATGAACAAGAATTAGAAAAGGTTGAAGCGGCATTTCCCGAAGAGGAAGACACGACCAACAGCCATAGTTAATTATTATAGCTGGCCGAGTTCAAAATATGTGGGGGCAGGAAATAGAATGCCCCTACAAAGGAGTCGACCCTGACCCTGACGGCGCCCGATTGATTAGCTTAAAACAAATCTTCCAGCCACTTTTTGGTCAGGCCAATACCGACCATAGCCTTAAGTTTTATTAGCGCCATAGTATCACCAGACTCCAATATCGCAGGGCCACAACGCGGGTCTGAGCGCTGTAATGCTCCGGTCATTTTATGATTAATTGGGATCGGTTCACAGCCGTGTCCTGACTCACAAATAAAGTCCCATTTCTCTTTAGCGGGCGCATGACAAGCGAAGCAGTTGCCACCGAAACGATTCACCACATCAAGGAAACCACGTTTTGCAATTGTAGAACCACTTTCATTAACTTCCAATTCAAAAAATTCCCAGTCACCGGTTGCCATAAAAGTGCCTGGCTCGCGCTTGACCATCACTTCCGTAGGTACCAGTTGCACCACTGATCCGGTCGGATAAACAGCCCCCTCAGGAGAATTTGCTGCGGCCAGAGTTCCTTCAATATCTCCCAGCAGATTGTCTACGTAAAAATGGCGCACTGGCGTCATTTCTCGTATGCAGCTAAAACTCTCTTCGTCGATAGTTATAACGGCGGATGCAACTTCAGGCGTTGCCGCATAACTCACTGTACTGCTGATCAGTGTAATGAACAAAATCATCATCCATTGACCAATAGTTAATACTGTTTTCATGGTGTTCCTTATTGTTAAAGCTTATAAAACGAGCCAAATTTAAATCGTGTTTTCGCTACAGGCATTCACAGAGTTACCAGTGGTATCTTGTACTCTTGCCCCATAAGCTTATGGCGGCGACACCTACAGCCATTGAATACGTTTATTCTATTAATCCCCACTATGGTTGCACGCAATTAAATTGCCAGCAATCATATTGAATTTGTTTGATATTGACAATATTTCTGCTGCATAAACTTTTCAAATAAGCACATTTTTTCAAGCCAAACTATCTTAGTTAACTCTAGTCATAAGAACTTTATGTAGTGTAAAAGTCGGGGGGAGTTTGAGTATTGGTGATAAATAGGGTCAGAGTCTGACCCTGACGAATCCCCACTTTAGACTACTACTTAATGAATCCTGAAATTACACTCCAATCAACTTTACTATCGAGAAAATAGATTGCAGAAAGACCACCAAGACTAAACCAAAGCTTCTTTAGTGCAAAAATTAGTTTTTGAATTGATAAGCATAAGTTACCAATACTATCTATAACTAATTCCCCCTGCTTAACATGAGCAGAAGCTTTTTTGCCCCAAGTTGGTTTAACCATACAATCATCTCACTTACCTTTAATAAGACTAATTATACCAAGCTCATCGGACCAGTAAAATAACAGTTGACAACTCACCATAACATCAAATTAGTTAATAGTAAGAGAGGGGGGATAATTGAGGCTACGACTGAGAATGTGGCAGAGCCCTAGCTCATGAACGAGAAGCATGGACGTTGAACTGGCCTTGTAAATAGATGCACATCCCAAAGCAGTCCTCCTTGCCCTACTCTTTATTACTAGAAGGGGTGGGAAACCTGCGACCTTAATCAAGCGCAGCTTGGTTAGCTTACAAGCTAAGAACAAAGCAGTGGTTCCCGGCCTAAAAGAACACCGGGATGACAGAATGGATTCCGGCCCAAGAGCATTGCCGGAATGACGGTGTAGATGGCCGCGCTGGCAGCTAGAAAACAAATCCCCTCTTAGTACATCCCTATACTCCGGGGATAACCACATCCATGTGCAAAAAAGCCCCGACACTGTTAAGTATCGGGGCTTTCATTACTCTTTTTCAAGAAATGAGGCTTTAAGCTTTTAGGCTTTAGACCAGCAATGATTTTTTGCTAATTTTGGCGAAGGATAAATCGTGTTAGTACAAGGCGCTGTGAGCGACGCGTAGTCTTTCTTACGCGAGCGAACAGCAACGCCGTAATCACCGATTTAGACCAGTCAAAAAAGCAAAAATTACATCATGCCGCCCATACCACCCATACCACCCATTCCGCCCATATCAGGTGCAGAAGCATCTTGTGGAACTTCGGCAACCATACATTCGGTTGTGATCATCAGGCCAGCAATAGATGCTGCGAACTGTAGCGCGCTACGAGTCACTTTAGTTGGATCTAGGATACCCATCTCAAGCATGTCACCGTAAGTGTCGTTACCTGCGTTGTAACCGTAGTTACCAGTGCCGTTCTTAACGTTGTTAGCAACAACTGAACCTTCTTCACCCGCGTTAATCGCGATCTGGCGTAGAGGAGCTTCCATGGCGCGAATTGCGATAACCACACCGTGCTTCTGATCTTCGTTAAGTACTTCAATATCAGCAATCTTGCTGGCAACACGTACCAGAGCAACACCACCACCGGCAACAACACCCTCTTCGACTGCTGCGCGAGTCGCGTGAAGTGCATCTTCTACACGTGCCTTCTTCTCTTTCATCTCAATTTCGGTAGCTGCACCGACCTTGATCACTGCAACACCGCCGGCTAGCTTAGCCATGCGCTCTTGTAGCTTCTCTTTGTCGTAATCAGAGGTAGACTCTTCAGCCTGGATCTTAATCTGTGAAACGCGAGCCTTGATTTGGCTCTCTTCACCAGCACCGTCGATGATAGTCGTGTCATCTTTAGTGATGATAACGCGCTTAGCCGTACCAAGATCTTCCAGAGTGGCTTTCTCAAGCTCTAGACCAATCTCTTCAGCGATAACGGTGCCGCCGGTCAAGATAGCGATATCTTGTAGCATAGCCTTACGTCGGTCACCGAAACCTGGTGCCTTAACGGCAGCAACTTTCACGATACCGCGCATGTTGTTGACTACGAGTGTCGCTAAGGCTTCACCTTCAACGTCTTCGGCGACGATAAGCAGTGGCTTACCAGTCTTAGCCAGACCTTCAAGGATAGGCAGTAGCTCACGAATGTTAGATACTTTCTTGTCTACAAGAAGAATATATGGGCTTTCAAGCTCAACACTGCCAGTCTCTGGCTTGTTGATGAAGTATGGAGACAGGTAACCGCGATCGAACTGCATACCTTCTACTACGTCCAGCTCGTTTTCCAGAGCCTGACCTTCTTCAACTGTGATAACGCCTTCTTTACCTACGCGCTCCATCGCTGTTGCGATGATTTCGCCGATAGTCTCGTCAGAGTTAGCTGAGATAGTACCAACCTGAGTGATAGCATTTGTGTCAGCACACTCTTGAGATAGGTTTTTAAGCTCGGCAACGGCTGCAATAACCGCTTTGTCGATACCGCGCTTAAGATCCATTGGGTTCATGCCAGCTGCGACGGCTTTAAGGCCTTCGTTAACGATAGATTGAGCAAGAACGGTAGCGGTAGTGGTACCGTCACCGGCTTCGTCGTTGGCTTTAGAAGCAACTTCTTTAACCATCTGCGCGCCCATGTTCTCGATCTTGTCTTCAAGTTCGATATCTTTAGCTACTGTGACACCATCTTTGGTGATCAGTGGTGCGCCGAAGCTCTTGTCCAGAATCACATTACGACCCTTAGGGCCCAGAGTGACTTTAACTGCGTTTGCTAGAATGTTTACGCCCGCAAGCATTTTTACACGTGCGTCGTTACCAAATAATACTTCTTTAGCTGCCATGTTCTTTATCCTTTAAAATTTGTTTGAATGGGATGCTGAAACTTAATGAGTTCTTAGCAAGTGCTTAGCTCACTACAGCCATTAGGTCAGATTCTGAAAGGATCAGAACTTCTTCACCATCAATCTTCTCTTTCTTCACGCCGTAACCTTCGTTGAAGATCACTATGTCACCCACTTTTACGTCTAGTGGTTGAACAGAACCATTCTCAAGAATTCGGCCATTGCCTATTGCAAGAACTTCACCGCGAGTCGATTGCTCGGCAGCACTACCTGTCAGTACGATGCCACCAGCAGATTTTGATTCAACTTCAGAACGCTTAACTATGACACGGTCATGTAATGGACGAATGTTCATCTATGGACTCTCCTAATGATTTTGCCCAACATATTAAGGCAGGCAAATAAAAAATTTTACGACAAAATTATCTGTAAATTACGTCGCTTGATGTTGGATATATGGGGCCATCTAGATGAGAACCAAGGTCTTTACAAAAATAATCTCACTTTTTTTATCCGGCTTTTATAAAAGCAGCACCAATCCTGATAGAATTGCCCTCCTCCAGTAGACAAGACAAGACTTCTCCATGAAAGACAGACACGGGCTGCTCACCCAGCCAATCGGTCGTGTACTGCTAAATATGAGCCTCCCAAACCTGATTGGTATCTTGACCATTCTTGGGTTCAGCCTAGTCGACACATTTTTTATCAGTCAGTTAGGCACCGAATCTCTGGCGGCCATCAGCTTCACCTTCCCAGTGACTCTGATTATATCCAGCATAGCCATAGGTATAGGCGCCGGTGTGTCGACTAACTTAGGCCGTCTCATAGGCGGTGGTCAGGCAGATAAGGCCAAGGTGTTTCTGCATGACTCATTGTTACTGACCTTTATGCTGACTGCGCTTATCTCCATGCTGGGTAGCCTGTGCATGGGCCCGTTATTTAGCCTGCTGGGCGCCAATGACTCCAGCCTGCCACTGATAGATGACTACATGTTTATCTGGTATCTGGGAGCCCCTCTGTTGGTGCTGCTCATGGTTGGTAATCAGGGACTGCGTGCCACGGGAGACACTCGCTCACCGGCTAAGATTATGATGTTGGCGGCCTTGATTAACCTTATTCTCGATCCCCTGCTTATCTTCGGCATCGGCCCTTTTCCCAGACTAGAGATCCAAGGCGCGGCCATAGCCACGGTTATTTCCTGGGCGGTAGCCCTGTCGTTATCCAGCTATCTGTTAATATTTAAGCGTCACTTAGTGGAGTTTGCCGACCTCAACATTGAGCGCCTCAAGTGCAACTGGAAACAGCTGGCTCATATCGCTCAGCCTGCGGCCCTGATGAACCTACTCAACCCACTCGCCAATGCGATGATCATGGCCATGCTAGCCCGTATCGATCATGGTGCAGTCGCCGCCTTCGGCGCCGGGATCCGTATCGAGTCCGTATTATTAATAGCCGTGATGGCATTATCATCCAGCCTGGTGCCCTTTATCGCCCAAAACTTAGGCGCGGGTCAGACCGAACGTGCCCGTGATGCCTTGCTGCTATCACTCAAATTTATTTTGGTGTTTCAGACCTTGCTCTACCTGCCACTGCTACTATTAGCCGAGCCAATTGCTCAGTTATTCAGTGGCGACCCTCAAGTCGTAGAGTGGTTGTCTTTCTATATCTTAATGATCCCCGCCGCCTACGGTCCCCTGGGTATCGTTATCTTGATGGCCACATCACTCAATGCCTACCACAGACCCATGAGCTCTCTGGTCCTCAATGTGTGTCGCCTGTTTCTGATCATGCTGCCTTTGGCCGCTCTGGGGTCTTACCTGGGTGGTGTCAAAGGCCTGCTACTGGCATTGCCTATCACTAACACCCTGATGGGTATCGCCTGTTATATTCTGGCGAAAAATATCTCCGAGCCGGAGCAGCTAAAATACACACAAGCTTATGCCCCTGAAACTAAAAAATAACGCGAAAGGTAACTGACTGATATGCAGCCTGATACTTACACAGACAAAACATTTGTCGATGCTAACTTCAGTGGCGAAGATCTGCAGGATGCCAGGTTCGAACGCTGTGAATTTTATCGCTGTGATTTCAGTCGCGCCGATCTGACCGATGCCTGCTTTATTAATTGCAGGTTCGTCGAGACGGGCACGAGTGAAGGCTGTAACTTCAATTATGCCACTCTTATTAGCGCCAGCTTCAAACACTGTAACCTGAGCATGGCGCTATTTATCGGGGCTCGCTGTTTCGGTATCGAGCTTAGGGAATGCAACCTACAAGGTGCGGACTTCGCCCGGGCCAGCTTTGCTAACCAGATCACCCACAAGACCTTCTTCTGCAGCGCCTACATCACGGAATCTAACCTCTCTTACGCCAATTTAGAGTCGGCCAAATTAGAGAAGTGCGACCTGATGGACAATCGCTGGCGCGGCGCTAACCTACTCGGCGCATCTATGAAGGGATCAGATCTCAGCGGCGGCGAGTTCTCCCAATCACAATGGGGCACATTCGAGCTAGAAGGCAGTAACTTATGCAGGGTGGAACTGGATGGACTGGATCCCCGCAACGTCAAGCTCGAGGGCGTGATGATAAACCAGTGGCAGCAGGAGCAACTGCTGACACCACTGGGGATCATAGTCGCGCCGGACTAAGAAGGCTAATAAGTGGCTCAAGACAGAGCGAAGCAAGCTTAGACTAACCTACATGCGTAATAGCTTTTCTATTGTTAAAACAGTAATATTGTATCGGAATAGCACTGTTAGCCTCATACATGGAATGTAAGGATAGATATGTATAATCTCTTTAAAATCACTGTTATCGCTGTAATCATCACCTTTGTTTATCAACAGTGGTTTGCCGCCCTCCCCCTCACAGGCTACCATCTCTCGTCTGTCCCCGTAAAAGTTAAAATGCTAAGCGGATCTCAAGTCAGTCGCAGCACGGATACCACCTCTGATATAGAGTCAATTATCGCTCCTAAAAGCAAAGAGAAGCCAATTGTTATGGTCGCGATGTCCGTGAGCTCAACCATGGAGAACTTTGAGGAGTCCGACATAGAGTTCATCCCTGATGAATACCAGAAGTTTGATCAATTAGGTTCTATCTACGGCAATATTGCTGGCAAAAGCTTTTCCGTCAAACAGGATCGTGGTTTTATCGATCAAAATGGCAAGCGGGGCTACCAGATGACGATGAAAATGACGGCTCAAGAGAAAGAATTCACCTTAGTACAGCAGGTGTTTATTGTCGGCGAACATCTACTGGTCTTTATGGCCAGCTACAGTGATACACAAGAGGAAAATACCGCCATGGCTTTCCTCGATTCCATTGAGTTTTTATAACACCTGTGTAAGCTTACGGATAACTAAGTGTTCCGTTATCCGTAACCACTTTCGGCGTTCCTACTGTGTTACCTTTTATCACTAATCCCAAGCATGGTCTCCAGATTAACGAATCGATACCCTTGGCTACGGTAGTAATCGATAACGGCAGGCAGAGCATCGACGGTATTTGTCCTGTTGCCACCAGCGTCGTGCATCAGGTTAATCACCTCGGGATGCAGATTATTGATCATCACATCACTGATATTCTCTACCGTGACTATAGGTGAGTTCCAGTCTCGGGTGTCCACCGACCATAAAATCACTTTCATGCCTTTTTCGTCCAGGAAGGCTACTTGCTCATCAGTGATCTCGCCATAGGGTGGACGATAGAAGCGAGGTGAAATACCTAACATAGTTTCAAACAACTCATTGGTTTTCAGTATTTGCGTTTGCCACAGATCATTATTCGTCAATGAGCGCCCATGAGGGTGGCTCCAACTGTGGTTTGCTAGTGTGTGCCCCTCGGCTAAGGCTCGCGACATAATGGCTTGATTGGACTTCATGTTTTGACCCATCCAGAAGAAGCTGGCCGGGATCTTATACTGAGCCAAGAGATCTAAAATCTGGGTGGTATAGATAGAGGGGCCATCATCGAAGGTTAAAGCGATAAGCTTGTCTCGATTCCACCCCTCAAGAAAATAGGCCCCGATATAGTCACTGGCCTGCCTGGTAAGCTCACTGATCTCGACTTGATTAGCCACATCGCCAGTTCTGACGTATTGCTCATCCTTATGATTCACTGTTATCGACGAAGCTAAGTTAATCCGAAATAGCCCAGGGTCCAGTGAGAATGCATTGCTGGCATCGCTGCCTGGATAACGGCTGAAATGCTGCTCCACTAAGTAATAACCTAGCTTCCAGGCAATACCATCATCTTTCGGTTCTGTCCCATCAAACCAAACATCGACACCAGTGCCGTTATCAATTTCATTATCGATAGCTGACTTAGCCTGAGTGATTGCATCATTGAGTGCTACACCTATCAATTCTGTCTCTTGGTATAAATGAGCAGGCTTGAGCTTTGACTCAATAAAATGCAGTGCTAATCCGTTACTCACTAGTTTGCCCAGCAGACCATCTTCAACTTGATGAGCCTGTCTTAAGGCCAGATAGATAGCCCTAGCCAAAGGCTGAGTAAGGACGCTATCTTCAGGGACTACAGCAAGGGTCAAGATCACTCGACTCTGACCTAGTTCGGAGCTAGAAATGTCGATAATAAAAGCTTGAGTTTGCAGCGGATCTAGCTTGATGCCTAAAACAAAAGTGTCGAGCGTAAATTGGCTAGAGAAGGCATTGGAAAGCCTGGCTAATTGAGCGTTAAGTCCTGATAACATCTCTTCACTTGGCTCACTATCAATTGCCCAGTAGGTTGGCAGAGCGAGTTCATCCAAGATGGGTTGATAATCGACACCAGCTAGCGTGACACTCGCCCTTGGGGTTTTTCCATTACCAGAATCATTATTGCCAGAGTTATCCGTGCTGCCAGAGCTAATAGACGTTGTATCGACAGGCACCTTAGCCGTTGAGCCACTGCTTCCCCCACAGGCCGATAATAACAGGGAGGCTAACACCCAGATTAACAGTAACACGCTCTCTGACAATATCGGTCGTTCACTATTTTCGATTGCCTGTGACCTTTGCTTAGACTCAATCAACATCATATTCTATATCCCTATCTGTCTTATACCGATTGGTATTAGTTCATTCTCACCCGTGGTCATTTACAGCTAAGAGCATCAGACAGCGAAGCAGGTGACAGCGCTGTCATTTATTTGTTTATTTAGATTAACAAATAACCAGGGGGATAGGTAATGGAAAAGGTACGAGTTCCTAGGATCTAAAGCCTAGACCCTAGGTCCTGGGCTTCATTAAACCCAGGACTTGATAGATCCACGTAGCCGCTCTTCTCGGCCGCAACCTTTACCCGCACTACAACGCTCAAGCGCGCCTAGCATGTGGTCGATAAACCTCTGGCTCGCTAAGCTGATGAAACGTCTTGAAGGGTAGACCAGGTAGCACTTGCCAACATTATATGATTCTACATCTTCAAATTTGGCTTAAGTTAGACCCATGACTTAATAGATCCACGTAGCCGCTCTTCTCGGCCGCAACCTTTACCCGCACTACAACGCTCAAGCGCGCCTAGCATGTGGTCGATAAACCTCTGGCTCGCTAAGCTGATGAAACGTCTTGAAGGGTAGACCAGGTAGCACTTGCCAACATTATATGATTCTACATCTTCAAATTTGGCTTAAGTTAGACCCATGACTTAATAGATCCACGTAGCCGTTCCTCCCTTCCGCAACCTTTACCCGCACTACAACGCTCAAGCGCGCCTAGCATGTGGTCGATAAACCTCTGGCTCGCTAAGCTGATGAAACGTCTTGAAGGATAGACCAGGTAGCACTTGCCGACGTAAGGCTCTACATCTTCAAACAACATAGTCAGCTCACCTCGCTCAACATACTCACGAGTCAGCTTTGTGGGCAAAAAAGCAATACCCCGGCCAGTTAGGCTCGCTTCCAGACAGAGCTGAATACTATTGAGACACAAGTTACCTTTCACCGCTATCTTCATATCATTGCCGAAGGGGACTTCATTGAAAATTCGACCGTTAGGGTAACGAAACAGTATAGAGTTATGCAGCTCGAGCTCCTCTGGCAACACAGGCGTGCCAGCCTTGGCCAGATAATCCGGACTGGCAACAAAATGCAGCTCTTCGCTGATCACCTCTCGCGCCACCATCTCATTTTCATTAAATGAATCTTCTACCATAAAGGCGAGATCGATATTGTTACGGATCATATCCTGAGGATCAGTGCTGACAATCAGCTCGACGGTGAGCTCAGGGTGATGATCCATAAACTCGAAAATGCCATTGGCAATATCCAGTAGCTCGGGCACGGGAAACATGAGGATACGTAGGTGGCCGCCAATCTCGGCTTGAGTATCCGTGAGCTCCACCAGAGTCTGCTCAAGATCCCCGAGGATTGCTAAGGTTTTGTCGTAGAAATGGCTCCCCGAAGCCGTTAACGTCATGGCTCGGCTCTGACGATGAAATAATTTAACCTTAAGCTCATCTTCTAATGCCTGCAGACGGCGGCTCACGGTCGACTTAGGCAGATTCAGCAGATCCGAAGCTTCTACTAAACTCCCCGTTTCTACGATGCGATGGAACAGGGAAATATCTTCAGTTTTCATAACTAACTCTCACTAACTCTCGATGATTTTCACACTCAAATCGGTAACGAAAATGATCATGCTCACGCTTGATTTTAACAATCAAGCCTAAACAGTCTCATTTTATGGAACTTATAATTCCATATATTCCCATTTTGTTCAATATTAGATACTGCTATCTTAGCCAGTATTGATACATCTTGTCGCACACATGGAAACTGGTTTATGAAGTACCTAGCAAAAACATTCGCAGCCTTAATGATCACAGGCATATTGGCTGGCTGCAGCGCAGAGTCGATCGAAGTTGCCCCACAAAGCATTAGACCAGTGAAGTTATTGGAAGTCACAGATGTTAATGCTGCTTCTATTCGTGTCTTTCCGGCAAAAATAGCCGCCACTAAGCAGGCAGATTTAGGCTTTAGAGTGTCCGGTCAGCTGATCGATTTTACTCTGGTGGAAGGTCTGCATGTGAAAAAAGGCGCTATTTTGGCTAGGCTGGATGACAGAGATGCCCGCAATACCTTACTCAACCGCGAAGCCGATCATGAGCTCGCCACCGCCGACTATAAACGTAAGGGTGAGCTCTTACGCCGCCAGTTGATCTCACCGGCAGATTACGATCTCTCTAAGGCTCAACTCAAATCAGCCACTGCTGCTCTGGCCAACGCCCGCGATCAATTGAGCTACACCAATTTGCTCGCACCATATGACGGCACGGTCGCTAAGATCGCCATAGACAATTATCAGATGATTCAAGCAAACCAGTCGGTGCTCGTGTTACAGAAAGATCGTAATATCGACGTGGTGATCCAGGTACCTGAGTCTATGGCCAGCCAGGCAATCAAATTTAATCCCCATGCTAAATTTCAACCTCAGGTACGTTTCAGCGCTCAGCCGGAGCAAGCCTATCCGGTAAAACTGAAAGAGCACGCGACTCAAGTGACTCCAGGCACTCAAAGTTACGAAGTAGTCTTCACACTCCCCAGACCCACTCAAATCAATATTCTTCCTGGTATGAGCGCCGAGTTGACCTTAGATCTCTCTATAGACTCCCAGTTAGATAAGGCAGTGATCCCAGCCAGTGCAGTGATGAAGCGTGATCAAGATGGTGAGAGTATCATCTGGCTCTACCATGCAGACACAGGCAAGGTGACTCCGCAAATCGTCACCTTAGGCCGAGTCACCACAGATGGCATAGAGATCTTAACAGGCTTGAACAAGGGCGATCAACTAGTGGTAGCCGGTGTACAGTACTTGTCAGCAGAACAGAAAGTTAAACCTCTCCACTGGCAACGCGGGGTGTAATACCAATCCTACTTAATATCATCTAAGCCTTTATTTTTACTTTTTCGCCTGCAAGGATTTTACGCCGTGAATTTCGCACAATACTCTATAGAACATAAAGTGGTGAGCTGGATGTTTGCCCTATTGCTACTCGTGGGGGGCAGCATCTCATTTCTTGGGCTAGGTCAGCTCGAATTCCCTGAGTTCACCCTCAAGCAGGCACTCGTTGTCACCGCCTACCCTGGCGCTTCACCCGAACAGGTCGAAGAGGAGGTTACCCTTCCTCTGGAAGATGCCCTGCAACAACTCGATGCTATCAAGCATATCACTTCGATCAACAGTGCCGGCCTGTCTCAGATAGAAATTGAGGTCCACGAGCATTACGGTGCAGACGAACTGCCTCAGGTGTGGGACGAGGTACGCCGTAAGATCAACGACAAAATAGGTGAACTGCCACCAGGGGTTGCGACTCCTTCTGTTATCGATGATTTCGGCGATGTGTACGGTATTTTGCTCAACATTTCAGGGGATGGCTACACTAGCCGTGAGTTACAAAATTATGCCGATTTTCTCAGGCGTGAACTTGTGCTTGTCGATGGTGTGAAAAAAGTCACCATAGCCGGCAAAATTACCGAGCAAGTCGTGGTCGAGATTTCCCAGCAGAAACTCAATGCCCTAGGCCTGGATCAAGACTACATCTATAGCCTGATCAATAGCCAGAACGTCGTCTCCAATGCCGGCAGTATCCGCGTGGGCGATAATCGCATTCGTATCCACCCCACCGGTGAATTTAGTCAGGTGGAGCAGATGGAGCGCCTGTTAATCAGCGCGCCAGGCAGTACAAAATTGGTCTACCTTGGCGATATAGCCCAGGTCTATAAAGATAACGATGAGACTCCAACCAATATCTACCACGGCAATGGCGAATCAGCCCTGTCTATCGGCATCTCATTTTCCAGTGGCGTCAACGTGGTCGATGTCGGCGCAGCCATCAATGAAAGACTCGTCGAGCTAGATAACGAGCGTCCAATAGGCATAGAACTCAACACTGTCTATGACCAGAGCAAGATGGTCGATCAGACCATCACAGGTTTCTTAATCAATCTGGCCGAGTCTATTGCCATAGTGATCGTCGTGCTCTTGGTATTCATGGGTGTGCGTGCCGGTCTACTGATGGGACTGGTACTGCTATTGACCATATTAGGCACCTTCATCATGATGAAAGTGCTCAATATTGAGCTGCAGATCATCTCCCTCGGCGCCCTCATCATCGCCCTGGGTATGCTGGTCGATAACGCCATCGTGGTGACCGAAGGCATACTCATAGGCATCAAGCGTGGCCAAAGCCGACTAGAGACATCTAAACAGGTGGTGTCACAGACTCAATGGCCGCTACTTGGCGCCACAGTCATCGCTATTCTTGCCTTCGCTCCGATTGGCTTGTCAGACACGGCCACGGGTGAGTTCTGTGTCTCCTTATTCCAGGTCTTACTGATCTCGCTGTTTATCAGTTGGATCACCGCCATGACCTTAACCCCCTTCTTCTGCCACTTGATGTTTAAAGATGGCGAAGTCAGCAGTGATGAGATTGAGGACCCTTACAAGGGCTTGATATTCCAGTTGTACCGTACCAGCTTAAATCTGGCGATGCGTTTTCGCGCCGTCACCCTGCTCATCGTTATCGCGGCACTGTTCACTTCGGTAATGGGCTTCGGATACGTGAAAAATGTCTTCTTCCCAGCCTCAAACACGCCTATGTTCTTCGTGGATGTATGGATGCCCGAAGGCACAGATATTAAGGCGACAGAACACCTGCTCGGCCGCATAGAAAAAGACCTGCTCGCCCAGCAAGAGACCCATGATATCGGTCTGGTTAACCTCACCAGTGTTGTCGGTCAGGGCGCCCAAAGATTCGTGCTCTCCTATGTCCCGGAGAAAGGCTACAGCTCCTACGGTCAGCTACTGATCGAGATGACAGATCTCACCAGCTTAGATAGATACATGCGCACCTTAGAGAAGGAGTTAAGCCTCAAGTATCCCGAAGCCGAGTATCGTTTCAAATATATGGAGAATGGTCCTAGCCCTGCGGCTAAGATAGAGGCGCGCTTCTACGGTGAAGATCCTCTGGTACTGCGCCAGCTTGCTACCCAAGCCAAGGCTATTTTAGATGCTGAGCCGACAGCCGTAGGTGTGAGACATAGCTGGCGTAATCAGGTGACTCTGATCCGCCCGCAACTTGCACTCGCTCAGGCCCGTGAAACCGGGATCAGCAAACAAGATCTCGATAACTCACTGCTGGTCAACTTCAGTGGTAAGCAAGTCGGTGTCTATCGTGAGAACAGCCATCTGATGCCCATCATAGCCAGGGCTCCGGCCGAGGAACGCCTCGATGCCGACAGCCTGTGGAAACTTCAGGTCTGGAGCTCAGAAAACAACGTCTTCGTGCCTGCCACTCAGGTGGTCTCAGAGTTCAGCACCGAGTGGGAAAACCCGCTTATCATGCGCCGCGACAGGAAACGTATGCTGGCCGTGTATGCCGATCCAATCAACGGCACCGATGAGACTGCAGATTCGGTGTTTCGAAAAATCAGAGCGGACATAGAAGCCATCCCACTTCCAAGTGGTTATGAGTTCGAATGGGGAGGCGAGTACGAGACAGCAGGAGAGGCCCAGGTCTCGGTATTTAGCTCAATACCTATGGGCTATCTGGCCATGTTCCTCATTACAGTGTTGCTGTTTAACTCGGTGCGTCAGCCTCTGGTTATCTGGTTTACCGTTCCACTAGCCTTAATAGGTGTGGTATCTGGCCTACTAATATTCGATGCTCCCTTCAGCTTCATGGCGCTGCTAGGTCTATTGAGTCTGACTGGCATGATCATCAAAAATGGCATAGTACTGGTAGATCAAATAAATCTGGAACTGAGTGAAGGCAAGGAGGCTTATCGGGCTGTGGTCGATTCGTCCGTGAGCCGGGTAAGACCCGTGTTGATGGCAGCGATAACGACTATGTTGGGAATGGTGCCTCTGCTATCTGATGCCTTCTTTGGCTCTATGGCTATCACCATTATCTTCGGCCTGGGCTTCGCCTCAGTGCTGACACTCATCGTCTTACCCGTCACTTATACCTTGGCATTCCGTATTCCTTACCCTAAACAGGCATAAGGAAACAACAGCAAAAAATGGCTTAAAAAAGAAAGTAGTAAGAGGAAAGAACAAGGAGAAGGCTAACGACTCAGCGATTAACAAGTAACTTGCTTCCCGGCAATCCCGATCCCATTGCGGATCGGGTTTACTTTTAGCCCGAGGAAGTATTAAAGCGGCATTAATGCCAATACCTTGATACTGTATTGGGAGTGACTCCCCATTTATAGGTCGATTCAAATGAAATATGCCCACCTCTTATCCTTTACCTTGGCCGCCAGCCTATTGAGCACTATGCCTGTCACTGCTCAAGGGAATCAATTAGATGATAATCCTTCGCTGACCTATCGAGTCGGCGTCATGGTCGAGGAAATTTCAGACGCCTTAACTAAGCCAAATGATACCGAGTCACTCGCCACCATAAGCCAATATGGTACAGATTCACGTTATTACGTGATGATCCGCGGCTGGTTAGTACAGGAACTCGCAGGCGTCCAGAGCCAGTTAGACGCTAGCCAAACAAACGAGTCCAACTCAGAAAATAAACAAAAATTCATCGACAAAGTGACATTTTTACAGCGGGCCATTCGTCGAATTGATTTAGAATGATTGCAACATACGTATCTAGCAACAAAGAAGCTCATATGAAAAAGGCAATCACAGCCGCGCTGATCTCAGCCTTCGTCTGTCCGGGAACAGGCCATTTCTACTTGAAGAAATATAATATCGGCACCCTTATCTCTGCCGTCAGCCTGAGCGGGCTAGTCTATCTCCTCTATCAGGCGGTAGAGCGAGCACAAGAGATCTCAGATCAGATATTATCCGGTGCCGTTCCGCTGGATTTTAATCTGATCTATCAGATGATCACCGAGCAACCCAGTGGCGCAAAGGCACTCTACGCATCTATTGCCACTTGGACATTTATCATTGGCTGGCTGGTTGGGGTTATCGATGCCTATCGACTGGGGCACGCTTTGGATAAGAGCCTGGATAAAGCTGATAAGCGATAAGCAATAAGCAATAAGCAATCAGTGAAAAAAGAAAGGCCCAGAACAATCCATCTTAATCCGGGCCTTTGCTTCTTACTATTTCCTATTTATTAAATTAGTACTTTTAACGGCTAACTCTTAGATACGCTTCATTGCCGTTGTCGTAGAGAAATCATGTTGAGTCGAAGGGTTCACACCCTTTTGGGCGACTGCTGGTTCATTGATAGAAAACAAATATTTGTCGCTTGCCGCTACCGTTTTAGAAAAATCATGTCGGGTCGACACTTGTTGCAACTGATTTCCCTTAGCAGGCTGATTATTTGAAAAATCGTAGCTGGATTTTGCAGCCGATGTCTTAGAAAAATCAGGAATATCTGCAAAAGCAGACGCCGATGAAAACACAAATACTGCAGATAAGGCCACGCTGGTTAATAACTTCATATAAAACTCCAATCTTTTTTGACCACAAGTATGTAACAACAACTCTAAGTTAGTTTTTACAAATTGTGAACAAATTAATTACATTTGATGCAAATTAATACAAGTGTGATTAAGTTGCCAAAATAAACTTTGGGGGCGTGGCTGAGCAATTTCACTACAGGACAACTCCTAAACAAGACCATTGTTAAGTCAGGAATAGAACTGTGAGTAGAAAAGAAAAACCACAAGAGAGTTGGAATTAACTTATTGGAGGGCGATAAACTTGTGCGGCATCGGCAGTCTGAATAGACCAGAGTCGATTAGGGATCCGTTCACTGGATGTAGAAGCTATCAAATCTAGGGAAGATTGGATAAATATACCAGTCATAGAGGCGCAATGAGTCACACAGTGACCACTGGCTAATATGATACAAGCTAGGTCACACTGAACGACACTTTGGGGGAGATCTGGACTGGTTGAGGTTTTAGCCTCAAGGGTAGAGGTAGCAACAGTTTGTCGGACCTCATCTTTTTGCTGAGAGCCAGCTTCCTGTAGCAAAGCAGATTTATGACTCATGGAATGTAAAAAGTCAGGCATGGCCATCGCCGGCGACAAGAGGTTTTGTCCAACTAATGCGATAAACAACAGCAGATGTATGATCTGTTTTGTCATGAGTTAAATTATTCAGCCTTAAAAAATGCTACAAGGAATGGATGACACAAGGATAGACATTCGTCACCTTAAAAAGTTGCATACCCGACATGTTTTTTTACTGTAATACATGGGGTTAAAAGCTAAGACGACGGCTGCGTCCTAAGAGAGCATCATCTCAGCTCTACCAGCAAAGCATCATCTCAGCTCAACCAGCAAAGCATCATCTCGGCTCAACCAGCGAAGCATCATCTCAGCTCTACCAGCAAAGCATCATCTCGGCTC
>NZ_VOQB01000010.1:0-272032 GCF_009377275.1 Shewanella sp. YLB-07 | reverse complement strand
GCCTTCATCAACTCGCTTCTCTTGCGGCTAAAGGTTTTAACGACAAGGTGATGCTGGGAACAAAAATCAACAATCGTTAATTTGCTTTGTTTGTGAAGCTCTATGAGTTCAAGCCATTGTTTTAGTGTCTTATGTTTACGCGAGGCCATCTCAGTGACTCGAAAAGTATCGGTAACAAAGACTCTACTCACTAACCCCAACAAGAGTTAGGTGTAGATCGCCACCTGCTTACGCTTAACTTGATCTACGCGAGTGATCTTTACCGATACCGTCTTGGTTGATGATTTGCTCTGATCAAGTTCTGTCGGGATTGATCAAGAGGATAGAAGGGGGTCAACAATGAAGAGTGTCCAGATTCAAGTAATGTAAGCCAATTATGGATGATGCCTGCACAGATGGTGAGGTTATGGGGTAAATCATTATCTCAGACAGTGCCGTTTTTTAAGCTGAGCGAACTCATTATATGATGGTAAGTTAGCGTAAAGGGAGCCCACTCCCTTTACGTTAAGCATTTGACTTGGCAATTAGATCTTATTTAATTGGGTTAATGCTCGAGTGATATTATTTAATACTAAAGTGTCCTCACCATAAAAATGCATGGTGTGATTTTGGTTTAGTTGCTGCCTAATCATGTTCTTCACGATATGTAAGCCGAAATGCTCCTTATTATGTTCATCAACGGGTTTCAGTTCGGTGATGTTTTGCGTTGATAGGTTGAGCACCCCATCGACGATATTCCATTGACCGTTAACTGTGATGTTATATTCAAAATGTTGGTCCATGACCGCATTGTTTGTGCTGACGTTTATTTTGGTGGAGAATTGATCATTGGGGTAAAAGTGTATCCGTCCGTGCCACCGAGTTTGTATGTCATGTTTAAGGAATGCATGGGTGTGATTGATGTACTGCTCCTTGTCGAATGACCAGCTCGAATCGACGAACGATTGAGTATCACATAACTTATTTTGTAGTAGAGCCAATAAGATTGAAAACGCGATGAAACTCACAATCAATGGCATTTTATTTCTTATTTCAGAAAACATGTGTTCTCTCCTGGCGCGATGTCTCTGTTTAGTATTGTGACCAATGTCTTGCTACTTCCTTGTATTAGTGGCATTAAGGTCAGTGATCTATTTTCGTCGGAAGAAATGAGTAACGTATCTATCTGATTGGGGGACTGCGTGAGGAAAGCATGCACGCATTTTTCTATCAGGGGAGTTAGCGTTTTGTTGATCGGATTATGCTGCAACTGTAACAAATTGACCCCAGCAATTTTGGCTTCGGTCCAAGGCGTGGTTGCGTTCTGTAGCGAGGTGTCAACAGAGTTTAATGAGAAAATTACATTCAACGTTATGGCCAGTGCGGCAGCAATTGCAACCTGCACCAAGATAGATTTTTTGCTGAGCATGCATGGCTTACTGGGATAGGTGGCTTCTGCTTCTGCTTGCGACAACCTTTTTACGCTAACGCCTGGTGAAAGCGAGTAACCTAATTTTGGTAAGGTCTTAATGATTGCCTGCACTTTTGCATCGTCATTGAGCTGTTTTCTGATCTGTGAAATAGTCTGATTGACACTAGTTTCATCGACCACTAATCCCCGTTTCTTCCAGACCTCGTGTAATATTTTCTCGCGAGTTACTGGCGCTCCCTCATGTTTAATCAGGAGGGTGAGCAATCTAGATTCATTTAACCCCAGCTCAACGACCGCTTTTCCGTTATTGGTCTTTGCCGTGAGTTTATGAGTCTGTGTGTTAAAGAGGTATTTATTTGCAATATCAAAAATCTCTAGTTCCTGTTGATTATCCAAAAGAATTCCATAATGATGTCTTCGTTAAATGACCATAATTGTAGCGTATTTCGATCTCTGGGTAATGGTTTATCCGTGAAAAGAGGGAATATATGACTAACATTAGTTTTGCTATATCTGGTCATTAGTTTTGCTATATATGGTCATTAGTTTTGCTATTGCTGGCCATTAGTTTGAGCTATCGCGGTCCATTCTGTTTGGCCATCTTTATTTTTTCACTCGCTTAATTCGCTTACATCACCAGCGTGTAAGAATGCCATTTTACAGGTATAAAAAAGGTCAACCATTCTTGTTATAAGAAGTGGTTGGCCTAAAGGATTTGAAGGCAGGCTGATGTTTAAAAATAAAAATTTAAAAACGGGTTCATCGATCAAGGAATAGAAGAAGAGATCCGTCTAATGAGCAATGCACTGGTAAACAATTAATAACCAGCCAGATTGCCGGAGTACTTTCGGGCTAGGACCAATCTTTGCAACAGAGCCAGAAGACCTGCCTTTGCGGCTTACTGTAAGCTTGTAAGTTATTGATTTATATTGGCACCATAGTTTTGGCGTCCACGCATTGACCACACGTAACCGTTAGGAAAACAAAAAACCGCCTTAATCGGCGGTTTTCTGTTTTATGACAGTATCATTTAAAGCTGTTAGCAGCTCTATCAAAAAATCAGTCCGTGTTCAGGGAGACTAAACCCTTCGACACAACCTAATAAACAGCCTCCATTACCTGTCCTCAATCAAGATAACAATTAACTGACTAGGACCATGAGCCCCATAGGCTAACGTCTGCTGAATATCGGCAGTTTTTGAGGGACCAGATACCAAGACGATATTGGTCGGCATCTTCTCCTGCCACGCTTGATCAATCATCATCCCAGCGAAATTGCTAACGATAGTCGAACGCTTAATTAACGCGATATGACAAGGTGGAATTAACGATAAGGTTCTGGGCTCTGCCCTATCAGGCCAAAGCACTAAGGTGCCGGTATCCGCTATTCCGCCAAAACAGTGAGTGATCCCCGCATCGACCTCATTAAACAGACGGGATTTGAGCTCTTCAAAAACGGATTCAAACCGAAGTAACTCACAGTGGCGAGCCCCTGCAAGTATCTCAGCATAAAACTCCCCCCTTTCGCAGTGATAAGCAGTGCAGTCACTAGGGGGGCTATCACTCAAGGTTTCATCACAAGCACTCCCTAACGCAACTCTCTGACATCCCTTACGACTAATTACCAGTGCCAGTGTTGCAGTTATTTCTGATGAGTTGACGCAAATAACCTCTGCATGATTCGCCGATAAGCCCGAGATAAATCGTTGTTTTAGTAATTGCTCATTTTGGGTTTTCCACCTTGGATAACTCAAGGTTTCTTTCTCTATGGGAGGGAGCTTAACCCGGTTAAGTCGAGCTAATATTGCCCGTTTAGCTACCATGCTGGGGGTCGTTAGACTCATGATGTCTCTCCCTTTTTTTTGTTACGCGTTTTTATAAGCTGATGCAAGGTTTTATCGGCAAATTTGGGCGAGGTCCGACATTGTGTCCATGGGCCTATATTGTCAGGCATTAAGCCTTTGAGTTTCGTTGCCGACCACGTTCCAGCGTGATAGATCGTGGGGGTCGTCGCGGCAAACGCAAAACCTTTCATCGCTAATGACTCTAAGGTACTGGCCGCAGAGGCTTGACCTGTCATCGACATCATATCTGCCTCTGGGGGATTTT
The DNA here is from genome assembly GCF_009377275.1 of Shewanella sp. YLB-07. Classification (NCBI taxonomy): domain Bacteria; kingdom Pseudomonadati; phylum Pseudomonadota; class Gammaproteobacteria; order Alteromonadales; family Shewanellaceae; genus Shewanella; species Shewanella sp. YLB-07. The sequence goes on along the minus strand of NZ_VOQB01000010.1, from coordinate 268,512 downwards.
TTGCTGCGGTACGTAATCGCTGCAATATATCAGGAATAGGAATGCGAACCGGGCAGACTTCAGCGCAAGCCCCGCAAAAGCTAGAGGCCGTCACTAACTCTTTTGTCTTATCTAGTCCCATAAGATGCGGTGAGATAATTTGACCTATCGGACCTGGATACACTGTGCCGTAAGCATGTCCGCCAATACGAGTATAAACAGGGCAATGATTCATGCAGGCTCCGCAGCGGATACATTGCAACGTTTTACGCATGTCTACATCTTGATAAGCCTGAGTTCGGCCATTATCTAACAAGACAAGATGCACCTCCAGAGGACCATCTCGCTCCCCACTTTTGCGTGGAGAACTGATGATATTAAAGTAAGTGGTGATAGCTTGTCCTGTGGCTGAGCGAGTCAAGGCACTGTACAACGGCGGCACATCGGATAAAAACTCAACGACTTTCTCTATACCGGTAATGGCGATATGAACCTTAGGGACAGTGGTACACATGCGGCCATTGCCTTCATTTTCTACCAAACATAAACTGCCAGTTTCGGCGACTGCAAAATTAACCCCTGAGAGACCAATGTCAGCATCGTAGAATTTCTGCCTGAGGCGAGTACGTCCCGTTTGAATTAGCTCATCGACATCGAGTGTAGGCGTGAAATTATCTAAGTGACGTGCAAAGGTATCACTCACCTCTTGCTTATTTTTATGGATAGCAGGCATGATGATATGAGAAGGTTTGTCGCCATCGAGTTGGACGATATACTCCCCCATATCACTCTCCAAACATTCAACACCCAACTTGGCCATCTCATGATTGAGCTCAATCTCTTCACTCACCATGGATTTGCCTTTAATGATCAATTTGGCCTCATGACGTTGAGCTATTCTGGCAATAATATCATTGGCTTCGTTACTATTTTCCGCCCAATGTACCTGAATACCATTTCGGGTACAGGTAGTGTCCAACAGCTCGAGCAGTTGAGGTAATTTACTCAAGCAACGCTGACGTATCGCTTCAGATAGGTCGCGAATTTTGTCCTCTTCGACAGGATCATGAAAGGCGCTTTTACGTTTGTACTGCAGGTAATCCATTGCCCCACGAAAGTTCTGCCGCAACTGAGGATCGCCAAGCGCTGCTTTAGCTTGAGAATGAAACAGTTCAGGACCCGCTGATGAATGACTCATCTCACTTGCCTCCGGTACGTTCGAGTAAAAAGCTGGCAATATGACGACCTTTCATCAATTGTCCCTGATACTCAAAGGCCCCATTAATATTCAATAAACATCCCCAGTCAGCACTGACCAGCACCGTCGCTTTCGTCTCAGATAAATGACGTGTCTTATCTTCCACCATAGCCTGACTGATGTGAGGATGGCGCACCGCAAAAGTGCCCCCGAAACCGCAGCATTCACTTTCATAGGCTTGTTCTTTAAGCTCTACATTTTGCAGCTGGTTTAATAACTGAGTCGCAGTCACGTGGACCATCATTTCACGGCGAGCAGCACATGAAGTGTGCATCACCACAGACGTCGCATCCCCTTTGTCTTCGAGTTTAATTCGACACACATTGACCAAAAATTCAGTAAGCTCAAATACACGGTTGCAAAATTGCTCCACTTTCGCTTGGGTGCTATCACCTTGGTAAAGGCGACGATAATGGTGATGCATCATGCCCCCACAGGACCCCGACAACACAATCACGGGCCAAGGCTCGATAAACAGATCCATCTGATGTTGTGCGATAAGTTTGGCCTCCTTGGTATAACCTGAGCTATAAGCAGGCTGACCACAGCAGGTTTGTTTTTCGATAAAAATCACCTCCAGGCCTTGCTGCTCAAGTAAGCTTATGGCATCGAGTCCCGCCTCTGGATCGAACATATCCACGAGACAAGTGCCATAAAAGTACACGGTATTAGGTTTTGCCGGATAGATCCGCATAGGTGGCTCCTTATCAGTGTGACTCACTAACCATTAGTGCATCGGTAATATGAAAACCGTAAATCATAATTAGCCCCACAATGCCGGTGATAATAAGATAATACAGAGTGGGAATAATGGTTTTACGTAAAGTTGCTCCTTCTCGACCCAGAAGACCAACCGTGGCAGAAGCGGCTACCACATTATGGATGGCAATCATGTTTCCTGCCGCCGCCCCAACCGCTTGCAGTGACACCATCGCAGCACTCGACACCGCTAACGTATGAGCAACCTCGAACTGAAACTGGCTAAACATCATGTTCGACACTGTATTTGAGCCAGCAATAAATGCTCCTAAAGCACCAATACTGGCACTAAACCCAGGAAAAAAGTCTCCCATAACACCTGACACTAAGTGAGCCGTAGTCATCGGCATGCTGGCTAAGTCGGCGGCGTTAACGCCAGAGTTAATGAAAATCCGCACCATAGGAATCGTAAACATAAGGACGAAACCTGCCCCCATCAAGGTTTTACTCGACTCACCCAATGCACAAGCCATCGGCTTTAAACTGCCAGATTGCAGTAAGGCGGCCAGCAAGGCGACAAACACAAGAATACCACCGGGTAGATAAAGTGGCTGAATAGTCGTACTGACCCCAATCTCTCCAAGGATGTGATTAAAAGAGAAGCTCACTCCTTGCAGTAAACCTTTTAAATCTACACTCACACGGCTAGCGACCAAGATAAGCGCCAACAGTACATAGGGAGTCCAAGCCAATACCAGATTCATCGGCTGGTTATCCTCTTTAATCTCCATTTTTAATGAGCCAATCCACTCCGCTGGCCAGCGTGCTTCCTTTTCAAAATCCCATGTTTTTTTAGGAACAAGAAAATCTTTCTTAGCCGCAGACACCACTATTGCCAGACTCACTAAACCACCGATAAGCGAGGGAAATTCAGCCCCAAGAAACATTCCGGTTAATGCATAGGGGATAGTAAAAGCTAAGCCTGAAAATAGTGCAAAAGGCAAGATATCCAGACCTTCGGCCCAGCTTCTTTTTTCACCAAAAAACCGAGTTAACATCATGGCCATTAATACGGGAATAAAAGTCCCGACAGCGGCGTGGATTAACGAGACATTGGTGGTGATTTCTTGTAAATAGAAGTCCCAATTTGAGCCATTAGCAACAAGGGCTTCTGTGATGTTATGGGTATCGAGCCCTTTGTTTACCCCCACGATAATCGGCGTGCCAACCGCACCAAATGAAACCGGAGTCGATTGGATCATCATCCCCATCAATATGGCTGCCATTGCAGGGAAACCTATTGCCACTAACAGCGGTGCGGCGATAGCCGCTGGTGTGCCGAAGCCGGATGCCCCCTCAATAAAAGAGCCAAAACACCAAGCAATAATAATGGCTTGGACACGTCTATCGGCTGAGATACCAGTGAAACCATTGCGTATCGCACTTATTGCTCCAGTATGCTTCAACGTATTCAGTAAAAAAATGGCACCAAAGATGATCCACAACACTGAAACCGTAATGCCCAAACCTTGCAGTGATGAAGCAAGTACACGGGTGACTGACATCTCCCAGCTAAATAGCGCAATAATCACGGTCATTATAAAAGCAACTGGCATTGCTCGTTTTGCTGGCCAGTTAAGGGGAAGGAGGAGGACTCCTGCGACCACAATTGGGGTAAATGCGATTAACGCGAGTAGGGTTTGGTTCATGCTTATTTATCCTTTAATCTCACTATTGACCTAATGTCTATTTGAGGGGGCAACCCTCATAGTGATTCCTTTTATTATTGACTGTGATCCAGCCTGATTAGCTTTTTGCTCACCCTCATGTGAGACTGTCTTGTTACAACAATGCAACCGTACCTCTTTTACTTTTTGTGATATAGAGAAATAATGAAAAAGATTCTTTCCAAAAACGAGTTAATATGACAAGAATTGATGACTTAATTTTATTTGCTCAAGTGGTTGAGCAAGGTTCATTCAGCCGAGTTGCAGAACAGAATTCACTGACCAATTCGGTGGTGAGTAAAAGAATTGCACGATTAGAGAAAGATCTTGGTGTTCAACTTCTCTATCGAACAACCCGAAAGCTGACATTAAGTGAAGCGGGAAAAAAGTTGTACAAAGGGGCAGCCAATGTCCAGCAAGTCGCAACTGAAGCCATCAATACCGTCTCTGGATTTGGTGAAAGCATCACAGGTCACATTAAAATGTCGGTACCGACGATCTCAGGAGAGCTGCTCTTAGCCGATGCCGTTGCCGAATTTTGTGCTCAGTACCCAGGAATGACCGTCGATATGTCACTGGAAAATCTTTTTGTCGACCTGATCGAAGATAACTACGATCTTGTCATCCGAACCGGTTATTTAGAAGACTCAAGTTTAATCGCCCGTCACATCATAGAGTCACAATGGATCATTTGCGCCAGCCCGGGTTACATCAAACACCACGGCCGGCCCACGGAGCCTGAAGCATTAATAGACCATAATTGTTTGCAGTACGCCTACCAGACAACAGGGGCAAGCGAATGGGAGTTCAAAGGCGATGAGGGGGACTATATTCTTAAAATTAAAGGCAACTTTACCACTGACAATGCCTCCGCCCTTAGAAAAGCCGCTTTAGGCGGATATGGCATAGCTTATGTACCTCGGTGCTTGGTTTACCACGATCTGTTAAAGGGTGATTTAATCGATGTGATGCCTAATCAAGTCGCAAAAAAACTTGGCGTTTATGCTGTTTATCCTTTTACGCGTAAACCACCGAAGAAGATACGCCTACTAATAGAACATATACGTCAACGTTACTTAGCTATCAGTGAGTATTTTTAACACGGTCCAAATATGAAGGGTCTAAGTACAAGAGCGGGCTCTGTTGCAAAGATTGCTCTTAGCCCGAAATGGCTCCGGTGATCTGACTGGTTATTAATAATTTACCAGTGCATTGGTTATTAGACGGATCTCTCCTGCTATTCCTTGACCGGATAACCAGATCTTGAACTGTCCTTTTTTAAACATGTGCATCACTTCAAATCCCTTGATAGTGGCATAAGCCGTCTTCATCGATTTGAATCCTCGCACAGGATTGATGAGCCTTTTCAATTTTCCATGATCTGCTTCTACCGCATTGTTCAGGTATTTAATTTGCCGGTGTTCAAGCGCTTCAGGACATTTGCCTTCTTTCTTTAATTCCGTAATAGCTACACCGTAGGAGGCGGCCTTGTTGGTATTGATGGCGGAAGGACACTCCCAGCATTTGAGCCCTTTCAAAGCTTTACCCAAAAACAGTTTAGCAGCCTTAGCATTTCGTCTGGACGATAAATAAAAGTCAACGGTATGACCTTGTTTATCTACAGCCCGATAGAGATACACCCATTTTCCTTTCACTTTGATGTAGGTTTCATCGACCTTCCAGCTTAATCCCGCTTTGGGCTTCCAATACCATCTTAATCGTTTTCTATTTCTGGCGCATAACGCTGAACTCAGCGATAAATGGTATTGTGATCAACATTGATACCCCGTTCACAGAGCATCTCTTCGAGTTCTCGATAGCTGATCCCGTATTTACAATACCAACGTGCAGCCCAAATGATAATTTCATAGGAAAATTGTCGATACTTAAAGAGTTTCATGAGCTAGCAGGCCTAAAACAAAAGAGGAGCTTAGCTGAGCCGATGATCTTTGCAACAGAGCCACATTAAGCGTGAAGGGTAATGTTGTATGACACCGGTAACTTTACCCTTGATGAAGCCAAAGAACTGACGACAAAGGAACATCATGATTTAGCACAGGAATATTTGGATTATTGGCTTCAGGGAGCTGATGAGTTTTTTATTAATTTTAGGTTTATGTTGGAATCAGGTTTCTTAAACAAAGCTGCATTCGTGTTACATCAAGTCACCGAATCTTTCTATAGTGCCATATTATTAGTCTTTACCTGCTATAAACCCAATAGCCATGATTTAAAAAAATTAGGCGGTCGAGTGGCCAGTATTGAGCTTGAGTTTATCACGGTGTTCCCGATGGGGACCGAAGAGGATCGTCAGCGCTTTAAACTGTTGCGTAAAGCTTATGTCGATGCTCGCTATAAACTCAGTTATGTGATCATCTTGGAAGAACTCGAATGGTTAGGTGAGCGAGTGGAATATTTGCAAGCGCTCACAGAACGTCTGTGTAAAGCCAAGAACGCCAGTTATTTGGAGTAAACATTGAGTCGTGCCTTTTGAAGCCATGGCTGTGCGCTGTCGCCACTTTGCCGCCATTTGGTCATTTGTCGCCATTGAGAAACGATGAAGGAATGGTTGTTTTTGAAGCGTTTTACGCTGAATCAGGGGAGGGGATAGTGCGTAATAGATTGAATTTAAGCAATAAAAAAAAGGCCAACCATTCTTGTTATAAGAAGTGGTTGGCCTTTCTTAGTAATTGGTGGAGGCGGCGGGGCTCGAACCCGCGTCCAAAAAGCCTACATCCTATCAAGGCCATTGATACCACTTTGTTCTGCTGTATTTTCATATGGTTAAGGTTTGGTGGTGTAACATTCTATGAGTGGGTGGTAATGTTTGCCGCCATTTTGCCGCCATTATTGACGGCAGGAGAAGTGATGCTGAAGGCTAAAACTAAGGCTGTCTTAACCGTGGTAGAGTATGAGGGGCTTCAAGAGCGTCGCCTTGAAGCCTAAAGTGTTCTTTTTTCATGAGAAACAGGGTGGGTTGGTCAACTTTCTATTGATATTTTTTTGTGCGCTAGCACGTAGTAGCTCTCTACCTCATAAGGTAGACTACCCTATGAGTATGTATAATAAACTGTTAGAGCAACACAAAAAATAACTATGGAAGAATTTCAAGAAATAGCTCATACAGGTGGGAAAATTGAATTCCTATACAGTGAGGGTGGGCAAGGAGTGGGTATTAGAATTTCCCATGCGAATCCATGGGCAACAACTATGGTTCAGCTCTGTATATCGTATGATGGCGAGGTTCTCGATTTTGTTCCCTGTGGTGGGATAGGCGCGGTAATACCCTATCCGCAACCATCATTGCTAGCGTTTTTACTCTCGGATAGAGAAGGCCTCTTTGGTCAGTCTTGCCCAAAATGTAACTCCTACTTTAGAAGTAACTCTATTTCGGGCAACACAACTTGCCCATATTGCGGTGATATTGAAAAAGGCATTGAGTTTCTGACAGAGAACCAGCTAAAGTTTCTTCGCCATTTCTGTGAATCTTTCATAATGGCACACAATGAAAAGCGAAACGTTACTGTTGATCTGGACGAACTTCTCAACAATATGGAAGATAATAGTCCCGACTGGCTTTACCCGGAAGAGAGGCAACAAACAAAGAAAAAATGCGAGTGTAGATGTCTTTATGACATTCTGGGTGATTATGGGGTGTGTCCCGCTTGCTCGAAGCCTAATTACGCTGAAATCCTAACCGAGAAATTTGACGCATTTGAAGCGCAATTAGCTGATGTGGTTGAAAATATTAAGGATAGAGCAGATAGAGAGGTTGAGTGGGAGAAGTTAACTCGTTGCGTATCAGAGTTTGAGGCACTTGCAAATAACTTACGTATCCATCTGGCCAATTTTCCTGCCACTCCTAAAAGAAGATCGGACATAAATAGGCTTAGCTTCCAAGGGATTATCAACTCTGCTTCAGCTATAAAGAATTGGTTTGATATCGATATTTTTAAAGGTATAACAGACCAAGAACAAAAATTTCTAAATAAGATGTTCAATCGTCGCCATGTATTTACTCATAATGGCGGGCGTATTGATCAAGAGTACATTGACAATACTGGCGATACTACAGTTCGAATTAATCAAACCATAAAGTTTAGAAGTCGAGAAGTGAAGCGGCTAATTCCTCTTGTTAGGCAGTGCTCGGAAAACTTTATAAATGGTTTTGAGTCCATCAAGTAAAGGCTCTAACGAATGGATGTTGCCGAACTGATTTTCCGCTACGCTCCAAACCAGTCGCAAATGCGGGCGTTAGTAGCTAAAGGGGGGAAGGAATGTGATTTTGTACAAATATGTATCTCATGATGTCGGGATGAAAATCATTGAGAATAACTCAGTGGGTTTTTCTCAGCCATGTAATTTTAATGATCCCTTCGAGCTTGAAGCCTCCTATCCCTCAGAGGGAGGAGATAACCCTGTTGATTCATTGTTTAAAGGAGTTCGGTCGTGGATAAAAAAAGACATATGGAAAAGAACTACAGGAATACTTTCTCTAACAAGACAGCCACTAAATCCTCTAATGTGGGCTCATTATAGCGTCGAACATACTGGAATGGTTATTGGCTTCGATTCAAACATAGAAGCGTTTACATGCGAAGATACTAATCTGGTTCCAATTCAATACGGAAGTGTAATTTATACAGGTAAGAAACCTGATAGCCGTTTTTTAAGCAAGCCGACAGAGACAATGGAAGTTGGTGGAACGTTTCATTTTCCTTATGGGCAGCTCGAAAGACTTCAACGTATGTTTTTATTTAAACCTATGTGTTGGTCTTATGAAGAAGAAGTTCGAATTGTTAAATGTCTAAAGGGTGTAGATAAGACCCCATCTATTAAAAGTGGTGAATTTTCAGAAATTGAAGTGTCAGGTAGACCTATATACTTATTATCCCTTCCTAAAGGTACCATTAAAGAAATATATTTAGGTGTACGCTCAAGTACATTGAAATCCACTGGAGACCATGAACTATATAAAGTGGCAAAAGAGCATCAGCCTAAGGCCAAAATTTTTGCATGCACTATAAGTAAATCTAGCTGGAGCCTTGAGTGCTCTGAATTGTAATAGGTTAATAACAAGGCAACAAAGTCGGATTCGTAACAGTTGGCTCGTTCCGCTTCGCTCCATTTTAGCCAACTTTACGGCATTGGTAACCACCCTAATTCTTAATCTCACTTTTACCCAATAGTTCTGCTATTGGGTTTTTTGTGATCGCATCGTCCAAGTGATCGGGGGCGAAGTGTGCGTAGCGCATGGTGTCTTTGATATCTGAGTGGCCGAGTATCTGTTTTTTCACTTTTCTGAAAAGAAGGATATTGCCGCTGTTCATCATAAAGTGACTGGTGATGTTTGCCGCCATTATTTACCACCGACATAGGTGCTATAGCAATCTATGCGATCACATCGTATCATCTCAATTTTATGAACTATAGGTTAGCCAAAATCATAATCAGTAATCACAATCGTTCGACGCCAATATGGTAGAGCATGAAGGCTTCATGAACGTTGCCTATAACCTTAACGGTTTAATAAAGAGTGGGTTGATCAACTTTCTGTTGATATGTTTTGTGCGCTTGAACATAGTCGCTCTCTACCTCATAAGATAGACTATCTTCAGAGGTTTGAATAATAAACTGTTAGACCCCCTATCTACACAACAGATGGATTACTAAATTGAATTTAAATATTTCAGAGATAGCCGCTCAGGGTGAAAGTCAAACAATAGTATTTTTAACCCAAGAAGTGAGCCCTAAAATCTTAGCAAAAGTAATTGTAGCTCTTGCAAACGCAGATGGGGGAAGGGTTCTCATCGGCGTTGTAGAATCAACCAATTGCCCGGGTATTAAAGAAGAGCAAGCTATAGATTTGATTAAACAATCAAGAAAACTTTTAAGTGATACTGATATTTTTAAATTTGAAAACATTCGATTTAGGCATATTCTGAATATTTGTGTATTAGATGTTAAAAAATCGGAGTCAATTGTGCTTTGTGAAGACGGAGCTTATATAAGGTTAGGTTTAAGCATCAAAGCTATGAATCAGTTTGAAATACAAGCGAAATTGTCAAAGGATTCTTTTTCAATAGAAGATATTTCAGAAGTTCTTGAAAAACAAACAAAACAGATAGATTCTTTAACCGCTGAAATAGCAGAATCCAATACACCTCTGAGTAAAATGAAGAGTCACCTTATTGGAGGTGTTGTCGGACTAGTTCTTGGGGCTATGGGGTCTGTTTTCGGGCTCTAACACAGTGCAAGCAAACGGATATTTTAGTTTTGTCACCATTTTTGCAAAAAGACGCAAAACACGACAAATCCAAAGTGCCATTGTCGCAAGCGTTATGCCTTTAAATTTCAATGGAAGAACAATGATACAAACTACCTTACCAAATACGTCTAATGACTCTAGTGGAAGTAATACATTTTCCTTGTATCTTAAAGCTAATAGTATCGCGATTAATTCCAGTGATGCTGTTACACATTACCAATGTTCAAAAAACAATGGTTACGAGGTAAACGACTCTCAGCTTAATTTTTGCTTGGAAGTTGAAGCTGAAGGAAATCAAAGCAAATGTGCTATTGATGGATTAAGCACCTTTGGTAGCGTTGCGGATTTAAATCATAATACGCTACTCGACGATCTAGAGTCAGAGTTTAAAGCTCAATCTTTTTTCTTTGACTCAAAATCTATAGTTTATAAAGGTATTAGCTCAGATAAACCTTATTACAATAAATTTACTCCTAGCGCTTGTTCGGTGGGAGATATCATTGATATTTATACTTTCTTTAGCACAACAGTTTCGAAAGAACGAGCAAAAAACTATGGCTCAGTACTACTCAAGATTCAAGGGTTAGACAAAGTAAACTGTATTATCCCGCCAATTACCACAATACCGGGATCTGGTGAGCTAACTGATGAACAAGAAGTGTTGATTAATCGTGGGTTTAAAGCAAAAGTTCTTAGCGTCAATTCATACGAAATACACTTACAGTTAGAACAGGCATAACAAGTCAAATCACTGGACGCATAACGGCTGTCACGGTCTTTGCTAAAAATAAAAGCAGCAAAAACAGTGCCAACCTACGCGCTAGTGTTTGAGGCGTTGGTAACCACCCTAATTCGTAATCTCACTTTTACCCAATAGTTCGGCTATTGGTTTTTTGGTGATTGCGTCGTCCAGGTGATCGGGGGCGAAGTGGGCGTAGCGCATTGTGTCTTTGATATCTGAGTGCCCCAGTATCTGTTTCAGTACCAAGATATTGCCGCCGTTCATCATAAAGTGGCTGGCGAATGTATGGCGTAAAATGTGAGTCATCTGTCTGTCTGGGAAATTCAGCTTGGTGCGCTTGATAGCGCGTTCAAATGACTTGCGGCATGGCCTGAATAATGGGCCTCTAGCACGCGGTATCTTCTCTGCCAGTTCTTTGGCTATCGGTACAGTTCGATTCTTCTTACCTTTGGTTTTCACAAAGGTGATCCGGTTGTGGGCTATTTGACTGCCGCGCAAACCTTCGGCCTCTGACCAGCGGCAACCGGTGGCTAAACATATCAGCACTATGGTGGTTAGGTGTTCATATTCGGCGTTATCACATTCGGTGAGGACAATGGGGATCTCTTCTGGGTAGAGGAACGCGAGTTCGGTGTCCTCAATTTTAAATTGTGAAATACCATCGAGTGGGTTGGGTAGGGTCCACTCGCCTAGATTTTTTAACTCAGAGAACACCGCATTGACATCTACACTTGAAAGATTCGATTTTGGATGTTTCAGGAGGCAAGGATGCCTAGACCTCGTTCTACTCAGGTAAGTTTGGAAGATACGCCCTTTTATCACTGTGTGAGCCGCACGGTGAGGAGGGCATTTTTATGTGGAGTCGATGATTACTCTGGCCAATCTTTCGAGCACAGAAGATAGGCTTTTACTTCTGACCTCTATCTTTGCCATCGACATTGCAGCTTATGCGGTAATGTCGAATCATCTGCATGTCGTGTTGAGAATAGATTCAGAATCAGCTCAAGCCTGGACAAGTATCGATGTTGTAAATCAATGGCATAAGTTGTTCAAGGGTACGTTACTGACACAAAAGTTCGCTAAAGGTGATGCCATTGAGTCTTATGAGCTTGAAACGCTCAACGAAACGATAGCTGAATACCAGCGTCGATTAATGGATATCAGTTGGTTTATGCGCGCACTTAACGAGCCTATAGCGAGGCAAGCCAATAAAGAGGATAACTGCACCGGACGCTTCTGGGAGGGCAGGTTCAAGTCCCAAGCATTACTCGACGAAGCTGCCGTACTCGCTTGCATGGCTTATGTTGACCTCAACCCAATCAGAGCCAATATGGCTGATACGCCAGAGCAATCTGATTTCACTAGCATACAGCGTCGAATTAAAGCAGCCTTCATAGGCAAGCAACCAAGTCAATTACTGCCATTTGTGGGCAACGAACGTAAAGATGTGCCTAAGGGGTTAATGTTTGATATTACAGATTACTTAGAGCTGGTTGATGATACCGGACGAGTAATACGTGATGATAAACGAGGTGCGATTAAAGCCGGTACGCTGAAGATATTAAACCGGCTAAATATTCCGCTTGAAAACTGGCTTAAAGTAACCAATGAATTCAAATATCTCTTTAAAGGTCCGGTAGGTACGCTAGAAGAGTTGACACTCTATAGCGAGCACCTTGATAAAAAGCGTATAACCAATGTCAGTAATTGCCGATACTGGCATCGCTGACACCTCTCTGTGTGGTTTAACTAATTCTCTGCAAAGTCATGCAACAAACTAAGCTGTTGTGCCTAAAATTTGTATATTACGAGCGCTTGATGACAAATTTAGCTGTTGTGTTTGGTTTATCGGGGTATTTAGTCATACAGCCGTTTAGAGTGGCAGTCTTAGGGCCTTTGTTCTCAACCCACATCGGTGAGCTTGAGCGGATAATCTTAAAATGGGTGGCCCGTTAGATTTTCGTCATCGATGAGATAACCAGCAATGGTGAAGCGGTTGTAATCGGTGGCAGTTCAGGTGGCAGTCACATAATTCAATAAACAAGTGATAAGAAATGGCTCTAATCTTTCTCTATTTCCATATTACTTTTGATTACATCTCTCGCTGAGCTAGTAATTCCTGAAAAAAATGTCGACATTGCTTCTTCATCAGCAGTATTAACTTCGTTTACTTTTGCTAAATTTCTCATAGCGTCATACTGATTACTTGCTACCTCTTTAAAGTCATCATCTTGTTTCACTCCTGAGTTTTTGTGGTAACCACTGCGAAATGCTCCTCCATCATTTTTTGTTAAAAGAGCGTTCTTACTCAAAGAATCATATAGATTTTTACATTTACCACTAATGACTTCATTACATGCTGAAATAACCGCCGCTATGTTTATAGTTGCCCTAGTGTTTTCTGCAGTCAAGATAATAGCTACTAGCTTATTTACTTCATTAGCACCACCTTTAAAGCTGGGAGGGATAACTGCATTTTTATCTGTGAGGCGGGATACTAATACAGTTGCAAGTTGTTTATCGTCCATCCCTCCGTTACTTTTAGCACTTTCAATCTCTCCTTTGTACGTGCCGTCTGATGTGCCACCTAGTACAAAACTCCCCCCCTTTCCCACTGTGTATTTTTGTCTGTTCGGTCCTGATTTAGGGTAATGGATAGTTCTTAACTTACTATGATCTCGTAAATTCGAAATACCTTCATCGCTGTCCATTACTTCGCTTTGTTTTCTTGCAATATTCCTCATTTTACTAATTTTTTTTGTGGCTGAACCGGGAGATGTAGGTGAGGGAGACCCTTCTTTTTTAAGGCCTAATTTCAAATTAATTGGCTTAGGTACTTTTACTTTTAGGTTTTTTTCTCTCATTACTTCCTTAAAGGCAGCAGCAGCCGCTTCCTTATATGAAGCGTACGCCCTCTCATTGCCATCATTTGCCCACTTCTTTAGTCTTCGTAGAACAGCATTAATCTTTGCAGGAGCTTTTCTAAATCTAGTTGGAAGTCCTGATGTAATTTTTTGTTTATTATCATCGAAAACAGTCGAATTAGTAACTGGATGGTTTGCTACTTTTACTTGCCTTTGGATACTTGATACCTCACGGTTATCAGCAAAGGAAATAATTTCATTTCTATTATCTACAAAGCTAAGGTTTGCTCCTCGGTTATCTTGAAAGTTATTATTTTCACTCTTCGGCTTTCTACAAATTATGTTGTTAGCTTTGGGGCTTTTAATGACCTGTGGATGATATTGTTTATCGTACATACCTTTTACCCCCCTGCATAAACTAAAGCCAACATTATTTGTTGATAGCATTTTGGACATTTATTGTGACATCTAAAGTAACATGGTGAAATTTAATTAACATCCTACTAGTTTCGAAAAGTACTAGTACTAATAGGTGGAAGGGGCTGAATTATTAAAGGTTAATTTGAATAGACAAGCCACGCCACTGAACCCTTCCGCCACGAAATCCGCACTCTTCCTCACCCTCCTGCGGGCCTTTTATTGTCAATTTTTTGCAGTTTTTTACTACTGCAGTTCATATTGCCAGTCCGCGAGGCTGTAAGGGGGTTGTAGCGGATCGAAGATCTGAAAGGATCGCAGTTTATTTCAGTGGATTTCAGTTATGTATGGCGGCTTTATGTGCCTATATCAAAGTGAAACCCGCATGTTTAATGATTTTATACTCGACTTCGTGGGTTCTCGTATGGAGTTGAATTTTAACCTGTGGTATTTAACTTCATAAAAACAGATGGTTGTACGCGAATTAAACTGAAGAGATATTGCCTTTTTATTATTTAGATTTCGGTAACGATGCGTCAAGAAAACTAACAAAGTTTAGAAGGTCAGAACTTACTCTATATGAGGAACCAAGTTGGAAATGGACAGTATTTCTCCGTTTACGAACTTCTTCTACTCCCTGAACTTCTGAAGGTGTTAAGTTAAACTTCTCCAAATACTTAGGTTGAAGTAACTTACTGACACTCAGTGTGTTCTCGTACTTCGTAAATTTTACACTTTCATTTCTTTGGTTTGCTTCTCGAATTGTCTTTATAGATACTGGCTTATTCTGCTGTTGTCTGGCAATTTCTTTTGGCTTGATCAATGTATGAATAATAAATCCTTGATGAAGAAGTTCTGATTTTGCATGTGTTTCAAATGCTGAAAGTAATAAAAGGTCATCGGTAATAGCGTCAAAGCAGTCTCCTATTAACATTATATAAGTTAATAATTGAGCTCTCATTGGATCATGTTTTTGGTTTATCTGTTTTTGTTCTTCATCAATAAGTTCTCTCAGGAGATAGGCTTGGTGTAAGTTTGATATTATTTTTGTGTGGTCCAGTATTATTCTTGCATTGATATTTAATGCTTTTGTGTAGTCAGGAATAGATGAGCTATCATTCAAGTAAATATCGATTATCAACTGATTTACATTAGCGCATGAGTCTGTCATAGGATTAATCCTGATACTTGGCTGGACCAGTTTGGTGCACAGGAGCGGACGTAATTATATTGTAGGACAGAACTGGATAGTAAAAGGATTGATCGGTGGACAAAGATAAAAGCTGTGTGGTCAATTGGTGGACATTAGATGTGACAAAGGGTTAGCCTTTCGGCTAACCCTTTGTTGTATTTGGTGGAGGCGGCGGGGCTCGAACCCGCGTCCAAAAAGCCTACATCCAAGGCGCTACATGCTTAGTCTCTCTTTTGGTTAACCAAGTACACTCCGAAAGACAGGATTGCAATTGGCGAGTTCAGTACTATTTCGCGGTTCACCCCTGAACGTGGTTCCCTCGCTATCAAATGTAAGATGACCATCTATAAACCAAACCCATTTGAGAAGTTTCGGCAAGATGGCTAGCTAGCCTAAGCTGCTAGAGAGTAGTTAGAGTCGTTAGCAACTATAACAGTGAGGCTTTTTACGAGGCCAACCTCCCCTCGGCATGCTCCCAGGGTTTCGAGAATCTTGTCGAATCCAGAATCGCCCCCAAGTACAATTCGATTGTAACGCGTTGCCACTCGATTACCAAGCGTGTTTTGCAACTCGTTATATCGTTTGTTCGTTATCCGTACGTTTTGCGTGTTTTTTATTGTTTTTCAGTAAATGATTGGCTATTCATTGTTCGTACCAAGCATTTTATCATTTAAAACTTCGTTTCATGACCGGACTCCGGCTTAAAAGCATTGCCGGAGAGACGGGAGTGCTATTCACCACGTACGGCTTTTTTCATTGTTCGAGCTTTTTCAATCTGCCATTCACGATCTTTAGTATCGTCACGCTTATCGTGTTCTTTCTTACCTTTACCTAGACCTATCTCGATTTTGACCCAGGCACCTTTCTGCCAGTACATAGAGATAGGTACGATAGAGTAGCCCTTACGATCGACGAGCCCTTGTAACTTATCTAGCTCTTTTCGTTTGAGCAGAAGTTTACGCGAGCGCATAGGATCACAGACGACATGGGTTGATGCGGTATTCAATGGCGCTATGGTACAACCGAAGAGAAAGGCTTCGCCTTCTCTCATAAACACATAGCTTTCAGACAAGTTAACCTTGCCCATTCGAATAGACTTAACTTCCCATCCCATTAGGGACAGACCTGCTTCCATCTTCTCTTCGAATTTATAGTCGAAGGTTGCGCGTTTATTACGGGCAATCGATGCGGAGGAGTTTTTTGATTTTTTTGCATTTTTCTTAGCCATAGGCTGGCTATTATACGCAGGGACAAGTTTTTTGGAATTGCTGCCGACGAATTATTCAGACATTTCTGCAGAATAACGAGGGTTTGCGTGATTTTTGAACAAACAAAGCCTGCTTTAAGGAGGCAATTAGGCAAGCGGTGCTTTTAGGTGTCTCACTTTAGGAAGAGGTGAATATGCGTTTTTCTATGATCGTGTTAAAATCCTGTCATTAGTGATCATCTTTAGCGTTCGTTAAGGTGATTGTCTTTGGCAACTGGTTTAATCAAATTGTTGAGATAAACTGTTTCAGGTAAAGAGTAGAATGCCCCAAATATCCCGCAGTGTGTTAGTGCGCTTTAGCGCAATGCAGATGTATGAAATCGTCAATGATGTTGAATCCTATAAAGAGTTTTTGCCCGGTTGTGTCGGTGGCAAGGTGCTCGAGTTTGACGGTGAGACTATGCTCGCATCTGTAGATGTGTCCAAAGCTGGTATTAGTAAAACCTTCACTACCCGTAATCAAGTCATACCGGGTAAGAGTATTCAGCTTTCTTTAGAAAATGGCCCTTTCAAGCATTTGCTCGGCGAGTGGCGCTTCACTGAATTGACCGAAGATGCCTGCAAGATAGATTTCGAGTTAAGTTTCGAGTTCTCTAACTCTCTCGTTGAACTGGCTTTCGGCAAGGTGTTTAAAGAGTTGATGTCATCTATGGTGACGGCGTTTACCGGCAGAGCGAAAGTGATCTATCGATAGTCGTCAGCAATTAGCTATGAGCTTCGAGCTATAAGCTACTAGCTAATTGCTTTTAGCTTGTTCCATATTGAAAGAGATAAATTGATGAACATAGAGCAGGAAGGTTTTGCGGTAGAGGTTATCTATGCCTTACCCACACAGCAAAAACGTATCCAGATAAAAGTGGCGCCAGGAACTAGCTGTATTGAAGCGGTGGAATTGAGCGGCATGATTACCTATTTCCCTGAAATCGACCTTGAAACGGTCAAGCTAGGGATTTTTAGCCGTGCGGTTAAGCATAACGAAGTCTTAATGCCCGGGCAGAGGGTAGAGATTTATCGTCCCTTGATTGCTGATCCGAAAGATGTACGACGTCGTCGTGCCGAAAAAGCGAAAGAGGAAGGCCGGATAAATAAGATCACGGGCGGAAAGATATAGATAATAATTGAATGTGTTCCTGACGCCTGACGCCTGACGCTAGGAACACATCGACTTAATTCATTAAGCTTCTGCTATTCAAACTTCTTTTCTGCTTGAGATTCAGGATCATTCTCTTCTACTAATGGCTTAGTATCAGGACGCTGCTCCGGGATCAATGGCTCTTCATTGTTTTCAACTTCAGTTTCTAGCATAGACGCATCAGGAAGACGGCTCTGGTCTAGTGGTGTATCAAAATCTTCCGCAAGATCGTAATCCCCTACCACTTTAATCAGAATGTCATTTTCAAAGTGAATGATCAGCTCTTTGTGTATGATGCTGGCATCACGTCCACTCTTATAGTGATACACGTAATACCAAGTATCGTCGGAAAAGCTGTCACGTAATACGGGTCTGCCTAGTATGTATTCAACTTGCTCCTTGGTCATCTCAATACGCAGTTTCTCTACCTGCTGAGTTTCCATGTAGTTACCTTGTGGAATATCTGGCTTATAGATCAGCCAGTCAAATACACTACATCCTGTTACTGATAACGAGAGCGCAGCGGCGCCCAAAAGGGTAAGGCTCTTCTTTTTAATTGTCATTGAATACACTACTTCATAAAAATCTATCGGTCATCATACCCAAGCACAAGCTACTGTGACAAGAGTTGATGGAACATTATTCCGTTAATTTGAGTCGTGCCAATCTCTTGGTAAGACCGACTGATTCGACCATCATCTATTCGATTGGTTCAGAAAGTTAGCATTATAGGTTTAACTGTTTTCTTTTTGTGCAACAAACTGGTGTGAAATCCAGCTAAAAGTGAGGTGTGAAAAGTGTGTCTTAAGTTGGAAACTTTTGTCCTGTGTTAGGTGGGCTGCAGCTTAGCTAAGATAGCTTAGATTGATAACTCTATAAAATAGTCAAAATGTACCAAGTTTAGTTTTTTAAACAGCTAAGTTGAGCTGCAACATATTAATTTATTTAAGTTTGTTTTCTTAGTAATAAGAACTTGCAAAGTAACAGAAAAGTTATGAGAATATGTTTTGATGAATAGTCTATCTAGAGAACTCAAGTAATGCCGACGCTACAAAATAGTACATGTCACCAAGGTAGCCTAGTTTGTGTCGGTACTGGCCTCAATCTAGCTGGTCAGATAAGTGTTCTCAGCAAGAGTTATATAGAAAATGCCGATGTGGTGTTTTCGCTCGTGCCAGATGGGTTTGCACAGCGTTGGCTGGAAACCCTCAATAGTGATGTTCGTAGCCTGCAGCCTTACTATGCTCAAGGTGACGAAACTAAAAGCCGTCGTGATACTTATGACCAGATGGTACAAGCCATTTTAAATGCGGTTCGCGATGGCAAGAAAGTGGTTTGTGCACTCTACGGTCATCCAGGTGTATTTGCCTGTGTATCTCACTTTGCCATCGAGCTGGCGAGGGGAGAGGGATACAGGGCTAAGATGGAGCCGGGTATTTCGGCGGAGGCCTGTTTATGGGCCGACTTAGGAATAGATCCAGGTCATTCTGGTCATCAGAGTTTTGAAGCGAGTCAGTTTATGTTTTACAAACATACACCGGACCCAACGACACACCTATTATTGTGGCAGATAGGCATCGCAGGTGAGCACACCTTGACTGAGTTTCATACGTCATCGGATCGCTTGCAAGTCTTGGTGGAACAGCTAAATGAATGGTATCCACTCGATCATGAAATCATCCTCTATGAAGCAGCAACTCTACCGGTACAGCAACCTAGAATTGACAAGTTACCCCTGAAAAATCTTCCTTTCGCACAGTTAAGCGCCATCAGTACCTTGCTTATTCCGCCGTCGAGAAAGCTTGAGATTAACCATGATATCTTAGCCAAGTTAGGCATCACCGTCGCGGATTTAGGGTAATAGACTTTTATAAAATCAGTCATAAACTTTAGTTCTAAATTTAAATTATAACTTAAAAGACAAAGGGTTAAAGAATAAGTTAGGTAGCATTGCAGTATCGCTATAAATAAAAGACCGTAATTACATAAAAGGATCGACTTAATGTCAAAGTTAAATGACCTGTTAGAAAACCTAAGTTCAGATGCAAAGTTAAATGCTAAATACCTTGAGACTCCTGAGCAGGTGATGGAAGAGGCTGGACTTAATGATAAAGAGAAAAATGCTATGCGCTCAGGTGATGAAAATAGCTTGACTGATGTGACTAGTGACAAGAGAGCGTATAGTAAATATATAAGAAATCCTGATTAATGTATCAAGGCCAATTTTTATGCAGCTCTAATAGGATTATGAGCTGCAAGATATTTACTGTCTTAATCATTAATAGGTTATTTAGTGCTGAACTAGAGTCTACTATGTCAAACATAAAAATGATAACTAGAGTGATTCGAATCTATGAGATTACTTTTAAAAAAATCGATGGCGTAGTAAGTGTTTTTAATATGAGAGAACTGTTTTTAGCTTCTATTTTTATGATGATTTCGGGAGTTTTCAGTGTATTCCCGACAAAAGCTTTAGCTGAATTTAGTGGTAATAAAAAAATAACACAACTAGAGGTTACTAATGTCAGCCCAGAATATTTAGATAAAGCACTCTTAAAACTAGAACATATCCGTACACAGCAACCTGAAGTCGTTATTGACCAACTTAAGACGTTATCTTCTTTTACTTCAATCATGAGCCAAGAGCAAGTTTATCGCTACAGTTTGCTTCGAGCACATTCATATGCCTTATCTGGAAAATCAGAAATGGCCATAAGTCTCTTAAATGAACAACTGGCTAGCCCATTCAATACAGGTCTTATTAAGTATAAAAGTCGGTTTCTATATTTGTTAGCAAACACTTACTCTCATTATAACCACTATGCTAAGTCATTACAGACATTGCATCAACTACTGCCCTTACTTGCTGAGGTTGATGATATAGAGAGTGAGGTGTATGGATACACTTTAGCTATTGAGCTGTTAGTGCAGATGAACTTGAATAATGAAGCACTGAAATATGCAAAGATTCTTCATAAAAAATTGCCGAACATGTCAGAAGCGCGACATCGTTGCTTTACCACTTTTTCCTATGCTGAAAGCTTGAATGCAGTATTTAAGGATCAAGTTGGATATGGAACAAAAATTATTGATATGTATCAAGATGCTTTTGATGAGTGTTCACTGGCTAATGAGAAGATGGTCATGGCTGGTTCCTTGATTGGGCTTGGTAAGATTACCATGCAGCTAGATAAATTGACTGAAGCTAGGCTCATATTAAAGCAAGCATTGGAGTTATCTTCTTCAATTCCTTACCCGCTCGATATTGCTGATATCAATATGGCATTAGCTAAGGTTGATATGGGTGAGGCTAAATATAAACAAGCCTTGTCAAGATTAAATGAGGTATCTGAACTTATTAGTAGCCTTAAAGACAAACAGCTGTTAGCGAGCTTTTATCTCATACTCTCCGAAGTAAACGAAAATCTTGCTAATATAGATGCGGCATTAACAAACAGAAAATTATACCTGCAAAACTATTTAACAGATTTAGGTGAAACCCAAAGTAAAATCATCGCCTTTGAGACGACTAAGCTTAATTATATTGAGAAAGAACGACAGATACGTTATCTCAACAAAGATCGCGAGCTCTATACAGCTAAGGCGACTTTGACTGAATTACAACGAAGAAATGAACGGATGATGAATACGTTCGTTTTCGGTGGATTAGTTTTATTGGCTATCTTCGCTTTGGTAATGACGATGCAGAAGCGTAAATATAAACAGTTGGCCCAGCACGATGCTTTAACGGGGATTTTCAATCGCGGTACAGCTCAGAACATTGCTGAAAACAGTTATATTAAGACTGCATCGAAGAGAGGAATGTTTAGTGTCATCATGTTCGATCTCGATTACTTTAAGCGCATCAATGATAACTATGGCCATGGTACCGGAGATTGGGTATTAAAGAAGGTGGCGGAAGTGATCAATAAAATCAGTCGAAGCGATGATATTTTTGCACGCTTCGGAGGTGAGGAATTTGCCCTGTTTCTACCTGGTACTGATGAAGCTAAAGCGAATGCCATGGCGGAAGAGTATCGCAGCCTTATTCAATCAATTGAGACCAGATTTTCTGGCCACAATTTTAATATCACGGCAAGCTTTGGCGTATCGACGAGTAGTGAAGATGACTTGAGTTTAGATCCCTTGCTGCATAGAGCCGATATCGCCATGTATCACTCTAAAGAGCAGGGGCGCAACTGTGTCACACTTTATAAGCCTGAGATTGAGCAGAGTCGCTCTGGTTATCAAAAGAGTAAGATGGCTCTAGGTTAACGGCTTAGGTTGACCATATAGTGGCACTTAGATAGTAAGCTGCTTTTAGAGAATCGGTATGAAGGTGCTCGTACCTCCTGAATCTGACCCACAGGGATGTGGCAAATGCCATGATGATACCGGGAGTATTATTGGCCCTTGGAGATCTCATTCCAACATTCTAGCTTTCCTATCACTCTTAGTATCACCTATTTCAGTTCGAAGCTGAGTTCAATCTATACCGATTGGCATGACTTCTCGTGAGCAATCCAATAGAGTTTCTGATATTTTTTCTAAGTTTTTCCCGATTTAACCAATGTTTTTTCCCATGTTGATCGACAAACATACGTCGAGAGTTGTTAATGCCTTGTTGTGCGCGCCTGTTTTTAGGTTGACGTTTTCGTAAACGTAAAATTAAAACAATCGTTTAAATACTGTGTTTTATCAGAACTGTATAAGTCATTGAAATATCGTGATGTTATGGTTTTACCTATGGGGAAGTACCAAACAGAAGAGCTTGTGTATATTTTCTGGGCCGTTTGTCTCAGGTGTATAGTTATAGTTACTTAATGTAATATTGTTACGTAATAAATTACCAATTAAGATCTCTGGTTAATTTGTCCAATAACTTATTTATTTGAATGCGCCTCTCTTTTTATTGGCGTTTATATTGTTTATTTTCAGTGTATTAGGTTGTTTTTGTTGGTGTAAAAATTCCTTGTTCCTCTTAGTTTCTATTTAATAAATGATTTCAGTTTGTACTGTTTTACCATTGCAAACGATCGATTTTGTTAGTAGGTTTTGTTCAAAATGAAGCGATAGCATTCAGTTCTTGACTCATTGAAGCGAGTCGAGAGTCCAGCAGTTGTTCTGATTCGAACATGCAAATAGATTCGAGATTGAAGTCGGCGAAGCACAGCGAATGCATCGCTAAATAGCACAGAAGAGGAAGCGACAAATGACACAAGATGTATTGAGTAGGGTCCAGCGTGAACCTCAATTTAGAAGTCTAGAGGTCGGTGAGCCTCTGCAAGCTTTGTCGGCAATAACACCCGAGCTTAAGGCAAACACGAGATCAGTCTCTTTTTCTGCTTCTTCCGCCAATAGTGCTAGCCCAGATTGCAGCAAACGAGATGTCGAATCTAACAACGAACTTAACATCATAGGTGAAGATGTCGATGGCCAAGAAGCTATTTTTAGTCAAGGTGCACTGAGCTTATTGAATGTGTTGTGTCAACAATTTGCTGCAGAAATACCTGAACTGCTGGTGCAGCGTTCACATAGGCAGGAGGAGTTGAATGCCGGTAAGCGGCCTGACTTCTTAGCTCAAACAGAGTCGGTTAGAAAGGCTAGTTGGCAGATCCGTGGTATCCCAGAAGATCTACAAGACAGAAGGGTGGAGATAATGGGATCGGTCGAACGTCAGATGGTGATCAATGCGCTTAATGCCAATGCAAAAGTATTTGTGGCTGATTTCGAAGATTCTTTAGCTCCCACTTGGAATAAGGTCGTCGAAGGACAGATTAATTTGCGCGATGCCGTGGCAGGAAACATAGAATATACCGATCCTACCACCGCAAAACACTATCGGCTTAATGAAGATCCCGCCGTTTTGATATGTTGCGTCCGTGGTCTGCACTTAACTGAGAAGCATGTTGAGTTTAATGGGCTAAGTATTCCTGCATCGCTATTTGATTTTGCCCTCTATTTTTACAATAACTATCGCCAGCTACTGAATAAAGGTAGTGGCCCCTATTTCTATATCCCAAAACTGGAAAGTCATCTTGAAGCCCGTTGGTGGGCTAAGGTTTTTGCCTATGTCGAGGAACGTTTCTGTCTTCTACCTGGCACGATTAAGTGTACGTGTCTGATAGAGACCTTACCTGCGGTATTTGAGATGGAAGAGATCTTATTCGAGTTACGTTCGAATATAGTGGCACTCAACTGTGGCCGTTGGGATTATATTTTTCGTGATATAAAGACCCTTAATAATCATGGTGAACATGTGCTGACCGATAGACAGAACTTAACCATGGATGAGGCATTTTTAAGCGTATTTTCCCGTTTATTGGTTAAGGTATGCCATAAGCGTGGCGCACTCGCTATGGGTGGTATGGTGGCGTTTATTCCGACGAAAGATGCAGAGCTAAACGAAACCGTATTACAACAGCTGCGGACAGATAAGGAACTCGAGGCCCGCAACGGACATGACGGCACTTGGGTGGCACATCCTGAGCTTGCCGGTACGGCCATGGCGATCTTTAATCAATATCTAGGTGCCGGACAGAAGAATCAGCTACACATCACCCGAGATGTCGATGGCCCTATACGTGCCAAGGAGTTACTGCTGCTCTGTGAGGGAATTTAACTATTTCAGTTTGCTGCTCTGCAGCCGTTGTCCCCGTGCAGTATTCCTACGTGCTGCATGGGTTTTTCATTCCAGACGACTATTTTAAAGAATAACATTGCTACGACAATGTTTGCTTGTGTTCGCGGCTCGATTGAGCCGCATTTTTTTATCTGTTTTTCCCCTTCGACACTCACTTCTTAACTGTGGTTTTTGATTTCCAAATAGTACAAGGCATGGTCGATAAATAGGCAGTTGATGTCGGTAACCACTTTCAAATCAAACTGTTTCGGTATTTTACTTAAGCTAGGCTATGTTTATTGGTATTATTTGTATTAACTATGTTATAAATTTTTATGCCTATACTTTAGATGTAGGCAAAAGCTTATCTCAATCCTTTATAAGCATCTATGAGAAGAGAACTATTTGAATTCCCAAACTCAGAGTCAATCTCAGGTTAAATCGAAGGGAGTCGATTACTGGACTAAGCGCATCAGCGATCAGGAGATGCCGGCATTATGCTCTACGGTGAAAACACTGGAGAAGCTGGCTAAAGACGACGTATCTTCCCTGGGATTACTCGGGAAGAGCGTGATGCACGATAATGCATTGACCTCTCGAATATTAAGAGTGGCAAATAGCGCCACTTACAGTAAAGGTCAGAATCAGGTGACGACCGTGAGTCGTGCCACTGTGGTGTTAGGTTTCGATACTATACGTAATATCTGTATTACCGCTAAATTACTCAGTAGCTTACTCGAATCAAAAGGCTTGTCTGAGCCTGTATATCAAAGACTTATCAAACTGATGGCCCGTGCTTTTCAGGCGGCCATGTTAGCCAAGATGATGCTCAGAGATCATGATGAAGAGTTACAGGAGGAGGTGTTTATTGCATCCTTACTGTATCACTTAGGTGAAAGCGCTTTTTGGAGCACCGGCTGTGATGAGGCGGTTGCGCTTGATGCGGCTATAGATCAGTGTAGCGATAATAAAGAAGAGAAAGGGATCATTCGTGAGATGTTAGGTACCTCTTTCAATAAGCTCACACTCGGTATCGCACGAAGCTGGGGCCTGGGAGATGTGTTACTTAAATCTCTGAGTAATCCCGATGAACGCACCCCTGAGATCCGCAGTATTTATCTAGCCAATCAGATAAGTGAACTCTTGGCACAGGAGAATCCGGCGCCTGAGGAACTTCAGCTTAGGCTAAAGCAAGCTGCCAGCATGTTAGGTATCGAGGTCGATGAACTGAAACTTCGCATGGTCCGCTGTAGTAACGCCACAAAAAAATTAGCCGAAGCCTATGGCGCTAAAGTGCTTATAGAACATCTTCCTAACCCCATGCATCTTAAGAAAAATCTGGTTGCCGAGATTAATGCCCCCTTGGTTCGTATGCCGAACATGACCTTACAGTTAAAGAAGTTACGCGAACTCACGGATTGTGCCATAAACAAAGCCGACTTTAATCGGGTGATCACCACCACGTTAGAGGGATTGTTAGATGGAGTGGGTGTGGATCGCTGCGGTGTTTTATTGTTATCCCCTAACCGTAAACGATTGCAGCCGCGCATCGCATTAGGCGAGGGGGCCGAGACGATGAAGACCGAATTTATTATTACCTTAGAGCAACCTCAATGCCTATTTTGTGACAGTATCGAGCTCAAACAGGCTATGTTTGTCGATGATCCAAGTTCGTCTAAATGGCGCTTGTATATGGATCCGGATCTGAAAAGCAAAACATCAGCCACGGGCTTCATGATTTCCCCCTTGGTGATAGATCACAAAGTGATAGGTATGATCTATGCTGACCGCGCGACCTCAGAGCGTAAATTGACTCAGGCCGAGTTTGATAACTTCACTCACTTTGCACAACTTGCCAACGTTTGTCTCACTGCATCCATGGGACATTAGGCTTGAGCATCGAGTTTTGGGTTACGAGTTTCTAGTTCCTAGGAACTTTTAGCTCGAACCTTCTTTTATCTACTTTTCTGACTTAATCCTTGCTGTTATCTCTTTAGCTATCTCATTAGGAATGGGGAAACTGAGGTGATATTGAGCAATTTCCCAACCATAATCTGTCTTGATGAGAGTGCCTGTTCCGTAATACAAGTTCCATTAAGTAAGTGATCATTCAGCGGGAGTTAAAAACGCTGTAGGCAAGGGCTATATTGCTCCTGCAATATAGACATTCGCCACATCCGTGTGGCTATAAGGGGATTGAAGCTAATAGTTATTCTCGGTAACAAGCTCCTGCGTTGCTCTACCTCCTGCATCCATGCAGTCGTATATCGAAAGCCACTTGCGCAGCATAAAGTGTTTTTAAAACCGCACTACGTGAGCTTCTCAGGACTTCTACTTCTGTGTTGCATTGCCTCAAAAGGGAATAACCACTTCCTCAACAATGCGCCGTGAATTAACAGCCCTGAGAGAGCTCTGAATTAATCATAAATTTAATGGAATTGGTATAAGGCCGTAGGAGGCACTGTCGAGTAGATCATCGAACATCAACACTCGGTCATTGTTTTGGGTTTTTGCCGACACAAACACCCGGGTTTTAGGTGTGTACTCCCAGCCATCGGTTGGGCGTAGCCTTCAAATTCTGACATGTTCCAATGCTCAGTGGCATCGGTGCCGATAAATACCGCTTCTGGTAAGTACAGGCTGAAATAGGTGTCCCAGTCGGCTCGTGTCGCCGCTTGATGTAACTTGTCTACAGTAGCCTCGGTGTAAGTTATCGCTGTGGTGTCGGCTTCTGTTAGCTGGGCAGATTTTATTTGGGTTGCTGCATTAGTGGTAGTGGCTGCATACACTTGTCCAGCGACCAGAGTAAGACTGGCGAGCACGGTTAATGCTATAACCGATGTCTTAAATAATATGTTAGCTGACGATACCGAAATAGATCTATTGTAATTTTAGCTTGGTCATGTGTGTTTGCTAGTCTTGCCATGGTGACCTCTTTGTTATTATTTTAGCTTTTATTATGCAAGTTTTATCACATGTACTTCTGTTTTAGTCAAATTTGAGCCTTACCATCTAAAGCTGGATTTCGGCCAAAATCTTGCCGGAATGACTGGGTGTTTTTTGAATGTGTATTCGCTTTAAACAAGAGTAACCTTTCACACTTCTCCCCCCTTTTAGCCTTGAGTTAATGCCAGTTTACCGGATCTAATTTAAAAAACAGGCTCAGCTCTTGATAGAGTTCTCTGTGATCTTGATAGAAGTCATCGGGTCGCTCGAAGAACACCTCAGTGATCACCGCAAAAAATTCGGCTGGGTTAGTGGCGCCATAATAACTAAAGAGTGAAGGGACATCTTGCTCGGCGTTGCGTTGCAGGACATCAAACTCTTGGCTGAGTATTTTCGACCAGGCAGAGTAATCACTCATTCTGTCTAAAATTGGTGCACCGTTGGCGTTGCCATCTTCTTGATCCAGTTGATGAGCAAACTCATGTATGACGACATTACTGCCATCCACCGGGTTGGCTGCATCGGCCTGAGCGGTCTGCCAAGACAAGATAACCTTGCCATTTTGCCAAGATTCACCGGATAAAATACGTTGGCGGTCACTCACTACGCCGCCACTTCTGTGTTCCTGGTTATTAACAAAAAATACCGAAGGGTAGACTAAAATTTGTTTAAGATTTGGATAGTAGTCGGTAGATCTGTTCAGTAACAGTAAGCAGGCCTGGGCGGCGATGGTGACACGCATCTCATCATCGATAATGATGCCATCGCAACCAACAAACTCCTTTTCAGAGAGGAAGACTTGGATATGCTTCTTGAGCTGTAGCTGAAGATCTGCCGGGAGAGAGCGAAAGTAGGGCATGCGTCTCTTGA
This sequence comes from Shewanella sp. YLB-07, assembly GCF_009377275.1. NCBI lineage: Bacteria > Pseudomonadati > Pseudomonadota > Gammaproteobacteria > Alteromonadales > Shewanellaceae > Shewanella > Shewanella sp. YLB-07. Next base: position 240,529 of record NZ_VOQB01000010.1, on the reverse strand, counting down.
GCACCTCCCGCCATGGTTTGGGAAAGGGCACTTGGGTGATGCGCATGCGACGTCGAGCAATGCGCCAGTTGCGCGATACTATCCAGCCAATGGCGGCCGATGCGATTAAGCTAACGAGAAAGATGGCGATCATAATTACCTTATATTTATCTATTCCTAATACATGAGATAAGGGTGAAGAGTCTGTTTTTCAATCATAGATCGAGTTTAGAGAGAAATAATTGGTGGGAAAAAGAAGGAAAAAAAATGCTGACAGCCCGGAAAGTACTCTTTGGGATAAGAAAGCTGCCAGCTAAGGTTGGGAGAAACGGGTAGAGATTGTCACTAATCGACTATGATTGAAGTTTCCTTTTGTTTACGTTCATCTTCATTGAGTGAATAATGATGCTCAATGAGAAAACGTATGAGTTTAGACTTAGCAACATCACAGCCACTGGCTATCTCAGCAAGATGAGAGATCGCAGACTCACTCAAGGTAAAGGTGGCTTTCCTGTACGGTTCATCACCTTTACTTATTTTGAGTATTGCTTGGTTGCGATTCTTTTGCCTCTTTAGCTGTGGCGGTGTGAACTCTTCAGGTTCAGACCGAACAGGTTTTGACTGCATAGGAACCGAGTCGGGTACCGCAAATCTAGAGGCTAAATCCATGATATCTACCATGGTCGGATCATTGCTATTGTGACCCGCCGCATACAAGCTGGCATCATCGATAAAGTCATCAATCAAGGCATCGAGAGACATCTGCATGGGTCTCTTTGTATTGATGCCTGACGAGTTAGACTGCGTAGAGTTTTTCTTGAGATCGGCTAGACCCATACTCACCTCTCATCGAATTCATTTTGTTCATATGTAGTGTAGCGATACGATTTCTAATTTCGGTCGCATTCTTGGCTTGCAGCATTTCACAAGCGATACTCCGCATCTCATCAGCTGCTTTACCCTGGGGTTCTATCTCAATCACAGACAAGCCAGACTCTTCACTGTCGTCATAGATGTTTCGGCTATAGGTAATAGCATCTAGTACATTGATATCGTATGTGCGGCACACGTCTTTGGCTTCAAAGATTCGGTTTGACTGATTAGGCAGGCTAGGACATTGAGTGATAACGAAAGAAGCTTGCATCTTGGGGTTGATCATCATACAGGTCGCGACTATATCATCCATATGGCTTACCGTTTTCAAATCTCGGCGCTTGGGCCTAAGTGGCATGAGAACATGTGAAGCAACAGACATGGTGGCGCGCAGAGCTAAATTATCCTGTCCGCCGCAGTCCACTATTACGAAATCATAGTGTTGCTCCAGGCTGAGTAAGTCATTGCGTATCTTGCCATAGAGTTGCACACAGTTGATGCTGGGGAGATCCGGGTTATTGTTTCTTGCCTGGATCCAATCAGATGTAGTGCGCTGTGGATCACAGTCAACCATGATGATGGATGCACCACACTCGGCAGTTAAAAATACAGCGATATTTTGAGCTAAGCAGCTTTTGCCACTGCCGCCTTTCTCGCCTCCGACTAATATGATCATTTGTTTTCCCCTTACTTTAGTCGCCTAAAATTAGTCACCTAAAATTTCTTACACCTGTGTCACTGAGTGCCTGTCTTACGCTGGCTTTTATATTTAGTTTGTTTTTAAGTTGAAGTCATAGATAGCGCTTCAGCTCACTGGGTACTGCTAGCGTTAATGTTAATTTAGTGACTTATTAAAACGTCGTCAACATCCTGATTTTTTGACATTTTATGGTATTTTTCAGAAAAGGATGTCGCGACATCTATTTGACAGAACAGTGAGTTCGACTGAATTTTGACGTGGAATTTAGTGATTCACCATGCGTGAATATAGCACTATGTTATCAGTGGGTTACATTTCTAAGTTGGGTTTTAGTGCTCTTTGAACTGTAATAATTATTAATTTCTGCATATTTATGCAGGTATTGGTGAGGTTTTATATTCCTATAATAAACTGAGAGTACTTTTGTTATTCGAATTTGTTATGGTTAATTAGTACTTCTAGGGGGGGATAATTTGGGCATGAGTATCTTTGACTGGCACTTTAATGACAAAGGTGTGATATTTCCTTGTGATTTATAACCTGTTCGTTATCCTGCAGAGCTATTTTCTAAGATGAGTCGGGCTTAAAAAAATGAATGAACAGGTGCTACTCGATGCAATTAATCAGAAAATGCCCTTCGGTAAGTATGCCGGGAGGAAGCTGCTTGAGCTGCCAGAGCCCTATCTGGTGTGGTTTCATTCCAAAGGTTTTCCTGAAGGAAAGTTAGGTGAGCAGCTAGCCCTAATGTATGAAATTAAACTCAACGGCTTAGAAGGCATGTTACAACCTTTATTAGATAAATCACGACGGTGATTTAAGTTCCGTAAAATTCGTGAGATTTTTCTATTGTGAGATCTTGCTCTAAAACTCGAACTTTGGTCGTGCATTTCGTGATTTGCATTAGAGATTTATTATTTGCTCCATGTTCTAATGACGCCATAACGTTGAAAATAAGGAACCAGCAATGATAGCTAAATTAATAAAGTTGGCAGCAGTAGCCACTCTCGCATTAGGCATGTCCAGCGCATGGGCGGCAGGGGTAGTTCATGAAGGCACAGTATTAGATACCATGAATGGTGGTGGCTACACTTATGTGCAAATTAAAGAGTCTGATAAGACTTTTTGGGCTGCGGGTCCTCAAGTTGAAGTTAACAAGGGCGACACTGTTGTTGTTCAAGAGCAGATGTGGATGAATGATTTTACCAGTAAGTCACTGGATCGCACCTTCGAAGAACTGCTTTTCGTAGGACGTATCGATAAAAAGTAATGTTCGCTCAATATTAGTTGAGTGTCATTTAACGTGATAAATGGTGGTTTGATTGCTTAGGCGATTGCCACCATTTTTGTGTTTATCTCATGGCATTTCTCATGCAAAATAGCCTATCCTTTCTTTTTAGTGCTTCATTTATGTACTCCGTGATCCCTTACCGAGCGGCCTATGCTCAAAGTGTCAGTCAGCTTTTCCATGATGCCATTCATGCTATAGATGAGGCGCAGTATTCTATGGCTGATAAATCTGCCTGGTCGGCTAAACCAAGATCAGCCTACCATTGGCATAAGCGTCTGACTCGCACGAAAGCCTGGTTAGTGATCGATACTGGCTCTATGCACTATGGTCTTCCAATTTGCTGTGGCTTTATCAATATAGAAATGGGATTTCATAGCCGCGGCTATATAGATAGCTTATACGTTCACCCCGAATATCAAGGCAAAGGTGTAGCGAAGATTTTATATCAAGCGCTGGAGCTTTGGTCACGGGAGCAAGGATATAAAGAGCTCAGTGTCGATGCATCCCGTCTGTCAAAGCCTCTGTTTCTTTCCTATGGATTTAACGTTAACCATAGAAGCTATCAGGAAAAGTTAGGCCAGGTGATCATGGGATATTTGATGAGCAAGTCGCTATGCTAAATAAAATATTAAGCCGATAAACTTAGCCGTGCTGATTGGGGTTTATTAGAGTACTAATTAATACATCTCACTGTGAGTACATCTATTTAGTTGGCTGCTTCTCTGTGGCTGGTATAACTCACCTGAGGCGGTAATTCCTGCTCCAGAGTTTGCTCACGTTTCATGAAGCGAATAAAGGCGTTGGGAAGGGTTAGCTCTTCGAGAGGGCGTTGCCACTGGGCCTTGAGCAGTGGATGATATCCCTCTTTTCCCGAGGCCGTATAGGCCGAAGAAACTCCAACATAATGTTGCGCTTTATTTACCGCTATCCACTTTTCCAGTGTGCTGTTCGGGCACAGTATCTCCAGTGTTAGGATGCGTTCGCCTTGTGGCTTTCTGCCGTCGTAGCAATACTTGAGTCCATAGGTATAAGGAAAACTGCCAGCACCTGTGCCGGTCACGCTGTTATTAGTCGCTGAGTTGATCGCCGACTCCAGGGCATCGAACAGGTATAGGCCTAAGATTTGATATTTTACTAAGGGGAGATCGAAGGGCAGCAAGCGACCGACAACATCGGCTAAGGTTAATTTACCCTTGCTCAAGGATTGGCGCACACCACCGGCATTATGCAGGGCAAAATCGACACTTGGGTGTATGCGTTTGGCCTCATGGTAGATGCTTTTACAGACCCAAGGGGCTATTTCACTGCCGTGGGGTAGGGATTTACTGGGTAAACGGGTGTGAATGAGATCTCTGGGTAGAAAACCTAATACCTGTTTGTCCATCGCGGCGATAGCCGGGCGATATTCAGAGGTAATTATTCGGATGATGTGTGGATCTTCCTGTTGCCAGAGAATCCCCGGATGTTGCTCAAGCTGATCACGGATAGCAGTATAATCTTCAGGCGCTACTCCTTCAGCCGACTCGAGAATAAATTGCTGATCCAGCATGAAATAGTTGTGGCCTTCGAGGCGAGTGACTCGGCCATTAGCATCGAACTCTATGTCGGCCAAGCCTAAGGTCTCTGCATGCTTACCCGCATGCAGTATAGGCGTGCTGTTGACTCGTTCACCGTAAGTCGTTGCACTCAGGCCAAGAGGCCTGAAATCACCCTGCAGGGTATGGCTATGACCGCCCACTATAAGGCTGATTCCATCCACAGTGTCGGCAAGTAGCCTATCTTGATCGAGTCCAAGATGACTCAACACTATGATATGGTCAACGCCTTGGGACTTAAGGTGCTCAATGGTTTTTCTTGTAGTCTCGATGGCATTGATAAAATAGGTATCAGGATCCGGGCGTGCAATCTGCGCCATCTGATCTAACGTGATACCGACAATAGCCAAAGGTTTATCTTGGATCTGTTTTATTAATACTTTAGCCCTGCCTGTCTGGCTATCATAGTCGAGCAAGCGGGGATGGCCGCTCATGGGACTCTCTTTACTCGCATCCTCTCGGCTCAAGTCCATATTACCAGCTAGCAGTGGGAATTGGATATTATTGAGAAAGGCTAATACCGGGGCGTTACCCGCATCTATTTCATGATTGCCAAGCACCATGGCATCGGGCTTGAGTTGATTTAACAGATGGGCATTGGCTACGCCCTTGAACTGACGAAAATATAGGGTGCCCTGAAAACTGTCACCGCCATGGAGGAAGAGAAACTCTTGCTTCTGTTGTTTCGCCTGATCCCTTGCGTGATTTATTTGATGTTGAATACGCGCATAACCACCAGTGTGACTGTATACATCGAACTGCTTACCGGCATGAGTTAAGGAGAATTTTATGCGGCTGGCATCGAAGTGAGAGTGAGTGTCATTGATGTGGGCAAGTTTAAGCGTGTATTTGTGGGGCATAGCGTCTGTTTAGTGTCTATTCGGGGGACGATAGTATCACCGAACGCGTGACACAAAAAAGGGAAACTTGCGTTTCCCTTTCTGCTTTTGTAACTAAGCGTTAAGCACTCGGTTTGATTTTTAGCAGATTAATGCTTTGCCGAGTCACTCTTTGGGGTTTGCAGATAAGACTCGAATTCACCGTCATCGGAGAGACGTATGCCTTTATCCGTCATTCGTTTCTCCCACTGTTTACGTGCGAGTTGCTGCATGTCTGTGACTGGGTCATTACTGTCAACGATCTCAAGTCCCAACAGAGATTCAATAATATCTTCCAGAGTCACAATACCTTCACCTGTGCCGTATTCGTTGACGACCATAGCTATCTTGGTATTGCGCTTAATCAAGAGTTGAAATAGGGGTAAAATCTTAGCTGTTTCAGGCACGATCACCAAATTTCGCTTCAAATTACCGATAGGCGCTTGAGGAGAGTTACGCTCTGCTAGCAAGATATCGTTTCGATTGATAAAACCTATGACATCATCGGGATCTTTATCATAGATAGGAATTCGGCTAAATGGCGTGCTCTTGTGACGTAATGCGAACTCCTCTTTTGACAGCGAGGCCGGCAAGCTAAACATAACGGTTCTCGGGGTCATAATCGCGGTCACTGGCATCTCTTTCACCGATAGCATCTGAGTCAAAATCTTAGATTCTTGTTCGTCAAGTTCACCTGATTCATGACCTATCTTAGCCATGGCACTCATCTCTTGACGGATATATTGACCGTCATCGCCTTTACCCAGAAAGTGGGTGACCTGGCTGGACATCCAAATAAGAGGCTTAGTGAAACGCTCCATCCACAACAGGGCGACCGAAACACTTGGTGCCAGCTTACGCCAATGATTTGCGCCTAGAGTCTTAGGTATGATCTCAGATAAAAATAGGATTAAGAAAGTCAGCACAGCAGAAAATACACCGAGCATATCATCACCGAACACTTTAGCCGCCTGGGCCCCAGCGACTGCGGCACCAACCGTATGTGCTATGGTGTTGAGGGTCAGGATTGAAACCAGTGGTGACTCTACATTTTTTTTCTGACGTCCGAGTCGTTTGGCGGCTTCAGGATTGGACTGAGATAAATTTGCAACATAGCTAGGCGTTACTGAAAGCAGAACGGCTTCGAAGACACTACAAAGGAAGGAGACTCCGATAGCGACAGCTACAATAGTAATGAGGGTGATCATTTAGGGATTTACATTGACGGACCGATATTAGCCCAAGTGAATTCTATCATAACTCCCAACCACATCAAGGTTAACAAATGCCCTATAGGAGTTAAAATTTAGCAATGATCTTGCCAGCGCTTACCCATTGCTAACTAAAGTGAGGTCGGGAGAGTCGATAACTAGAGTCATGGTGCCGTGAGCCTGAAGTGAAAGAAGAGTAGATTACTAGCTAATATACGCACAAATCTGTATAATTCGCCGCCCTGTGGCAGGTATTAGAACAGTTAAGTGTTGAGGTTAGTCAAAATGAGTGAAAAGAAGATCAATTTATTGGATCTGGATCGTAAAGGATTGAGAGCGTTATTCACCGATATGGGTGAGAAGCCGTTCCGTGCGGATCAGTTGATGAAGTGGATTTATCATTTTGGCGTCAGTGACTTCGAAGTTATGACGAATATTAATAAGGTATTGCGGGCTAAACTCGCCGCGCGTTGTGAAATTAAGGCGCCTGTAATATCCAGTTATCAGAAGTCAGAAGATGGCACGATTAAATTTGCCATTAATGTGGGTGATGGTCAGGAAGTTGAGACCGTGTATATCCCCGAAGGCGATAGAGCCACACTGTGTGTGTCTTCCCAGGTAGGTTGTGCGCTGGAGTGCACTTTCTGCTCGACGGCCCAACAAGGCTTCAACCGTAATTTGACTGTCTCTGAAATCATAGGTCAAGTGTGGCGTGTCGCCGATTTTATCGGTTTCGTCAAAGAAACCGGCGAGCGCCCGATCACTAACGTTGTCATGATGGGCATGGGTGAGCCTCTATTGAATCTTAAAAACGTGATCCCGGCTATGGATATCATGTTAGATGATTTCGGTTTTAGCTTGTCTAAGCGGCGCGTGACCCTGTCGACTTCGGGTGTTGTTCCGGCCCTGGATAAGCTCGGTGATGCCATTGATGTGGCCTTAGCAGTGAGTATTCATGCGGCCAATGATGAATTACGTGATGTCTTAGTCCCGGTGAACAAGAAGTATCCTCTGGAGGAGTTCTTAGCCGGTATTCGTCGCTATATTGCCAAGTCTAATGCTAACCGAGGTCGTGTTACTGTTGAGTATGTGATGTTAGATCACATTAATGACAGCACAGATCAGGCTCATGAGTTGGCTAAACTGATGAAAGACACCCCGTGTAAGATTAATTTAATTCCTTTTAACCCTTATCCGGGCTCTCCTTACGGTCGCTCTTCTAATTCACGTATCGATCGCTTCTCTAAAGTCTTGATGGAATATGGCCTCACAGTCATAGTGAGAAAGACCCGTGGAGACGATATCGATGCAGCCTGTGGCCAGTTGGCGGGGGATATTAGAGACAGAACCAAGCGTTTAGCGAAAAAACGCATGCAAGAGAATCAAATATCAGTCACAATAAACTAACTCTCTGAATATTTAGGTAGATATCATTGCTAATGATACAAGGATTGCTAAGACTTACCCCATTACTCATCTTGTCTTCAAGCTTGTTGACCGGGTGTGTGTCTGAGCGAGTGTATACTGGTACTGACATTCCTGTTGCCGAGAAAACCTTTGATAATGTTTCGGCCGCCAAACAGCGGGCACAACTTGGCCTCTCGTATCTAGAGAGAGGCAATAGCGCCCAAGCTAAGTTTAACTTGAATAAAGCGATTGAATTTGCGCCTAACATAGAAGCCGTCAATGTCTCTATGGCGTATTACTATCAGTCAGTTGGTGAGTTGGATATTGCTGAAACTTATTATCGCAAGTCCATCAATAGTATTGATGCGACTGGCGATGGCATGAACAATTTCGGGGTGTTTCTCTGTCAGCAGAAAAAGTATGTGGAATCAGAGAAGGTGTTTCTTAAAGCGATCAAGCTACCTCAGTATACTCGCGCCGCGTCTAGCTATGAAAATTTAGGCATCTGTAGCCGTAAGGCGGGAAACCTAGAGAAAGCACAAACATATTTCGCTATGGCGCTAAAGTATGACCCCAGAAGACAAGTGTCTCTAATTGAATTAACCGAGATCGACGTCGATATCGGCGATTATCTTAAAGCACGTGCTCAACTCGTTCGTTACCACAGAGTCGTTGCAGAATCAGCCGAGAGTTTGACGTTGGGAATAACCATTGAGCGAGGCCTAGATGATCCTGATGCAGTAAGGAAGTTTGGTATTCTACTTCTTGCCAAATTTCCAGCGTCGGTCGAAGCCAAACAGTATCGGGCCAGTATGTAATAATGACAAATAAAAAAATCGATATGCTAAAGGATGAAGCAGATACTCACCAAGACAAACCTGATAGCGAAACGATTGGGTCACTGTTAAGACAATCCCGTGAAAAGATGGGAGCCAGTGTTGCCGATATAGCCGAGCAACTGCATTTGAGGCCCTGTATCGTTGAGGATATTGAAGCAGATAATTTTGACGAAATTGCCTCTCCCACCTATGTGAAAGGTTATGTAAAGAATTTCGCTCGCATAGTCCAAGCCGATAAAAAGGCTATTCAGCGCTGCTTAGCCAACCAAGTCCCTCAAGACCCTGAGCCCCAGATGCAAAGCTTTTCCCGTAAGACGACGCGCCAAGCACGTGATGGCAGGTTGACGTTTGTCACTTACTTGATTGCCTTCATTCTATTGGCTCTGTTAGTGCTTTGGTGGGTGCAGAAATCGGATACGCTCTCATCCATCGACTTTTCTCAACCTACCGCAGAAGAGATTGCCGCCTCACAGAACGAGCCCGGTGGCATTTCCAATGGTGATGATTCGGGCAACAGTAACGCTAATACTGGCATCGAAAATTTAAGTGATGACGCGGCTCCACTAAATGTATCGGGTTTAGAAAGCAGTGAACGCATTTCTGTACCAGCTTCCGGACCGAATGATGAATTGGGCTCCTCAATGAACGAGACCGAAACTAAAATTAACACTCAGGCACTCGCTAAGCTAACCATTCAGCCAGTAAGTCAGTCAATAGGACAATCTGCACTCGCCTTGAGCTTGTCTGCCGATTGCTGGATCAATGTCACCGATGCGGCAGGTAAAGTACTGATTAACGATCTTAAAAAAGCGGGCAGTCAGCTTAATGTGTCTGGTGAAGCGCCGTTTAAATTAACCTTAGGCGCGCCACAGGCTGTAAGCATTGAACTTAACGGTGAAGCGGTAAGCCTTGTCGACTATCCCAGTGGGCGAGTGGCACGATTAACCGTTCCTTCAGCTGGTTGAGCAGTATTCGCTCCTAGACATAATGATTTGAGATTCATTAATTTAGTCTGATGAATCTCGCTCTGATGAGTAGAGTTAAACTTGCCCTTGCATGGGGCAAACAGGATATAGAGTAAATAAGATGTACAACGAAAACCCGATCAAAAGACGTGCCTCTACCCGTATATATGTTGGAAATGTGCCCATTGGTGATGGTGCGCCTATTGCCGTTCAATCGATGACAAATACCCGTACGACCGACGTGGCAGCTACTGTGGCCCAGATCAATGCGCTTGAAAAAGTCGGTGCCGATATTGTGCGTGTTTCTGTTCCTACCATGGATGCCGCCGAAGCGTTTAAGTTGATTAAACAGCAGACCAATATTCCTTTGATTGCCGATATTCATTTCGATTACCGTATTGCGCTTCAGGTCGCCGAATATGGTGTCGATTGTCTGCGTATTAATCCAGGTAATATCGGTAACGAAGAGCGAATTCGCAGCGTTGTCGAATGTGCACGGGATAAGAATATTCCTATCCGCATAGGTATCAATGGCGGCTCGTTAGAAAAAGACTTGATGGATAAGTACAAGGAGCCGACGCCGGCAGCCTTGCTCGAATCCGCCATGCGTCATGTGGACATTTTAGATAGACTCAATTTCGATCAGTTTAAAGTCAGTGTAAAAGCTTCCGATGTATTCTTAGCCGTCGAAGCCTATCGCTTACTCGCAAAACAAATAGTACAACCATTGCACCTGGGGATCACCGAAGCCGGTGGCGCCAGAGCGGGTTCTGTCAAGTCTGCCGTCGGTTTGGGCATGCTGTTAGCCGAAGGTATAGGTGATACCTTACGTATCTCATTGGCCGCCGATCCTATCGAAGAGATCAAGGTCGGTTTCGATATCTTAAAATCTTTGCGAATTCGTTCCCGCGGTATCAACTTCATCGCGTGTCCATCATGCTCTCGTCAAGAGTTCGATGTTATCTCGACAGTCAATGAGCTTGAGCGGCGTTTAGAAGATATTGTCACTCCTATGGATGTCTCTATCATAGGTTGTGTGGTAAACGGTCCCGGTGAAGCTCTGGTATCAGACATAGGCCTGACAGGCGGCAATCGCAAGAGTGGTTATTTCGATGATGGTGTCAGACAGAAAGAGCGTTTCGATAATGACAACATAGTCGACTCACTGGAAGCTAAGATTAGAGCCAAAGCCGCTATGATCAACGAGAGAATTCCAGCCAAAGACCTCAGCAAATAAGTTCTCCCATTAGGCAGATTCAGCACGGTTTATTCTTGAGTCTGTCCTTTTGTTTCGAACAGTTTGCAAATTAACAGTTTTGAGTTTGATAATACTGCCCTGCAGGATATACTGCGGGGCGTTTTAATTTTTTAGCTAAATCGGACGAGTCTATATCGTGGCAAAACAGATCCAAGCGATTCGTGGAATGAATGACATTCTGCCTACCCAAAGCCCTCTATGGCAAAAACTAGAAGCCGTACTTCGTGAAACCGTGAGTGCCTATGGTTATAGTGAGATCCGTACTCCAATTGTAGAGAGTACTGACCTTTTTAAACGTTCGATTGGTGAAGTCACCGATATTGTCGAAAAAGAGATGTATACCTTCGATGACAGAAACGGTGATAGCTTGACCTTACGCCCAGAAGGTACAGCATCTACTGTTCGTGCGGGTAATGAACACGGTTTACTTTATAACCAAGAGCAACGCCTCTGGTATATGGGTCCTATGTTTAGACATGAGCGACCACAGAAAGGGCGTTACCGTCAATTTAATCAGTTTGGTGTTGAGGTTTATGGCATGGGGTCTGCGGATGTAGATGCCGAAGTCCTGATGCTTTCTGCCCGTCTGTGGGAAAAGCTGGGTATCACAGACCATGTGACCCTGGAGCTTAATACTTTAGGCGACCCTGCCGAGCGCGCCGCCTACCGTGAAGCGCTTATTGCTTATCTTGAGCAGTTTAAAGAGCAGCTGGATGAAGAAAGTCAGCGCCGTATGTATACCAATCCTCTGCGTGTGTTGGACACTAAGAACCCTGATGTACAGGCACTTCTGGTCGATGCACCTGAGTTGATGGATTACCTTGGTGAGGAAACTCGTACACATTTTTCACATTTATGTGAACTCTTAGACGCAGTTGGCATCAAATACGTCATTAATCCACGTCTGGTTCGTGGTTTAGATTATTATAATCGCACTGTTTTTGAGTGGGTTACCACAAGTTTGGGCTCTCAGGGCACCGTCCTTGCAGGCGGTCGTTATGATGGACTGGTCGAACAGTTAGGTGGTAAGAACACGCCAGCTGTCGGTTTTGCTATGGGGCTGGAGCGTATCGTCTTGATGCTAGAGACGCTTGAGTTGACTGATGATATTCCGGCTACTGTCGATGTGTATGTCACCGCCATGGGCGATGCGAGTAAAGTCGAAGCGATTAAAATTGCTCAGGCACTTCGCAGCGACTTACCTGGCTTGAAAGTGATGAGCCATTGTGGCGGCGGAAACTTTAAGAAACAGATGAAACGCGCAGATAAGAGTGGTGCACTCATCGCCTTAGTTATCGGTGAAGATGAATTGGCCAGTAACCAAGTCGCGGTTAAATACCTGCGAGAGAAGAAAGAACAAGCATTAGTTGCCCGTGACGGATTGGCAGCTTATATCGCAGAACTGATTTAAAGAGGAAGATTACGTGGAAATTTATAGCACAGAAGAACAACAAGTAGATGCTATCAAACAGTTCTGGAAAGATTATGGCACCTCTATCGTTGTAGGTGCCGTGGTTGGTCTGGGTGGTTTATTTGGCTGGAACTATTATTCCGAACACAAAATTGCACAAGCTGAGTTGGCATCTGAAGCTTTTCAGGCCGTGAGCGCCGGCAATATTTCTGATACCAGTATGTTAGCCGCGGCAGAAACGTTTGCCAAAGATCACAGCCAGAAAGGTTATCAGTCTCTGCTCGAGCTTATCGTTGCTAAAGCGGCCGTTGAAGCCGGCGATTTGGAGAAAGCAGAAGCCACACTGAAAAGTGTTGTCTCTTCAGCACCCGATAAAGGTTTAGTCATGGTTGCTACCATGCGCTTAGCTCGCGTTCAAGCGGAGCAAGGGCAAATCGCAACGGCTATCACGACGTTAGACCAGGTTTCTGATCCTGCCTTCACGGCACAGAGAGATGAGCTGAAAGGTGATTTTTTGGTGCGTAAAGGGGATGAAGAGCAGGCTAAAGCTGCTTATCAGGCCGCCGTTAAAAACGGTGGAACGAGTGCAAGCCCTGCGCTACAGATGAAGTTAGATAATTTGAACAAGGCATAAGGAAACGCCCATGAAGTCTTGGTGCAAAACACTAGTCGCATGTAGTCTGAGTATTGGCTTGTTATCTGCCTGTTCATCCAGCGATGTTGAAGAAGAGCCGATAAGTCCATTACCCGAAATAGAAGCAAGCGTATTTCCTGAAATAAGTTGGAGTGCGAGTGTTGGTAGTGGCGTCGGTGACTATTATTCTCGTCTTCGTCCTGCAGCCAGATATGACAAGCTGTTCGTTGCCGATAGATATGGCCAAGTCGTCGCTTTCGATGAAGCGACAGGTGATAAGGTTTGGAGTAAGAATTTCAGCTCGGCATTTAAAGATAATATCTTGGCCAAGAACAAAGGCGCTAAGCTAGCGGCCGGAGTCACTGCCGCGAGAGACATGGTCTTTATCGGTGGCGAAAGTGGTCTACTCGGTGCACTGGACGCTGAAACCGGTGATACTAGGTGGTCCAGTATTGCCAGCGGAGAGCTACTCTCAGCCCCCACGGTTGCAGAAGATGTTGTTGTCGTCAGCACCAGCTCAGGTACCTTGGAAGCCTTTAAAATTGAAGATGGTGAAAAGCTGTGGACCTATGAGTCTAAGCTGCCAACATTGACCCTTCGCGGCACAGGTTCAGCTACCTATGAAGCCGGTGGTTTCTTCGTTGGTACTGCCGATGGCAAGATTGCCGTGGTGATAAAAAATAATGGTCAGGCTGCTTGGGAACAAGCTATTTACACGCCAAAAGGGGGGAACGAGTTTACCCGAATGGCCGATGTAGATATGAAGCCCTTGATCATCGGCGACAACCTATATGCAGTGAGTTTTAACGGTAACTTGGTCTCTATGGAGCTGAGAACCGGACGTGTTGTTTGGTCACGTAAGTACTCTAGTTTCCATGAGTTGGCTGACTCAGGTGTGAACCTCTTCCTGGTGGACGATTATAGTCGCATCTACTCTGTAGATAGACGAAATGGTTTAGAGACTTGGAGTAATATCGAGTTAACTAACCGTAATTTAACATCGGCAGCCGTCTTTAAAGATTATCTTGTTGTCGGTGACTTTGAAGGTTACTTGCACTTTATAGATAAGTCGACGGGAAAACTTGTTGGTCGTATCGAAGTGGACAGTTCTGGCTTGTATAGCCAGCCCTTGGTTGTCGGCGATAGCATTTATGTTCAGACTCGTGCGGGAAAAATTGCTAGAATAACGCTTCCGTAAGCTTTATCTGAATTGATATTTAGCCCCCGGAGATTGTTCTGGGGGCTTTTTGTGTTAAGTACTTTATATTAAACACAATAAGCAAGATGTAGTATCGGCTTGGGCTAGTCATAATTAGGTCAAGACCCGAGTTATTGATATTTTATAGATTTAAAAACAGTAGATTAGAGGCAAAAAAATGATTCCAGTTGTGGCCCTTGTTGGGCGACCCAATGTCGGTAAGTCGACCCTATTTAATCGCCTTACCCGCACCAGAGATGCTTTGGTTGCCGACTTTCCTGGGCTAACTCGGGATCGTAAATATGGTCGCGCCTCCCTATCAGGCTATGAGTTTATCGTAGTCGATACCGGTGGTATCGACGGTACCGAAGAGGGCATAGAAGTTCATATGGCCGAACAGTCCTTAGCCGCGATTGAAGAAGCCGATGTGGTTCTGTTTCTGACCGATGCCAGAGCGGGTTTAACCGCCGCCGACCAGGCGATTGCGGAGCATCTTCGTCGACGTGATAAGACCACTTTTGTGGTGGCCAACAAGGTCGATGGTATCGATGCCGACTCTGCTTGTGCCGAGTTTTGGGCTTTGGGTCTGGGTGAAGTCTATCAAATGGCGGCATCACAGGGACGCGGCGTCACGAACATGATCGAGTATGCTCTGGCACCCTATGCCGAGGCGCTCGGCCTGCATCGCGACACTGACGATAATATAGAGGTTGAGGAGAGAGAATACAGCGAAGAGGAAGCCGAAGCCGAGCAGAAGCGTCTTCAGGATTTGCCTATAAAGCTGGCGATTATTGGTAAGCCGAACGTGGGTAAGTCTACCTTGATTAATCGCATCTTAGGTGAAGAGCGTGTGGTCGTGTACGACTCGCCGGGAACCACTCGAGATAGTATTTATATCCCTATGGAGCGAGAAGGGCGTGAGTATGTACTTATCGATACCGCCGGTGTTCGCCGCCGTAGTAAAGTCCATGAAACCGTCGAGAAGTTCTCTGTCATTAAGACACTAAAAGCGGTCGAAGACTGTAATGTGGTGCTTTTGGTCATCGATGCCCGCGAAGGTATTGCGGAGCAAGATCTTGGTTTGTTGGGCTTCGTGCTTAACGCTGGTCGCGCTTTGGTTATTGCCGTTAATAAGTGGGACGGTATCGATCAAGAAATTAAAGACAGAGTTAAGAGTGAACTGGATCGTCGCCTCGGCTTCATCGATTTTGCTCGCATTCATTTCATCTCTGCACTCCATGGTACAGGTGTTGGTCACTTGTATGAGTCGGTAGAAGAAGCCTATGACAGTGCCACGCGTCGCGTAAGTACGTCTATGCTGACACGCATCATGCAGATGGCGCAAGACGATCACCAGCCACCATTGGTGAATGGCCGCCGTGTTAAGCTTAAATATGCTCATGCTGGTGGTTACAATCCACCAATCGTAGTGATCCATGGTAATCAGGTTAAGAAGCTTCCTGATTCCTACAAGCGTTACATGATGAACTACTATCGTCGTTCGCTTAAAGTCATGGGCACGCCTATCCAGGTGCGTTTCCAGGACGGTGCTAACCCGTTTGAAGGCTTGCACACTAAGAGGCTTACCGTGAGTCAAGAACGCCGCCGCAAGCGCATGATGAGTCACATCAGAGATAAAGATAAGAAATAAGTTGTAGGGACTAGGTTATAGTCTCTAGGAGCTTGTTTTATCGAAGAGGCCAGTTAATTCATTTTAACTGGTTTTTTTTGCATATGGATATGCTTATCCGTGATCGCCATGGACGGTGAAGGAGGGGGTTTGTATATGGACTTTGGTGGCTTTGAATGAAGGCTTAATGCATTTTTTGATTTAGCTTCTGGCTGAAGTAGGTATTCGGAAGTGACTGTTAACTTCTACCTTCATGGTTATCTATCGCTTACCAGCGGGGGATGTGCAGAGACTTTTGCGAAACGCCGTGAATCCGTCCATGTGGGCTCTGCGATGGCATTCATGCCATCGAAGATCGCAGCCGCATTTACACTTGATTATTTTTGACTTCGTCTGTCGTTTTCTTGGCCAAGCCGCTTAAATGAGGTTTTCTAAAAATGTGTAAAATGACCCCGTTAAATCATTTATGCAATGGGTACGCTAAGGCTGTATTAATAAATATGATTGATAATGGCGATAGTCTCATGAGTAACTCTTTGCTTGTTAGGTAAATTTACAGCAAGTGGACACTTTAAAACCTCGAAAATAACTGGGAATTGTTTGTAAACACTATTTAGACATCAAAGGACTTTGATAATGATAATTCAAATTATTGCTTTATTTTGCTGCGGCACTTTTTATGGAGCCGCACTTTATATTTCTCTAGCTCAACATCCTGCAGCCTTAGAGGCTGGAGTTTCAGTTGGTGGGCGATTTTTTCCACCTATGTACAAACGTGCGGCCCCTTTGCAGATAGCATTAGCATTGTCTGGCTTTATTGCAGGTGTCTTAGCTTGGTTTAGTGGTATGGGAGTATTATGGCTAGTTGGCAGCCTGATGCTAATTTCAGTCGTGCCGATAACGTTGATACTTATCAAGCCTATCAACGATATACTCTTAGCGCCCGAAAATGACCCCGAATCCGAAAATACTCAAAACTTGCTTTCACGTTGGGGACCAAAACATTGGCTACGCACAATAGTAAGTGGGGGAGCATTTTTAGTGTATTTATTTGCAGCAGTAGGCCAGAATAATTAACTAATCTGATCGTAAATCGCCCGTCAGTAAAGGCTCACTTATTAGAAGCTGGTTAGGTAATCTAACCAGCTCAACCGAAGAGGTAACTTTCTTAAAACCTTAATTAGGTGTGAAGGCTCTCGCTAGTGATGTTGTCACAAAGACGATAATGGGATCGCTTCAGTGAATGAGAGAGGGGGCCATATCACTATCTCTGTAGGTTAACTAAGTACCAAAGCAACCTAACAAAAGATACTGAAATACTGCTTATTACACAAGTGATTCGAGTTCTCACCCAAAATCAACATTAAAGTGGTTAAACCACTTTTGATTGAACCTCTCCCTCGAGTAATCGAGTCGTTAGCATATCCCCGACGCTAACGTCTGAGGCATTCAGTAGCACTTTGCCATTTGAATCTTGAGTAATACTGTAACCTCGGCTCAGTGTCGCTAACGGGCTGACTGTCTGTAATTGGTGAGCACTGACGCTTAGGCTGCTCTCGCTGCTGGCTAACTTCTCTTTGATGGAGTCTTTGAGTCTTGACGTTAAATAGCTGAGTCTCTGGCTCTCCAATTCAAGTTTGTTTACAGGCGATTGCTGATTTAAACGATGGCTCAGTTGCTGCTGTTTGAGCGCCAGGCTGGACAGTTTCTTGTCGATAGCGGCATCTAGCCTAAATTGCATCTCATCGAAACTCTGGCCGTATTGTTGTAGACGACGCTTGGGATCTTGTCGTTGCAGGCGATGGGTTAAGGTGCTCATGCGGCTGTTGGTTTTTAGCTGGTAATGCTGCCAGCTCTGTCTGAGCCTTGAAATAAACAGCTCGAGTTTCTCACCCTTATTTTCAGCATCTTTAGATAGCAGTTCTGCGCCTGCCGAAGGTGTGGGTGCTCTAACATCGGCGACATAATCGCTGATAGTGGTATCTATCTCGTGGCCGACAGCCGAGATAACAGGTAGGGCGCTGTTATAGATGGCATGGGCGAGATCTTCACTGTTGAAACACCAGAGATCTTCGAGGGAACCACCGCCTCGGGTTAGCAAGAGCACATCGACTTCCTGTCTGGCATTGGCGATGGCGATGGCGTTACAAATAAGCTGAGCGGCAGGCTCTCCCTGTACCTGAGTCGGGTAGACCACCACTTCGATAGAGGGGTCACGTCTGGCTAACACATGGAGTACATCTTTGAGCGCAGCCCCTGTTGCCGAGGTGATGACGCCTATCTTCTGAATATTAGATGGGATAGGGCGTTTGGTATCGGCAGCAAATAAGCCCTCAGCCGCAAGCTTCATCTTAAGCGCTTCATATTGCTGCGCTAACAGGCCGTCGCCGGCGGGGAGCATGGATTCTATGATGAGTTGATAGTCGCCTCTGGGCTCATAGACACTGATTGAGCCCTTTACCAGTACTTGCTGGCCATTAATTGGCTTGAAGGTCACCGAGCGGTTGCGGCCCTTGAACATGGCACAGCGAATTTGGGCCTGATTATCTTTGAGGGTCAGGTACCAATGTCCCGACCCCGGCGCTGCGAAGTTTGAAATTTCGGCATTGAGCCATATTTTACCCAGCTCGCCTTCCAGAAGTTGACGAACTTCACCGTTGAGGCGTGAAACGGTATAAACATTATTTTTTGGCATTTTCATAGGGATTTTGCGGTTAACCGTACTTTTTTACTATTTTCCATTTACCAAGGCCAATATGCAAGGTATAATCTCGCCGCAATATTTCACTCGAAACTTACTCTATTTGGGAGATGTTGCCATGCTACGTTTAAAGAAAGAAGCACTCACTTTTGATGATGTGTTACTTGTTCCTGCACACTCGACCGTACTCCCTAATACCGCCGTTCTCAAGACTCGTCTAACTAATAAAATAGAACTTAATACCCCTATAGTGTCTGCAGCCATGGATACCGTGACTGAAGCTCGTTTGGCTATTGCCATGGCACAGGAAGGTGGTCTAGGTTTTATTCATAAAAATATGACGATTGAGCAACAGGCCGAAGAAGTCCGTAAAGTTAAGATTTACGAAGCCGGTATCGTTCAACAACCTGTGACCGTGACTCCTACTACTACCTTGGCCGATCTTAAGGTTCTGACCCTGAAGAATGGCTTCGCCGGTTACCCGGTTGTCAACGATGCTAATGAACTTGTCGGTATTATTACTGGCCGTGACGTTCGCTTTATCACTGACTGGAGCCGTACTGTCGATCAGGTGATGACACCTAAAGATCGTCTGGTCACTGTTGCTGAAGGCACTAAGCTGGATGAAGTGCAGAAGTTGATGCATTCTCATCGAGTTGAGAAAGTGCTGGTTGTCGATGGTAACTTTAAGCTCAAGGGTCTTATCACAGTAAAAGATTTCCAAAAAGCTGAGCAAAAACCTAATGCTTGTAAAGATGAGCTAGGTCGCCTTCGCGTCGGCGCAGCCGTCGGTGCCGGTCCTGGTAATGAACAGCGTGTCGATGCATTGGTTATTGCCGGTGTTGACGTTCTGCTGATCGATTCATCACATGGTCATTCTGAAGGTGTTCTTCAGCGTATTCGTGATACTCGTGCTAAATATCCTGATTTACAGATTGTTGGTGGCAACGTGGCAACAGCCGAAGGTGCACTGGCGCTGGTTGAAGCCGGTGTTAACGCTGTCAAGGTGGGTATTGGACCTGGTTCAATCTGTACGACTCGTATCGTTACCGGTGTGGGCGTTCCTCAAATCACCGCCGTTTCCGATGCTGCCGAGGCCGTTAAACATTTAAATATTCCGGTTATTGCCGATGGCGGTATCCGTTTCTCAGGCGATTTAGCTAAAGCCTTAGCCGCTGGTGCATCTTGTATCATGGCGGGCTCTATGTTTGCCGGTACCGATGAAGCGCCGGGTGAGACTGAACTGCACAATGGCCGTGCCTATAAGTCATACCGTGGTATGGGGTCTTTGGGCGCCATGAACCAAACACAAGGTTCATCGGATCGTTACTTCCAGAGCGACAATGCTGCCGATAAGCTAGTGCCGGAAGGTATCGAAGGCCGCGTTGCTTATAAGGGTAAGCTTAAAGAGATCATTCACCAGCATATGGGCGGTCTACGTTCATGCATGGGCTTGACTGGCTGCGCCACGATCAAAGAGCTGAATGAAAAAGCAGAGTTTGTGAAAATCACCTCGGCTGGCATGGGTGAGTCCCATGTACATGATGTGACTATCAGCAAAGAAGCGCCTAACTACAGCCCTGGTTCATAACTCAGCTGGCTACAATTGTTTAAAAATGGGCGGCATTGAGCCGCCTATTTTAAATATCCCATTTATGCCGATCTTAGTTGACGTAATTAGCGTTAAATTAAGATTGATACCGAAAATTAGATAAACAAATAAGGTTCCCCATGAGCAATATTCATGAGCATAAGATCCTGATTTTAGATTTTGGATCTCAGTACACACAACTCATCGCCCGCCGCATTCGTGAGATAGGCGTTTACTGTGAGTTATGGGCCTGGGATGTGAGTGAAGAGCAAATTAAAGGCTTTGCTCCAAACGGTATTATCCTAGCCGGTGGACCCGAGAGTGTGACAGCACAAGGCTCCCCTCGTGCACCTGAGTACGTCTTCAATGCTGGCGTTCCTGTACTTGGGATCTGCTATGGCATGCAGACTATGTCTGAGCAGCTTGGTGGCAAAGTTATTCAAGGTGTAGGCGAAGGTGAATTTGGCTATGCTCAGGTAGAAGTTCAAGCAGATTCTGCTCTGTTCAAGAGCATAGAAGACGCTGTCAGTGACATTGGCAAGCCACTTCTCGATGTCTGGATGAGCCACGGCGATAAAGTCTCTGAAATCCCTGAAGGTTTCGTCAGCGTTGCCAAGACCGAGACTTGTCCTTTTGCGGCCATGGCAAACGAAGAGAAAAAGTTCTACGGTGTGCAGTTTCACCCTGAAGTGACCCATACCCGTCAGGGCAAGCGCATGCTTGAGCACTTCGCTTTAGATATCTGCCAGTGTGAAGCAAACTGGAAGTCTTCTTCTATCATCGAAGATGCGATAGCTAAGCTTAAGCAACAGATAGGCGATGATGAAGTTATCTTAGGCTTGTCTGGTGGCGTCGACTCATCGGTTGTTGCCATGTTGCTGCACCGTGCTATCGGCGACAAACTGACTTGTGTATTTGTCGATAACGGTCTGCTGCGTCTCAATGAAGCCGAGCAAGTGATGGACATGTTTGGCGATCATTTCGGACTGAACATCGTTCATGTTAATGCTGAAAACCGTTTCCTCGATGCCATGAAAGGTGAGGCCGATCCCGAAGCTAAGCGCAAGATCATAGGTCGTGTGTTTGTCGAGATTTTCGATGAAGAGTCGAAGAAATGTGCTAACGCTAAGTGGCTGGCTCAGGGCACCATCTATCCTGATGTCATTGAGTCTGCCGGTAGTGCTACGGGTAAAGCCCATGTGATCAAGTCACACCATAACGTCGGCGGATTGCCAGATGATATGGAGCTAGGTCTTGTTGAGCCACTGCGTGAGCTGTTTAAAGATGAAGTGCGTAAGATAGGTCTGGAACTGGGTCTGCCATACGACATGCTTTACCGTCATCCATTCCCTGGACCGGGTCTGGGTGTTCGCGTACTTGGCGAAGTGAAGAAAGAGTTCTGTGATCTGCTACGTCTTGCCGATGCTATCTTCATCGAAGAGCTGCATAAAGCTGACCTTTATAACAAAGTGAGCCAGGCATTTACTGTGTTCCTTCCTGTACGCTCTGTTGGCGTGATGGGTGATGGCCGTAAATATGACTGGGTGGTTTCATTGCGTGCGGTGGAAACCATTGACTTTATGACTGCAAATTGGGCACATCTTCCTTATGACTTCTTAGGGCTGGTGTCTAATCGTATTATCAATGAAATCGATGGTATCTCACGAGTCGTTTACGATATCTCGGGTAAGCCACCTGCGACTATCGAGTGGGAATAGTTGACGCTTAACTCACACTTAGGTGTAAAATAGAAAGGGCGCTTCGGCGCCTTTTTTGATCCTTGAAAAAGGACGTTAATAGAACTGGTATTATCTGGTGGAATCCCCCTTGTCTGAGCAGAAAAAAGAGTTCCAAGATCAGCCCGATGAACACGCTTCACAGCTGGCATTAGATAAACGCTTCATGTCAATGGCGATGGAGATGGCCCGTAAAGCCGAAGCGGTCGGTGAGGTGCCTGTAGGGGCCGTGTTAGTCAAAGATGGCCAGGTGATCAGTGCGGGTTTCAATTACTGTATTGGATTACACGACCCTTCCGCTCATGCCGAGATGCAGTGCTTGCGTCAGGCTGGAAAGGTGATCGAGAACTACCGTCTACTGGGTACTACTCTTTATGTAACCTTGGAACCGTGCGCCATGTGCGCCGGCGCTATCGTTCATTCCCGTATCGAACGTCTGGTTTTTGGGGCAAAAGATGAGAAGACAGGGGCGGCAGGAACGGTTATCGATCTGGTCAGACACCCGGCTTTTAATCATCAGCTGCAAGTCAGTGACGGAGTGTTAGCCGATGAATGTAGTGAGCAACTGAGTCAGTTTTTCAGGCGTCGGCGCAAAGAGAAAAAAGAGCTAAGGAAGTTAGAGAAGAGGCTTGAGGCTGAGAAGTAGTAAACTCTGAATACTAAGCTTAGGTGTTTGCCTGTTTAGATTAAGGGCAAACACCTTTATTACTCAGTTGGCTGGATAAACGAGAAGAACATTTTCTGTCGGCTTAAAGTGCGTAGATGTTTGGATTTTTGCTGGGTTCTGCGTCTGGTGGTAGAGCTAAATTTCATTTGTTTCTTTTTCATTATATTTCCGTCAAATCCATTAGTACTAGTGAAAAGCATGGGTGTGCTGATTATTCTGTGTCAGTGTTTCACTTGAGTGCGTAACTTGCTTACTGAGGTTGTGCACCCGATAGTTCACTATTCTCTTTATTAGAAAGCTCGACCACTTGAGTTTCTTCGGCTCGAGCTTTCTCATCTTCTATCATTTGATTCTGATTATCTACCCAGACTAAGGTGTCATAGTAGCGGCGAATGCTGTCAACATAATGGACCGCTTCGTTACCACGAGCATAACCATATCGGGTACGCTTATAGTATTTACGTTTCTGCAGCAATGGAAGCACTTCTTTAAGATCTCTCCATGCACTGGGGTTGAGTCCCATAGACTCGGCGAGCTTACGCGCATCTTCCACATGTCCATAGCCGATGTTATAGGATGCTAAGGCAAACCACATGCGCTGATTTTCCGGAATAGAGTCCGGTAAGCGCTTTAAAATATCATTGAGGTATTTAGCGCCTCCCTTGATGCTCTGCTCTGGATCTAGCCTATTGGCGATCCCTACCTGCTTTGCTGTAGGCAAGGTTAACATCATCAGCCCCCGGACTCCTGTGGGAGAGCGAGCATTAGGGTTCCAGTGAGACTCCTGATAAGCGGTCGCGGCAAGTTTACGCCAATCTATACCACCAGCATAAAATTGGAATTTTTCTTTGTATCTCGGCAACTTGTTATCTATGGCTCGCAGAAATGCACGAGTATCGACATAATCGAAGCGCTTAACATGGGCAAAATACTTTTCGTTGAGATGTGCCAGCGTGCCAGTGCGTTTCTCTTGGTGCCAGAAGGTCAAGAGATCACTCATCAACTGATCACTTTGATGTGGGGGCAGTAACCAAACTATGGCTTGTCTTTCCTTCAATATGGGACCAGCGCGGAGCTCTGGCATAAATCGGCGGTTGATATCGAAAGTGGTCGAGTCGGCGATGGTGTAAGTTATATCGCCTCTGGCAATCATGCTCATCAACTCTTCGCTGTCTTTATCTTTTTCCTGATCCCAGAGGAGATTCGGGTATAGTTTCTGCAGTTGAGACAGGGTCTCAACAAAAGATGAGTCTGTGATGACCGTGATATTTTCTTCTAATTGAGAGATATCTTTGGGCACTCTTGTGCCTTGCTTATAAACTAAAACTTGATTAACACGATAAAGAGGCGGACCTAGACGAAACTTTTCCCGTCGATTCTGTGTGTCTGCAAGACCCGCCGCAATAAAGTCGATGTCACCATTATTAAGTGCAGTGTAAAGCTCACCTATGTTGGGGTAAGGTTTCATCTCTAAATCGAGTTGCAGATACTCGGCGAAACGTGAAGCCATCTCATAATCGAAACCAGCTTCACCTTGTCCTGTGGTGACGAAAATTTGTGACCCATAGAGAGTACCTACATTTAATGTTGTTTTAGCTGCAGGTTCTGGCATCACTTCAGTTTGTTCCACAGCCACTTTCTGGCAGCCAGCCAGTAAAGTAAGTGTAAGTAAAACAAACAGAATATTTTTCATTTATCGCTAAATCATCTCGTTCTTTTCATGGGCATAGCGGGCAATTATATCATATTGCTCGCGAACTGAATAAAAACAGTATTTTCGGTACGAAAAGTAATCGCGTCAAGGCGAAGTGCTAGTTAAGATTATGATCTAAATACTCGATTAATTCCCGTTTAGGAACCGACTGAGAACAAAATTCATACAGGTCTATTTTTCGTTACACAGAACACTGTTTTCTCCAGTAACTACGGGTGCTTTGTCTGTCATCTTTCCCTATAATGTCGCCAGTTCTGACCCTGCAATTATAATATATAAGGTGAAATGACGTGATGGAGATCATCCGCGGAGCCCCAGCTTTATCGGCGTTTAGAGTTCAAAAGTTAATGGAAGCTTGTGAAACCGCTTCGCTTCCTGTTTCTGGCATCTATGCTGAGTACGTACATTTAGCAGATTTAACTGAGTCTCTCGGCGAGAACGAGACCCAGCAACTTGCAAAACTCCTAACCTATGGCCCGGCTATCGAAGCCCATGCGCCACAAGGCACACTTCATTTTGTCACACCACGCCCAGGTACAATTTCTCCTTGGTCTTCTAAGGCTACCGATATTGCCCATAACTGTGGTCTCAATAAAGTTAAGCGATTAGAGCGTGGTATTGCTTACTATGTAGAATCTGATGTGCTAACGACCGAGCAAGAGCAGTCTCTGACTGCACTCTTACATGACCGCATGGTCGAAGTCATCCTTACTGGCTTCGAGCAGGCGGCTATGCTGTTTGTGCGTACAGAGCCAGCAGTCGTCAAGAGTGTCGACATTTTAGGTGAAGGCCGCAGTGCGCTTGAGCTTGCCAATACACAGTTTGGTCTAGCCTTAGCGAACGATGAGATCGATTACTTAGTCGAAAACTTCGTTAAATTGGGTCGTAACCCAAATGATGTCGAGCTGATGATGTTTGCTCAGGCAAACTCAGAACATTGTCGTCATAAAATTTTCAATGCAGATTGGACCATCGATGGTGAAGTTCAGCCAAAATCCTTGTTCAAGATGATCAAGAATACCTTCGCCGTTACTCCTGATGGTGTGCTTTCTGCCTATAAAGATAATGCCGCTGTGATGGAAGGCTATACTGCGGGCCGTTTCTTCCCGGAAGATGATGGTGTGTATAGTTACCACACAGAGCCTATGCATATCCTGATGAAGGTTGAAACTCATAACCATCCAACGGCGATCAGCCCATATCCAGGTGCCGCTACAGGTTCTGGCGGTGAGATCCGTGATGAAGGTGCGACTGGTCGTGGTTCTAAGCCAAAAGCCGGTTTAACGGGCTTTAGTGTATCGAACCTTAAGATCCCAGGTTTTGTTCAGCCTTGGGAAGCCGATTACGGTAAGCCTGAGCGTATCGTAACGGCTCTGGATATCATGACTGAAGGCCCATTGGGCGGCGCGGCATTTAACAATGAATTTGGTCGTCCGGCAATATTAGGTTATTTCCGTACCTACGAGCAGGAAGTAAGCAGTCATAACGGCATCGAAGTGCGCGGCTACCATAAGCCGATCATGCTTGCCGGTGGTCTGGGCAACATTCGTGGAGAACATGTACAGAAAGGTGAGATCACCGTCGGCGCTAAGCTGATTGTACTGGGTGGTCCGGCGATGAATATCGGACTCGGAGGCAGCGCTGCCTCTTCGATGACATCCGGCGAGTCAAATGAAGATCTCGATTTTGCTTCGGTTCAGCGTGAAAACCCCGAGATGGAACGTCGTTGTCAGGAAGTGATCGACCGTTGTTGGCAGATGGGTGATAACAATCCTATCCAATTTATCCACGATGTGGGCGCGGGTGGTTTGTCTAATGCGTTCCCTGAGTTGGTTAACGATGGCGAACGTGGTGGCAAGTTCGAATTAAGAGATGTGCCATCGGATGAGCCTGGCATGAGCCCGCTTGAGATCTGGTGTAACGAGTCTCAAGAGCGTTATGTGATGTCAGTCGCGCCAGAGAACCTAGATACCTTCATTGCTATATGTGAACGTGAACGTGCGCCTTTCGCTGTCGTTGGCGTCGCAACACAAGAGCGCCACTTATCATTGAGTGATGCGCATTTTGATGATAAGCCAATCGATCTTCCACTGGAGCTGTTATTAGGTAAAGCACCTAAGATGAGCCGTGATGTGGTCAGTGCCAAAGCCGAGTCTCCTGCAGTCGATCAAAGTAAGATTGATATTAAAGATGCTGTTCGCCGCATACTCAGATTACCCACCGTCGCCGAGAAGACCTTCCTTATCACTATCGGCGATAGAAGTGTAACGGGTCTTGTTAACCGCGATCAGATGGTGGGCCCTTGGCAGGTCCCTGTTGCCGATTGCGCCGTGACGGCCGCGAGTTTCGATTCATATACCGGTGAAGCCATGTCTCTGGGTGAGCGTACTCCGCTTGCACTGTTGGACTTTGGCGCTTCTGCACGTATGGCTGTTGCCGAGTCCATCATGAACATAGCCGGTACCGATATCGGTTCATTCAAGCGTATCAAATTGTCTGCCAACTGGATGTCTGCTGCGGGTCACCCTGGTGAAGATGCCGGCCTCTATGAAGCCGTTAAAGCCATCGGCGAGGAGCTGTGTCCTGAGCTTGATTTGACTATTCCCGTCGGTAAAGACTCGATGTCGATGAAGACAGCATGGCAAGAGGAGGGCGTCGATAAGTCGGTGACCTCTCCTATGTCGCTGGTCATTACCGCGTTTGGTGCAGTACAAGATATCCGCAACACAGTTACGCCAGAGCTTCGCACCGATAAAGGTGAGACTGAGCTGTTATTGATTGACTTGAGCGCTGGCAATAACCGCCTCGGTGGTTCGTGTCTTGCGCAAGTTTACAGTGAGCTTGGCGATAGTGCGCCGGATCTGAAAGATTCAAGTTTACTGCGTGGTTTCTTCGAGGTGATACAGCCGCTAGTCGCGCAGCGTGATGTTATTGCCTATCACGATCGCAGTGATGGTGGTTTATTTACCACCTTGGTTGAGATGGCGTTTGCGGGCAACACAGGTCTTAATATCGACCTTGCCGATGTAGACGGTACTGATATTGAGCGACTCTTTAATGAGGAGCTTGGTGGTGTCATTCAGGTTAGCAGTTCACAAAGTGAAGCCATCATTGCTAAGTTCAATGCCGCGGGCGTTGCCTGTCACGTTATTGGCAGCCTAACGGCTGACGATACTATAACGATCAATGATGGTGACAGAGCAATACTGGTCGAGTCGCGTACCGAGCTAAGGACTATCTGGGCCGAGACCACGCATAAGATGCAATCACTGAGGGATAACCCTGAGTGTGCCGATGAAGAGTTCAAGCTTAAGCATGATGCAAGCGAGCCTGGTTTGACTGTCGACCTTAAATTCGACCCGAGTCAAGATGTCGCCGCACCATTTATCTTGAAAGGTGCAGCACCTAAGATGGCTATCTTACGTGAGCAAGGGGTTAACTCGCATCTGGAGATGGCTGCAGCCTTCGACAGAGCAGGTTTTGAGAGTCGTGATGTTCACATGAGTGACATTCTCAGTGGTCGTGTCACCTTAGATGAGTTTCAGGGCTTAGCGGCTTGTGGCGGCTTCTCTTATGGTGACGTGCTGGGAGCTGGTGAAGGTTGGGCTAAGTCAATCTTGTTTAATACTCGAGCCCGTGAGCAGTTTACTCAGTTCTTCGAGCGTGAAGACAGTTTCTCTCTGGGTGTATGTAATGGTTGTCAGATGCTATCCACACTGAAAGAGATCATTCCTGGCACCGAACATTGGCCGCGCTTTGTACGTAACCGTTCCGAGCGTTTCGAGGCTCGTGTTAGCTTAGTGGAGATACAGAAAAACCCTTCAATCTTCTTCGAAGGCATGCAAGGCTCGCGTATGCCGATCGCTGTATCACATGGAGAAGGCCGCGCCGAGTTTGCAACGCCTGAAGCCATGGCATTAGCCGAATCCTCCGGCACTATTGCTCTGAGATATGTGAATGGTCAAGGCAAGATTGCCACCAAGTACCCACAGAATCCTAACGGCTCGCCAAATGCACTATCGGGGATCTGTAGCACCGATGGTCGCGTGACCATCATGATGCCTCACCCTGAGCGTGTGTTTAGAACCGTGGCAAACTCATGGCACCCTGATTCATGGGGTGAAGACAGCCCTTGGATGAGAATGTTCAGAAACGCGCGAGTAAAACTGGGTTAAACTGATATTTAGCAAGGTCTAAACTTAGCTTAGTTTTTTAAATTTTAACTTAAGCAAATCTTGTAAAAAAGAGCATCGAAAATTTCGATGCTCTTTTTTTATGGAAAAAAACCTATAATTTATTCACTACTAAATAGAGAGTTATGAGTGTATTAGAGAGTTAGGATGTACTAAACAGTGATAAATACATGCTTAGCTGCAGATCTGTTGGCAAGAGTGTAAATGCTGAGCTAGCGATTAGTAATAGACTCAACTAGTATATAAGTTGTTGCTTGATTAGGCTTTGGCTAACCTGTGCGGGCAGGGGTTTTTGATAGGTTTAGATATGAAAAAGCCACCTAGCTGAATCAGCTAGGTGGCCGTTTTGCGCTAACAAAACTTCAAGTAAATCTGTCTAGTCTAGTGGAAGTTTAAAGTTCTCTAGCAGTATAAAGTTCAACAAAAACACGCTTATAGTTGTTTGCTAAACGATTCAAAAATTTTTTCATAATGGTATCTCCACACAGTTAAAGGGTTATGTGAGCGGAGTTTGACTAGACCGGGCTACTTCACCGGATTACATTAGTCGCTCCTGAGCACAAGACGTATATTATTCTTGTATGGATTAATCATCAAGCGAGAAAAATTATACTTAATCATTACTAAAACTAATCAACATTGGTTTTTATTTATGGTTTATTTATATATCTTTAATGTAAACTTGATTTAAAACAATTGGTTATGATTTATTGGTTGGTTTTTAAGCCTAAAATTATTTGATGTTAATTGATGTTTGTTTTGTTTTTATTAAGGTTTGTTTAAAAAATTATTGTAAGAGGGTGAAATTCTGATTTATATTAGAGGTGGCTGACTTCCTAGCATGGTATTAAGGCTTGGTCAACAAAGTCGTGTAGTGAACTGTGTCCTTAGCCACAAAACCCATGTTAACCCTAGTGATTGATTGATTTGAATCAAATTTGAATGGTATAAAATAGCGGTGAGAATAGTCTGTGTTTTGGTTAAGTTTTTGATAATAAAGATTTAGCTTCTAGTTTGTTATTTTTTAGCCATGTACTTATCGCAAATATATATTTTGTTGTGAGCTTGGTCATGGAATTGGCTTGATTTGAACATTATCGTGCTTATTTCGAACATTTTGTAAAAAACGATATTTAGCCTCTCTTTACCGCTGCTGAGTGAGTAAAAGGCTTAAAATAAAATTCCTCAATAGGCATTAACTTTGATTGATGGGGATCTAATCTTAGTTGATGGTTGCACCACCTAAGGAGTCACTAATGATTTTAGAAGAAGTTGTTGAGCTCTCTCGCTTTCAATTTGCGATGACAGCCATGTATCACTTCTTGTTTGTTCCCTTAACTTTGGGCTTAGCTTTCTTGCTGGCTATCATGGAGTCACTCTATGTGATGACTGATAAGCAGGTTTATAAAGATATGACCAAGTTTTGGGGTAAGTTGTTTGGTATTAACTTTGCTTTGGGCGTCGCTACCGGGCTAGCTATGGAGTTCCAGTTCGGCACTAACTGGTCATATTTTTCCCATTACGTCGGCGATATTTTTGGGGCGCCACTGGCAATTGAAGGATTGATGGCCTTCTTCCTCGAATCCACCTTAGTGGGCATGTTCTTCTTCGGTTGGGATAGATTCAGCAAACGCCAGCATCTGGCGGTTACCTGGTTAGTCGCCTTTGGCTCTAACATGTCTGCTTTGTGGATCTTGATTGCCAACGGTTGGATGCAGAACCCTGTGGGATCGGTATTTAACTATGAAACCATGCGAATGGAGATGACGAACTGGGGAGAGGTGTTATTTAACCCGGTTGCTCAAGTTAAGTTTGTTCATACCGTGGCTTCTGGTTATGTTGCCGGCGCCATGTTTGTCTTGGCTATCAGTTCTTATTATATCCTTAAGAAACGAGACTTACCGTTTGCTCGTCGCTCGTTCGCGATAGCCGCGAGTTTCGGCTTAGCATCAATTCTGTCGGTTATCGTGCTCGGTGACGAATCAGGTTATAAAGTCGGTGAAGTGCAGAAAGTCAAACTGGCTGCAATCGAAGCCGAGTGGCATACAGAACCGGCTCCGGCTTCATTTACTGTTGTAGGCTTCCCTAATCAGGAAACTATGGAAACCGATTATGCCATTAAGATCCCATTTGCAATGGGGATCATAGCCACACGTTCTCTAGATGAAGAAGTGACTGGGTTACATGATCTTATTGCCGACCACGAAATTCGTATTCGCAATGGTATGAAAGCTTATGCCATGTTGACTGAATTACGCGAAGGTAATAAGTCACCTGAATTACTTGCAGCTTTTGAAGAAGCTAAAATTGATCTAGGTTACGGATTCTTGCTGAAACGTTATACCGATAAGGTAGTCGATGCGACAGAAGAGCAGATAATCGCAGCGGCTAAGGATTCTATTCCAAGCGTTGCACCTATGTTCTGGACCTTCCGAGTCATGGTGGGATCGGGGATCATTATGCTGTTCGTGTTTGCTGCTGCTTTCTGGCAAAGTACACGTCATCGTATCGAAGAGAAACCTTGGGTACTGAAAGCGGCGCTGTATAGCTTGCCTTTGCCCTGGATTGCCATCGAGTGTGGCTGGTTTGTGTCTGAATATGGTCGTCAACCTTGGACTATTTCAGAGATTTTACCAACCTTCATGTCCGCATCGAGTGTTACCGTAGGTGATCTTTGGTTCAGTATCATCTCAATTACGACTTTTTATACTATTCTGTTGGTGATCGAAGTGTATCTAATGCTTAAATTTGCTCGCATGGGACCCAGTAGTCTAAAGACGGGTCGTTATCATTTTGAAAATCTGGACGCCTAAAAGGAGATCTGATTATGTTTGATTATGAAATGTTAAGATTTATCTGGTGGGCGCTGATAGGCTTGCTCTTTATCGGTTTCGCCGTCACAGATGGTTTCGATATGGGGGTGGGTGCTCTCTTGCCTATTCTGGGTAAAGATGACACCGAACGTCGTATTATGATTAATACCATTGCCCCTCATTGGGATGGTAATCAGGTATGGTTCATCACCGCCGGTGGTGCCTTGTTTGCAGCTTGGCCTATGGTTTACGGCGTGTCGTTCTCGGGCTTCTATGTGGCGATGATGTTGGTGCTGTTTGCCTTATACCTCAGACCCGTAGGTTTCGACTACCGCTCTAAAATCGAAGATCCAAGATGGCGTTCAGCATGGGATAAGGCGCTGTTTATCGGTGGCTTCGTACCGCCGCTGATCATAGGTGTCGCATTTGGTAACTTACTTCAAGGTGTACCATTCAACTTTGATGAGTACTTGCGTGCGACTTACCATGGTGGCTTCTTCGGCTTGTTGAATCCTTTCGGTATCATCGCGGGTCTTATCTGCGTCAGCATGTTTATGATGCAAGGGGCAACCTGGTTACAGATGAAGACTGAGAGTGATTTGAGAGCCCG
The DNA here is from genome assembly GCF_009377275.1 of Shewanella sp. YLB-07. NCBI lineage: Bacteria > Pseudomonadati > Pseudomonadota > Gammaproteobacteria > Alteromonadales > Shewanellaceae > Shewanella > Shewanella sp. YLB-07. Next base: position 208,638 of record NZ_VOQB01000010.1, on the reverse strand, counting down.
TTCTGCGAATGCGGCTCAGGTACTCGCTTTATTATTGTTTGTCTTGTTTGGTGCTGCCGGTGTTTGGCTGGTCAATGGTATTGACGGATATGTGATCACCTCAGCTCTCGATACTTATGGGGTTTCGGATCCAACCATGAAGACAGTTGCTGTCGAATCTGGAGCCTGGTTGGCAAACTATGACAAGTATCCTGTGACTATGATGTTCCCTGTTTTAGGACTTCTCATGCCACTCTTAGTCATCGTCGCCAGTCGCCTGAATCGTTCTGGTTTCGCCTTCTTGTTTAGTTCATTGGCTATTGCAGCCGTGATCTTGACCTGTGGTGCAGCTATGTTCCCATTCGTCATGCCTTCATCTTTGGAGCCAAACGTGAGCTTGACCATGTGGGATGCCACGGCGAGTGAAACGTCTCTGACTGTGATGACTTGGGCTGCGATTATCTTTATCCCGATAGTGCTTTCATACACTATCTACACTTACTATAAGATGTTCGGCCGTTTATCTCGCAGTTTCATCGAAGACAATAAGACGTCACTTTACTAATAAGGAGTTTAATCTATGTGGTATTTTGCTTGGATACTCGGAGTATTGCTGGCGTGTTCATTCGGCATTATCAATGCCCTTTGGCTTGAGAACACCGAGAATATGGACAGAGATACAGAGAATAAAGATTAATTATTTTTCGCTCTAGTCGATACTAAAAAAGCCCCGCCCTTGAGAAAGGAGCGGGGCTTTTTATTTATTGGAGCTATAGAAGGCTCAAGATAGAGCCAGAAGGCTCAAGGTACACGTCATTCCGGCATGCTTGTGGCCGGAATCCAGCTTGAATGATTTACAGTTTGTTTGCTTTAAGCAAGAGTCGCCTTACCAGCTATTTAATTGATATTAGATATGATATTGGCAGGTTTAGAGTAACGAGAAGTAGTAGGGGGTATGAAGCGTCCCTCTTTGTTATCTCGTCACTCGTTTATAGTAAGTCAGTAACTTATTTAGGCCCTAAATATGCTGATCTGTTGCTTTATTTCGGCGGCTATATTCGACAACTCCATGGCTGAATCGACAGTCTCGCCGGCTCTTTGTTCGCCGTCTCGGGCAAGTTCTGTGATTTGATGCAGATTGCGGGTGATCTCCTCAGCGACGGCGCTCTGTTGTTCTGTAGCACTGGCTATGCTGCTCGAGGCTATGGCGAGCTCTCCTATGCTGTTAGTGATCTGATTGAGTTGACCACTGGCCTCTTCACCTTGAGTTGCCGATGACACCCCTAGTTGCTGGCTCTGTGCCATCTGAGATGCGGTTGTTTTCACTTGAGACTGGAGTTGATTGATGGTCAGCTCTATTTCTGTGATAGACGCTTGTGTTCTCTGGGCTAAGGTGCGTACTTCATCGGCGACGACGGCAAATCCTCTGCCTTGCTCTCCGGCCCTGGCGGCCTCGATGGCGGCATTGAGCGCCAGCAAGTTAGTCTGTTCGGCGATGCCATTGATGACTTCGGTCACCTTGCTGATGGCCTCGCTCTCTTTAGTGACACTCTCGACACTGGCATGGCTTGAATTTAGCTGTTGGCTGAGTTTTGCCAAGCCTTGGACTACTAGGTTGAGTTGTCCATGACCTTCACGTGATGCCACATCGACTTGTTGGCTCTTGGATGCCCCTTCGCTGGCATGGCTGGCCACATCTCTGATTGACATCGACATCTCTTCGATGGCGGTGGCGATTTGATCTGTTTGTGTCATCAGAGATTGAGCTTCCTCACCGTTGAGTCGTGCGGTTTGCTGAGCATGTGATGCCTGAAGCTCGAGGGTGCTCACGGACCTTTGCAGCGCCAATATTAACTCTTTTAGACCATCGGCCATCTGAGAGGTACTTACAGTGATCATATCAACTTCATTTTTACTGTCTAAGTTTGGTTTGGCAAAGTCCTGGTTTAGCTCTCCTTTGCCCAACATATCCAGTTGTTGCTGCAATTTTTGTAAAGGCTTCAAGGTTCTGACGAGTACCAAAGAAAGCAAGAAGGTGATCACTATGATGCCCACGCCCGCCACCATGGCGTTAATACTGAGTAATTTAAGGCTCTCTTCATTGAGTTCACTCATTTTTGCTATGCCCACAAGATCCCAGTTCCAGCCTGGGATCTTGACGCTATAGGCATACATAGCTTGACTCTGTGAATTGGTATATTCCCATGAGCCCTTATGAGTGAGTGCCTGAGTCATGGTCAGGCCATCTAACATGTGGGCAGTCACTTTTGTGCCGACTTCATAGTGTGGGTGGGTGACGATAGATTGATCACTTTCCCGAATAAGCATGAAATAACCGGACTCTTCGAGTTTTAGTTGGTTCATTGATCGCTCAAGCTCAGTTAATGACTCTGTGATATCAAAGCCGATATATAAAATACCTATGACTTCGCCTTGGATATTTTTAATCGGGCGATACACAGTCATATAATCTCTGCCAAATAACTTGGCATAGCCTTCGTACTCTTCACCCTTGATTAAATGTGAATATCCCGGATGCTTCTTGCCCAGATATGTCCCTAAGGCGCGTTTGCCATCGGCCTTCTTCAGTGAGGTCGAAATCCGCAGGAAGTCATCACCATCGAGGACAAACACAGTGGCATTACCACCAGTGAGATTTGAGTAACGGTCGACCTTACTCTTAGAGGCATTTATCTGCTCTCTTTCGTGAGCCAGTGCCGGTGTGGCTTTTCCTAACACGCGAACGGTTTTATCTGGTTTCCTAAACTGGCCCGGGTACATTGCTCGTAAAACATCGGCGTTACGCCTAGCTAGGGCGAGTAGGTTACTGTACTGCAGCTCTATCAAGTCTGAAGTGCCATGCATTTGTGCCTGTATGGCACTGATCCCTTTGTCTTCCAACACATTGGCGGCTGTGAGATAGGAGATACTACTCAATATTCCGAATACGACGACGGTCAAAATTGACGCTAATGTCCCTATCTGTTTCGCAATTGGCCAGTTTTTATAATTCATGTAGAGGTCCACTCTTATTTTTTTGTAGTGTTAATCTAAATCACTTTAACAATCAATGAATTGATATAGATCTAAAAGCGACATGAATCAGTGTGACCTAAGTTATATTTTTCTTTTCTGTGAAGGCTAAGGGCAATGATGAGGTTAGCTCTGCATGGGGTAAAGGCAAAGAAGCCGACTTAGCTGAAGGCTTCTATAAAGATCAGTTCAGAGTATTAGAGCTTGGCGGCGATACTTGGTTAATTACTTTCATACAATCATTCCAGCGATAAAAGCCAACATCAAATAAATAAACATAAAGGCCGCAATTTAGCGGTCTTTTATACCTACCTGATAAGGGCTGTTAAACACTAAGAGACACCAATTGCTTTAATGATGAATCATCATTAATTAGGGTGTTTAATGGGCACATACAAAACGCAAACCATACAATTTTGAGGTAGACATGAAAAAGTCACTAATCGCACTATTAGTACTTTGCACAGTATTTACATTCACAGCTCAGGCTAAACTATTTCAACATACTGACCAAATCGCTGAAATACAGTTTAACGGTTCGTCTTACGAACTTGGTAAGCATGTTGGTGAGGTTGCTAAAGATCAGATATTAGATTCAATTGACCGTTTTGATTCTACCCTTGGCATGATGCTAGACGGCTTAAATGTTATCTCAATCTCAAAGAGCTTTGAGGCTAAAGATGTATTTAATCGCCTTAAGGTTGCCAGTCCTGAAGCCGCTGCTTATATCAAAGGCCTGTCAGAGTCGCTAAACCGCACTCCTGAGCTCTTATTATCAGTAGCAATGTCTGATGAGGCTATTTTAGAAAGTCAGATGAATGGCGGTATGGGATTCCTACAAACAGAAACAGAGCCTGCTTATAACCCCGCTGCACCAGCAAAATGCACTGTCGCAGCTCAAGACCAAAAGAATGGTTACGCCATGGGCGCGGCTAACTTCGATTACATGGCCGCTAACTACACTGGCTTAATTGTGCTTAAGCATACTGGCCTTGATGGTAAGACTAGTGTTATCCAAACATGGGCTGGACTTATCCCGTTCGGCGGCATCGCTAAAGGCGGTCAAATGATGCTAATGACCACTAATGCTACTGAAGGTACTGTAAGAGAAAAAGCAGGCGGTGAGATAATCGGTGATGGTGTTACACCTTCATTTTATCTCTCATGGGATGCCTACAATATTGAGAAAACTGCAGATCTAATTGATATCTTCAAAGCTAACGATAAGTACTCAGCCTATTTCTCATATACCGTTGCTGATGGCTCTGGCAAGGTTCTCAGTCTTGAAAATGGTTATCCTGCAGAAGTGCATTACTCATATGGCAATGCTAAGGCGCACACTAACCACTCGCTATACGTTGATTATGACTTTGTAGATGAAGCCTTTGCCGCTAACTCTCTGAAGCGTCAGAAAGCCGCTGATTCGTTCTTAGGAGCCAATGACAAGTTTACAGTTGAGCAGGCTCAGGATTTCTTAGGCTCTGATAAAGTTTGGAAAGGACGTGGTGATCTAATGGGTACAGTAACTTCAACTGTATTCAGTGTTACACCGACTAAAACAACAATGATCATTCAAACTGACAGTGTCGGTGCAGGTAAAGGCTCTGTAATTATTGATAACACGCCAGTACCAGCAAGCTAAATCAACACCAATGTTAAAGGCCGCAATTAAGCAGCCTTTAACATTTCCTTAATAGTCCCATATAAAACACAAATCATATTAATCCCGAGGTAGACATGAAAAAGTCAGTAATCGCTTTGTCAGTTCTTTTTGTTGCATTTGGTGCGTCTGCAAATGTGACTTATCATGAGCCTAATGCTCAGTATGAGGCGAATTTGAATGAGTTTGGCGCTGGTGTTAAGAATTGGGAGGAAGCACGTCTAGTGCCGCTTACATTGGCCGATTCACACCTTTATCATTACCATGCAGTGATCAGTGCGCCAACTGAAAAAATGCCAATGAAACTTGTTGGCGGTTTGGATGTCAGCAAGATCATGATTGATGACCTTATTCCAAACAGAAAGATTAGTTTGTATGACGTAATGCGCGATAGAGCCTCAATGCAGAATTACGTGGTAATGAATAAAAAGGGTGAGATCCTTGCCGAAGATTACTGGAATGGCACCGACAAGAACACTAAGAATCACTTAATGTCAGCTCATAAATCATTTACCTCAATGGCTCTATTTATTGCTCAGGAAGAGGGTTTTTTAAAGCTTTCAGATCCAGCGGGCAAGTACGTAACAGAGTTTAAGGGAACGAAGTTTGAAAACATCCCGCTTCAAAACTTTGCAGATATGACAACTGGTATTATAGATCTTCCTGCTAACCGTCCTGATTACCATTGGGGTAGCTATGGAGCTGGTACCACTGGCTCATGGGATAGCTCAATGCCTTCTGTTGTTGGTTACAGTGGCCTTGTAAGAAATGATGATGGTGATCTGGTACCGCCTGCGGATGCACTTGGGAATCTTGAAACATTTAGCGATTATCTAACCGAGTTCGTTAAGCACGTCGAACCTAAATATCCAGCTGGTGAAGTTTACGAGTACAAAGATATCAACACAGAGATTTTAGGTGTTGCTATCACCCGTAGCTCAGGCCTCACACTTTCTGAGTTCTTCGATAAGTACCTATGGTCAAAAGGTGGCTTTAACTCTGAAGCGACCATGTATGTGAACCAAGCTAAAGAAAGTGCAGCTTCTGGCTCTTTAAATGTCACTGTGCGTGATTTTGCCATCGGTTCTTTCTTGATGGTTAATGACGGTAAAAACTGGAAAGGCGAACAAGTACTTCCAAAAGCTTACGTAGATGCTGTTAAAAATGGCGATGATGGAGTTAAGCAGGCATGGCCAAAGGTCTCTTATGAGCATATGCTTTTTGAAAATGCTTTCTATAAAGACCAGTGGCGCACAGCTACGCATCCAGTAACAGGCCGCAAGATCTCTATGATGGTTGGTGTTAATGGCCAGTTCTCAGCCTTCGACCATGTTACAGGCAATATTGTCGCTATCTCTGGCGCATATCGTGAACCTTCAGGACTAGGCATGATGAAGCTATATTTGCTGGATACAATCTTCACTATCTTCGACACATTGGCAGTACAGCAAGCTAAGTAAGTCGAGACACTCATTAAAAGGCCGCAATTAAGCGGCCTTTATTGTACCTGTAAATAGGTGATTACTATGATTATTGGTTGTATTTAGTGTTGGATTGAATGATTTAATGCTTGCTGATGAACATGGTTCACATATCTACAATGGCTAAGAAATCATTTTCTATTCATAATCTAAGGTCTATTTATTTTCATGAGAAATCTAAGTTTTTGCTCTATCTTCCACTGTTTTAAAGACTTTGCTCACTCTAAACTTGCTTGGGGTATTTTGGCTGGCTCAGCTTTATGGCTGGAAACCAGTGCCCTATTTTTTCAGCATGTCATGGATATGGCACCATGCCTTATGTGTGTCTATCTGCGTTTAGCGACATTTTGTCTCCTTATCGCTGGTCTAATTGGCTTCTATGGTCATAGAAATAGATTCATGAGGTTTACCGCTGTTTCGATATGGGGTATGAGCGCCTTTCAGGGGCTAAGCGTGGCGCTTGAGCTCCTAGATATGCAAACTAACCCATCGCCATTTGCAGTTTGTTCATTCGTGCCTAACTTCCCTGCATGGATGCCACTGCATGAATGGCTTCCATCTATGTTTTTGCCAGTCGGATCATGCTATGAGATACCGATATACATTCTAGGTCTGTCTATGGCTGAATGGATGGTAGTAGCCTTCTGTGTGTATGCTGCATTATGCATCGCGTTTTTCATCCCTGCACTATCTCGAACGGTGGAAAAATAATCGAATGTTCATTCCAAGGTCGCAATTAAGCGGCCTTTTTTGTATCTAGCTGAAAACCTCTCCTTATACTTAAACACTCACCAGATTTTGCAATCTTATTGCCGAGTTCTCGCAGGTAACGACTCGCAAAACTTGCAGTGATAACGAAGGCGTTGAATTTGGTGTTGTCAGTCAAAGTCCTGAGCTCTATTTTGTTACTCGTGCTATCGATAAGTGTCGCGCTGCCGGCCTTGTGGTGTTTACGAGCGTATTAAAAGGGAAGGTTTCGACTTTCAAACAGCAAGTGCTGAGTTTTCTAAGCTAAAGGCTGAACAGAGTAAGAAATAAGCAGAAGGGTGATTAAGTGAAACATATATTCAAAGTTGTGGTGTTGGCAAGCGTTTAACCCCAATGGCAGCACTAGCAGATGCAGTGACAATACTATCAGTGAAGCAGATTGAACTTGGTGCTTTATTGATACAAAAAGCCCCTGCCAATTCTCTATTGGCAGGGGCAGGTATTAGGAAGCCTAAAACTTTACATTTCGCCTACTGCACTGATAACGTCATTAGCTGCAAAATCGACCCAGTCTGCAACAGAGCGCTGACGATAACCGCCTACGCCATTAGCGACATAAGATTGATATTTACATCCAATCATTCCAGCAATGCCTTTCATCATGCGATCATCACAAGCGATATCTTGTAAAAACTCTGATGAATAGTCACCACCACGGGCACCGATATAAAGCATAGAGCCCTTACAAAGACCTTCAGTGCGACCTTGTTCATTATATCTGAAGGTAATATTAGGAATTATGACGGTATCCCAGAATGCCTTAAGAGCTGATGGAACTGTCAAATTCCACATTGGAGCTACAACAATAAAATAATCGTAACTAACAAAATCAGTTGCAGCTAGACCACATAAACCATGCGGGTTCATGTAATCTTTGAGGGTGTCACCATTGATATGTGCATATTCATTGGCACATACATCAAGAGTCGTTACCTCAACTTGCGGATGCTTAGCTTTAAATTCATTTAGAGCAACTTCGCCTAATGATAGGCAAACTGAATCTTTAATTTCTTTGGAGTTAGCAGTGATATACAGAACTTTCATTGACATGCCTATTTGGTTTAAGCTTAAACTTGAATCGCACAGTATAGATAAATTTGCACCAAATCAAGTTTAAGGTTAAATTACTTTGGGTTTAATTATACTTTTCACATGAGAAAACATGAGAGCAGAATCAAATATGGGTGGATTGCTTGGGATTAGCAGTCGATTACTGAACAAAAAACTAGAAAGTATGTTCGTAGAATCAGATCTTTCAATCACTCAAATGCAGTGGGTTTTATTGCTAGAGCTAGAAATAGGGGAATATAAAACACCTGCAGCACTCGCTGACAGAATGATGAAAAGTAGAGGTGCTATAACCCAATTGATCAAAGCATTAGAACGAGCTGGAATGGTAGAGAAAAAACCAGACATAGATGATGCGCGTAGTTATTCGTTAGCCATAACAAAGCAGGGGATCGAAACTGCATCCAAAGGGAAAGCTCTGGCTCATTCTTGTTTGGAAAATGTGTTCGATAACTTTTCTAAAGATGAACTTGCTACTTTTTCTTCATTGCTAAAAAAAACTGTAAAAAACCTGAGTTAAAATATCGTGGGGAACTCTGTTCCCCGTTGCTATCATCAAGACCTTCCCTGTAAGATCTAAATTCCTTCGCTTACTTCGTTAATGCAGCAGGTATTCAAGGTATTTAACCCAAAAGATAGAGATGATCACAGCCTACATATCTTATCAATCGATCGCAATACAGGCTCTGAACATCTTCTGCAAAACACTAATAGTAACTATTAATCCTAGTGTGTTTTTGAGAAAATTAATGGTGTTTAATACCGTCATACCGCAAACAAATAACATTTAAGAGATGAGAATGACAAAATTAAACACCACTTTAATAGCTTCTATGATTGTTCTATCTACCTCAGCAGTTGCTTCTGAAGAAGTTCATGTAAATCCCAGTGATTTAACTCAAGTTAATACATTCATCAGTGGTTCTACATCTAACGAAGGTGATCTTAACGTTATGGGCGGCATTGCTGGCCAGTATTCAGAGGGTAATAACTTCATTGGCCTTGTTGAGCACACTTCAGCAACTAAGCCATCAGACGATGATCGCCTAGCTCAAAATACTCGTTTACGTTATTTCCAAGTGTTCGATGTAAGTGAAGGTGTACTTCCTCAAATAGGATTCAGTGTTGATTATATGAAGTCTTGGAAGATGAGCAGCACTGAAGATGCTAGCCTTGGTACCGATTTAATTGCTCTAGGCGCAATTGCTAAAATTCAGATAAGCGAATCAATCAGCGTGTTCCCGAATGTCGCTTATGTTGTCGGCAATGCCAAGGCTGGTGTTAATAATAGCGAGTTCGACCTTAAGGGCTATCAGTTTAACTTATTTGGTTCATGGGAACTTGATGATACAGGCTCATATATCGTGGTTCAGCCCCAATTCATGCAGCTTGATATCGATAGTAAAGATAGTAAAGATGGTAAATCAGGTGGCGCTAAGGTCGATGTACTCAAGATTAAGACTGGTGCAGGAATGGCGTTTACCGATAACGGCAAATGGTGGGTAGAGCTTAGCCATACCTACACAAAAACTAAAGGTGATGTTGAGCACGTTGGTAATAAGTTTGACATTATCGACAACGATAATAAGGTTGAGTTAGCAGTTAGTTACTACTTTTAATCGGAGCATACTCCCCCAGTCATTCAATAGTAATCGTGAAAAATCAATGATTAGTAAGAGTAATAAGGTGATTTAGATATTGTTAAATCAAGAGTCTTGCCAGCTTTATTGCTGGCTTTTTTATAGTCGAGACGCCACGACACATTTTTATTAACCTTGTTAGCATGAGACTATAACACTTGGCAGAGTTATTTTATGTGGTAGCAAGGGAGCCCAAAAATGACTCCCTTGGATGTAGTGTACTTAATTGTTTTCGGTGACTAACTCTCTTGGGTTTATGTGTGTTTTAGATTTTCTTACTGGCCTCATAATGAGTTTATACATAGTAGGTACCCAGATTAGCGAGAGTAAGGTGGTGAGCAAGGTACCTCCGGCAATCGCGATGGCGAAGGGGGGCCAGAAGCCACCACCGGCAATAATCAAGGGCAGGAAGCCGCCGATTGTGGTAATGGTTGTGGAGCCGATATGACGGCCACAGCCCGATACGACTCTGACTATGGTGTCTATATTGCCTTCTCTGGCGTCACTTTGGTCCTCAAGCTCGGCCAGGATGACGATAGCCGCATTAATGGCTAAGCCCATCAGGCCCAATAGGCCGATGATCACGGTGAAGCCAAAGGGATAGCCGAACAGGTAGACAGCCAGTAAACCGAGTCCCGCCGACTGCATCGCACTAAACAGAATAATGGCCGTTAGCCTGAATGAGTTAAATGACAAGACAACCGTTGCTAATAGTAAGGTGACGACCAACACCAAATTAGACAGTAGGTTACCTACGGCCTCATTGCGTTTAGCACTCTCACCGCCGACTTCTATATGATAGCCCGCAGGCAAGTTAAGCCCGTCTATTCGCGCCTTAGCATCATCGAGTACCTGTTGAGGCAGCACGCCGCTGACAATATAGGCTTCTATGGTATTGACCCTCTGGCCATCACGGCGAGGAATCGCACCGCGGCTGACTTGGATCTGGCTTTCGGCGAGGGCCGATAAGGGAATGCCTGCTCCGGATGAGGATACCAGGTTGATCTCAGATAGCTTGGTCTGCTGCTCCCGAGTACTGTCTTGTAGCCTGACTCTCACGGGGATCGATTCAGTTTGCTCTAAGATACTGCCGCCATTGATGCCAGTCGTGGCCATTTGGATCTGCTCGGCTATCTCAGTCAAATTGAGGCCGCTCATCAAGCTGGCATCTTCATTGACCTGAAACCATATCTTGGGGGCTCCAGCGCTTAGCGTGGCTCGCGTGTGTATCACATCCGGGGTATCGCTTAAGATGCGCCTGACTTCATCGCCTATCAGCCTGAGTTGATCTAAGTTAGGGCCAAATACCCTTAGTTCAACCGGGGCATTGAAGGGAGGGCCTTGCTCCAACTTTCTGACTAATATCTGCGCCTCCGGATTGGCGAGATCGAGGGCTTGTTGCAGCTGAGGTATGAGACGGTTAGCGGTGTCGAAGTCTTCGACTTTGACCATGGCCTGAGCGTAATTGCTCGCGCCTTGCTGGCGTTGAAGTAGATTGTAATAAAAAGAAGGTGTATTGCCACCTATGACCCAGTCTATACGGGTCACGCCCTGAGTCTCTCTTAGCTGTTGATCCATTTGTTCAACGAGATGGCGGGTACTCGCCACGCTCGCATGGGGGGGAAGATAGACTTCAATTTGGAACATATCCCGGTCTGAGGGCGGGAAGAATTGTTCTGTCATCTGACCCGAAGCAATGAAGCCTGTGATAGGTAAGATGCCTATTAACAAGCCTGATAGCAGAGGGCGCTTGAGCGCCAGGGTCAGCGAAGCGTTAAATAGCTTACTGACTTGTGGCAAACGTATGCCTCTTTGATACCATTTGTCTTGATCTCCTTCTACACCGAATCGGCCCGCTAAGCCGGCTATCAAGGTGTGAGAGATGATGTATGACCCCAGCAGGGCAAACATGACCGAGATGGCGATACCACCGACAAATTCCCCGGCTGCACCGGGCATAAGAACAATCGGGGCGAAGGCGAGCATGGTGGTGATGGTCGAGCCAGCCAGAGGTAACCATAGGTGTTTCAGCGTCGCGCCGACCGCCTCGACTCTCGATAAGCCCTGTTGTCTTCGCTGGGCGATGGCATCGACGATGACGATGGCATTATCGACCATGATCCCCAGCGCAACTACCAGGCCGGTGACAGACATTTGGTGGATAGGCAGGCCGATGTACTTCATGCACGTTAAGGTGAAGAGTGCTGTGAGAGGCAGAGATAGAGATACGATGAGGGCATTGCGCAAACCTAAGGTCAGCATCAAGACCACCAGAATAATGAGGAAACCTAAGAGTAGACTCCCTACCAAGCCGCCGAGCCTGTCACTGGTATAACTCTCTTGATCGAACAGCCATTGGATCTCGATATTGGCCGGAACCGATGCCTGCATCGCCTCGACTTCAACTCTGACTTTGGCTAGCCAGAGGTCCACCCGGGTATTATTGAGCATGCGGGCAGCCACCATCACACCTTGCTCCAGCTCTATGAGGGCAATGGAATTGGCTGGTGTCTTAGCTTGTTTTTCTATGGTCGCGATATCGCCTAAGCGGATAATCTGGCCCTGATCATCCACTTTCAACGGTACTCGGCGGATCCTCGAGAGTGAGTCGAGCTCTCCGGAGACTTCAATCAGGGCTCTGAAGTTATTGTTATTAATCTCTCCGGCAGACACCTTAGTATCGGCGTTACTGAGAATACGGGCTATGGACGCCGGGGTGAGTCCAAGCTGATTGACCTTGTTGCCATCGAGTTGTACCAATACCTCTTCGGTAGGGGCACCATAAAGCTTGACGAAATCTGTCCCGCTGAGCAGCCTGAGCTTACTCTGTAACTCTTTAGCGTAACGGTTGAGCATATCGGTACGAATTTCACCGCCGCCTTTCCAAACCAGTCCTAAAATGGCGGTGCTGGCATAGCCAATTTGATCGTCCAGTAGTGGATTCTGTGCGGCCTTGGGTAATATCGGCTTGGCATCGGCGATGAGATCTCTCGCCCTGGACCACACAGGAGCTGTATCTTGTACACTGTCTTTAAGTTCGAGTTGAATAACCGAAATGCCTGGTCTGGATGTAGATTGGATCAGTTTCAGCTCTTCTAACCTGCGTAGACGATTCTCCAATACTTCGGTGACTAAGGCCTCGACTCGTTCGGCCGATGCTCCCGGATATTGAGTGATCACCGAGGCGAAGCGGTTGGTAATATCGGGATCTTCCATTCGCGGTAAGCTGGATATTGCGCCTAAACCAGCCACTATCAAGAGGGCGATAAATAAGCTTGCTAAGCGTCCATTCTCTACTAAAGCTTTAACCATCTTGTTTACCTCGCAGCCGTGGCAGCTGTAGATGTGGGTTTGACACGCTGACCTACGACCAACTTATGCAGACCTCGATCGATATAAGCCTCATCGACATGGACCGCGCCTCGAATGAAGGCCATGTCATTCTTGGTATAGAGGATCTCTATGTCCCTTCGTTCAATATTGAAGGTTTCACGATTATCCAGGTTTAGCTCTGAACTCAGCACATACAGGTTCCAAAGCCCCCGAATGCCATCGGTGAGCGCCGAAATCGGTACCCAGAATCCTGCTTGATGGATCTCTTTCTCGTAGGCCAAATAGGCTATCTCGCCATTGAGTACCTTTGAGTCTTTCGGCAAAGAAAGACGTACCGGTACGGTTCGGGTCACTGAATTAACTTCGGCGCCAATGCCTTCTATGTGAGCCTGATAATCTGTATTGGCCACACGGAGTGATATTGTTTGTTGGGGACTCAGGTGTTGTGCCACATTAACTGGCACCCCTATGATGGCTTGAGGGTTGTTATTCTCGACTAGGGTAAAGATGGCGCTGCCTAAGTTGATGACTTCGCCTAGGTTGCTACTTCTTTTACTGATCACACCATCGAAAGGGGCGAGCAGTGATGATTTTTCTATTCTCAGAGCATTGGCATATACGGCTGCCTTGAGTCTTTTCTGACCGGCAATCAGGCTATTGAGCTGGCCCTTGAGCTCATCGAGTGTCTGCTCAGAGGTGTATCCCTGTTTTTTTAGCTCCAGACTTCTGTTTAAGGTACTCTTTGCCAGTTGCAGATCGGCGCTATTTTGTAACACGCTGGCATTGAGCTCATCTCGTTCGGCTTCGAGCAGTCGAGTGTCTAGCTGAGCCAGTAATTGGCCGAATTGAACCGAGTCGCCGCTGTCCACGGCAATGAGTTTAATCTTCCCCGCTAACTCGAAGCCTATGCCTGTGGTGTTACCGGCCTTAATCTTGCCGGTAAACTCTTGAGTATGATGATAAGAGGGGGAGAGGGTAAGCGTGGCGGTAGTCACTGTTTGCACTATTGGTGACCCAGCATGCTGAGTCACCTCACCCTGACACGCAGCAAGAGAAATGGTAAGCAGTAGGCTTATTGAAACTCTCGAGTTTGAGACGGCTGTTATAATACTCATCCTGACACGCTTCCTTGGTTAATCTGGAGTTGCAAAAAAGTTAAACTAGACTGCCTAGTCTATTTACAAAGAACTGGACTGTCTAGTCTACTTTGTGATTAAATGTGTCTGAAATATAAAAACCTTGTTAAAAGAGGCTAGTGCATGGAATCGGTTACTCCGAATGAAAATTTAACTCGAAGCGAGCAAAAACGTCTGCAAATACTCGAAGCGGCCATGGAGCTTTTTTGCGGTCAGGGCTTCCCCAATACCAGTATGGATGAGGTCGCTAAGTTAGCCGGTGTCTCGAAACAGACTGTGTATTCTCACTTTGGCAGCAAGGATGAATTATTTGTCGCATCGATAGAGTCACGATGTGTGGTTCAACGCTTAGCCGAGGATGTGTTTACCGATCCTAGTCAGCCTGAAATAGCCCTGAGTTGTTTTGCCGAGTATTTCGGTGACTTGATTGTCAGCCCGGAAGCGCTGAAAGTGTTTACTACTTGTGTGGCTCAGTCTGAGACCCACCCAGGAATATCGGCGCTCTTCTTCGATGCCGGTCCACAACACTTACTTAACTTATTGACCGGCTATTTTGAAGACGTGCACAAGCTAGGTGTTTACCAATTTGATGATTGCCGCAGCTGCGCGGTGCGACTCTGTTTGATGATGTATGGTGAGATGAGATTAAAGTTGGAGTTAGGCTTAAACGTAGATGATCTGGTCGAGGGGCGTGCTGACTACTTAACAGGTTGTATTACTATGTTCTTAAAGGCTTATAAGGTTTAGTCGCTAGAAGCAGCTTAATCCTAGGGCTTGAGGCCCAGGATTAAGCCAGATATAACTATTTGCCTAACATGGCTTTTTTGAGACTGGTTTGTGCCGGGCTGTCACCCAGCCAAATTTTCAACAGGGCTTGTCGAAATGCTTCACCTTCAATGGTGTCCTGTGGGACGCCATTTTTATAGGCTGTGACACCTGAAACCTTACTGGTTACCAGAGTAAACTGGTCACCCTCTTTTATCTCGTCACTAAATAGCGCCATAAAGGCATCTATTTGAGCTTGGATGTCTTGGGTATTGCCATCGGTCGCGTCATCGAAACCATCTATGATGGCATCACGCATCTTATCTGAGGTGATCATGCCCGAGGTGATATTTAATCGAACCGCAGACTCCTCAGCTGATATAACCCTAGCCAAATCAGCGGAAGGGGCCGTTAGGTATAAACTTCCCACATAAAGATCGATAAAAAATTTACTGCGAACGCCTGCACCATTGAGCTGAAGCTGGCTGTCATTAATAACAATCTGCTCGGCGATATCGACGCCGGATATTTCACGTGCGCTAACCTGGCTGCTTAAAGCCCCGCTTAAGACAATGGCACTCATGAGCGTGGCTAGTGTGGTTGTAGTTAAAGAATCACTGAGGGACTTCATATAACCTCTTATTTTTTGTTATTTGGTTATGGGGGGGAGCCCAAGTTAAAACAATAGCATTAACCTCTATGACCAATCTGATATTGACCATCTTGATGGATCAGTGCCGCTTGTTTGTGTTTAGGGGATATTAGCAGGGGTCCATCATCGAAGAAAAGAAAACATTTCCAATTGCGAACAAACACATCCCAACGAGTCTCGATAACCTGATACTTCTCATAACAGAAATAGACGGGAGTATTATCGGCCCAATCGAAATGAGCGGCAAATATCTCAGGAAGTGCCACTTCTTCACTGTCCCAGGCACTCTGCCAGTCATCGGCTTCAACCCAGGCTTTGTCTTTCGCGGCCCAGTCGCCTTTAGAGAACTGCTCTGCACTACTGCTACGATTACTGATCCATTTGTTCCAAACTTCCATCGCCCCTTTCTGATCCAGCGGTTTGATAAACGCCTTATCTTCATCGGTCACAGGTAGATCTTTATGGTTAAAAATCCATTTACGTTGGTATTGCTCTAGGGGGATGTAGGTATGTGCCACAAGGCCTCGCTGTCGGGGGGAAGAGATATTCAGCGGCTATTATACGGTTTGGTAGGCAACAAGGGAAACGGCGCCAGCCGATAGTCTATCCTGCTGGCGCTTATTGGTTAATTTATCTGTTAATCTGCTGCATGTAACTCAGCGCCGCTTGGTTATCTGAGTCTAAATCCAATATATTTTGAAAGCATGATTTTGCTCCGTTGATTTGGCCAACTTCAGCCAAGAAAATACCAAGCTTAAGCAGCACTGGAATATCTTCAGGATATTTCTCTAAATAATCAAGGTACACATCTAAGGCTTCTTGTGGTTTACCACTGAGCTTTAATACTTGAGCATAGTGAGGGAGGTATTCATCGCTGTATTGAATAATTTTAGTGAGATTTTCTGTTGCTAACTCGAGCTTGCAGAGTTTAAGAGCAAGATGGATTATCTGTTTAAATTCAGCCTCATGACGAAGCTCTTCTGGGGTCATTAATACTGTTTCAAGTGCCGATTCAGGTTTGTTTTCTAACATCTGCTGGTAACTCAGCGTGAGATGATAAAGCCTTTTTATTTCATGGTCAGTATCAATAAAAGGGTAGGTATATTGCACTATTTTGGAGATGCCCAATAGGTGTTTGTTGTGTAATAAAATTTGTAATTTATTAAAAGCATTGTCTATAAATGGAACAGCGGAGTCATCGCTCTTATCAATGAACTCTTTGACAATAAATTGTTCATTATACTTTTCTTTAGCAGCCTGAAGTTGGGCAAGGTTATTTGATGCTAAGTTCGCATATTGCTGTGGTTGTTTCTCTTGCCACAACAAGGCTCTTCCCCATTGTTGGTCGTCATTCCACTGTTGGAATAATGTGTTAATGTCGCTCGAGGGTTGGCACTCATTCATTCTAGAGTTTAGGCGGGTAATTGCAGAGGTGATTAGCCCTGACAACTCGTTGGCGATAGTTTCAAATGCCTTGTAATAGATACGAGTCTTCTCGTTGACATCTTGTTGTGACCACTCTTCGTTTTTCTTGGTTGAGAAAAATGAAGAGAATTCATAGTAACCGTAGAATTTTATTAAATTAGCTAAGTTTTCAAATTTTGTATTGATTTTTTGTTCTACTTTGTCGATTTTCTCCGCCAAAATAGCGATGCGTTTTGGGTTGCCATCGGCTAATTCAAGTTTATCAACAAGGCTGAGTGCGCTTGTTACTAGAGTGTTGAGTCGTCCGAGGTTTTCCTGAGTTTTTGTTAGTTCACCCAGAGTGTTATGTAGAAGGTCTAACTTTTGCGATAGGGGAACTTGATAGGTCTCAGGTTTCAACATTTGACGCTGACAATCTGTTATAGGCTCAAGAGAGACATGTTGTGGTGCGATGTAATCTATGCCATCGACTTTAGCTGCATCTTTCGATAGATTTATGTAAGTAGTGTTAGGAGCATCAGCAACGGACGCTTGCAAAGATTCTATGGCATATAAGAGTTGTTTAGGGGTCTCAGCCATTTCTTCTGAATAGGTTTCAACCCATTCAAACATCTCGCCAATATCAGGGGCTAGGCTTGCACCGTAGGTGCCTTGTGTGTGAGTTATACCTGTTTGAGAGTGGCAAAAGTCGACGCCACAAAGGAGCACCTGTTTAAATCCCATCTCGACAGCGATTTCAATCGCACTATTAGTTACGGTTGGACCAACAGATTTTATATTATCGTGATCGCAGGAGCTATTCCAAGGGAAACGTGTCCCCGTGTACAGCGAGCCCCCTCTCCATTGGCCCAAAATCTGTGGCGCCACATGATAGGAATTGATCAGTAATGCATCATGTTCTATTTGCATCAGCTCTTTGTTAACATCGAAGCTAAGGGATTGAGGATCGACAGACACGACGATATCGGTTTTTATATTCAGTTTAGCGAGCTTACCTACGACCCGAGATGCAGCAATGATCACTAATTTGTTTGCGTTCGTCTTTATCCATTCAATACTATTATCGAGTGATGGGCCGCCGCCTAATACGATGCAGGTTTTGCCGATAAACTTCTGTTTTAAGACCCTTGCTGGCAGTAAGTTTTCAGCAAGGTTGTGCAGCTGTGCTTTTACAAAAATTTTCTGTGTAAAGCCAATAGAATGTTGAAAGTATTCACTTTCAATCGCTTTTACTACCTGAGCATTAAGCGTGCAATAGGATTCGAGGTAGTTGCCCTCGACAGAGATCGCCCTGTGTATTTTGAATTTTTGTTTAACGATATAGATATTATTTTTATGTTCTGCAATAAGAGTTGTAAACTGCTTGAGTGATGTAATGTTAAAGTCGTTTTCAAGTTCCTTTGGAATATCGATATTAAGCAGAGTTAACACTTCTGATAATTCAATGAAAATATACTTACAGCCAGCAGTTAGAGGGCGCTCCATTACGTAGTTAGCCAATAGTCCTGAGTCTGATCCTATGATGATGTGCAGCGTATCTGGAGTAGATAAGGCATTTTTAAACTTTTCATCATAGAGAGAAATCGAGTCTATTTTTTCAAATGTATGACGATTCACACTGGGAAGGTAGCACTCGTTAAACTGACTAATTGCAAACGTTTTGGATATTTCAGATTGGGTATCAAGCATTATCGCCTCGTTAGTTCCATGGGCACAGACCTTGTCAATTAATTGTCATTTCTTGGCGATTAATTAAACAATCTTAAGCTGTTTACCTCATATTTCATTTCAAAAGCGATAATTGTGCCAATCGCGGAATGAAACATTAATCTATCGCAGTTTTATACAAATTTGTACAAATAGTTGATTTTCCTTCCCGAGAAGCAAAATAAGGTTAGACAATTAAAATTAAGTTACTAAAATTACAGATGTTTATAATATTAAAAATGCCAGTATTTTACCTTTAATAATTTGCTTCATTAATGCTTGCAGTCGAAAGTCATCAATTGTGGTGTAAGACTTGCAAAGACACTCGTAGGGCTAACATTAAAAATTGGCTTTGGCCAGCTGGCATAAACGATTGAATAATCGAGCCGGACTGCTTAAGCAACAATTTGGAGAGTACATGTTTGACAATAAATCGATCCTGATAACTGGCGGCACTGGCTCGTTTGGTCAGAAATATACTAAGACGATTTTAGAGAGATATAAGCCCAAGAGGTTGATTATCCTTTCCCGTGATGAATTGAAACAATATGAGATGCAGCAGATTTATAATGCGCCTTGTATGCGATATTTTCTTGGCGATGTGCGTGATGGCGATCGTTTGATGCAGGCTTTTAATGATGTAGATTATGTGATCCATGCTGCTGCTATTAAACAGGTTCCAGCCGCAGAATATAATCCCATGGAATGTATTAAGACTAACATTCATGGTGCTGAAAATGTGATTAAAGCCGCTATAGCGAATAAGGTGAAACGAGTCATTGCACTCTCAACAGATAAGGCTGCAAACCCAATTAATTTGTATGGGGCGACCAAACTTGTTTCCGATAAGCTATTTGTAGCAGGCAATAATATTGTCGGTGAGGAAGAGACGCGATTCTCCGCTGTTAGGTATGGTAATGTGGTGGGATCGCGCGGTTCTGTAGTACCTTTTTTTAAGTCTCTTATCGCTAATGGCGCAACTTCACTTCCAATCACTCATCCTGATATGACTAGATTCTGGATAACGCTGCAAGATGGTGTTGATTTCGTATTAAAGAATTTCTCGCGAATGCAAGGTGGAGAAATTTTTGTGCCTAAGATCCCATCTGTGCGTATTACTGATTTAGCACAAGCCTATGGACCTGGCCTTAAGCATGACATCGTTGGGATTCGCCCTGGTGAAAAAATGCATGAGATTATGTGCCCTGCTGATGACTCACATCATACCATTGAATTTGACGACCACTTTGTTATCACTCCCAGTATATCTTTTTTTGGCAAAGAGCATGACTATCAAAATAACCTTTTAAATGAGCAAGGCAGCCTTGTTGAAGAAGGGTTTGAGTACCATTCCGGTAATAACCCAAATTTTCTTTCAATTGAGCAAATAAAAAAACTCGAAGAGGGTGAGTGTTAATGATTCCATACGGCCATCAAAACATTAATCAAGATGACATTGATTCAGTCGTCAATGTTTTAAAGTCGGACTATTTAACTCAAGGGCCTCAAGTTCCTCTGTTTGAATCTAGTATTGCCACTTTAACTCAGGCGCGTTTCGCTGTGGCGTCTAGCAGTGCTAGCGCTATGTTGCATGTAGCGTGTCTTGCGCTAGGCGTGAGCAAGGGAGATAGGGTATGGACCAGTTCTATTACTTTTGTTTCTTCTGCAAATTGTGCGCTACATTGCGGTGCCGAAATTGATTTCGTTGATGTCGATATCAGTACAGCCAATATGTGCCCAAAGGCACTTGAACTAAAATTACAGCTCGCCGAGCAAGGCGGTACTTTGCCTAAGGTCATTATTCCTGTTCATATGGCTGGGCACAGTTGCAATATGGAGGCGATTGGTCGCTTAGCTAGACAATATAATATCAAGGTGATAGAGGATGCAGCTCATGGTATCGGAGGCTATTATCAAGGCAGAGCAATAGGTTGCTGCCAGTATAGTGATATTACAGTATTTAGCTTTCACCCTGTAAAGATAATCACGACTGCAGAGGGCGGCGTGGCGACCACTAATGATGCCGAGCTTGCTAAACGCATGAGGTTATTTAGCAGTCACGGCATCACTAAAGAGATTGAACAGCTTGTGAGGCCTGATGAGGGCGATTGGTATTATGAGCAGCAACATCTAGGTTTAAATTACCGTATGACTGATCTGCATGCAGCCTTAGGTAATAGCCAGGTGCATCGTATTGGTGACTTTATTGAACGAAGACATCAGCTGGTTGCGCGTTATCAGCAACTATTTGTAGCGATGAACCTAAAGGTTGTGACGCCACTGTCTGACAGTGTCAGTGCTTACCATCTATTAATCATTCAATTACCTGACTGTGTAGACCGAAAATTTGTTTTTAATCGCATGCGTGAGATGGGGGTCTGTGTTCATGTTCACTATTTTCCTGTGCATCTTCAACCCTACTTTATGGATCTTGGATTTAAAGCGGGCGACTTCCCTAATGCTGAACATTATTATCAGCACTGTTTAACTCTTCCCCTATTCCCGGATCTTACTTTTGAGCAGCAAGATGAGATTGTTACCAGCTTAAAAGGGCTTGTTTAATGAATGTTGCAATTATCCCTGCCCGTGGTGGCAGTAAGCGCATACCCCAAAAAAATATTAAAGATTTTTGTGGTAAGCCAATGCTTTCGTATGCAATCGAAACGGCCCTAATTAGTGGATGTTTTGATGAGGTCGTCGTCTCTACAGATTGTC
Organism: Shewanella sp. YLB-07; assembly: GCF_009377275.1. Classification (NCBI taxonomy): domain Bacteria; kingdom Pseudomonadati; phylum Pseudomonadota; class Gammaproteobacteria; order Alteromonadales; family Shewanellaceae; genus Shewanella; species Shewanella sp. YLB-07. The sequence goes on along the minus strand of NZ_VOQB01000010.1, from coordinate 187,276 downwards.
CTGTAACAGCCACTTTAGCTGAGAAGTGTGGAGCAGTAGTGCCCTTTATGAGGCCCGCATCTCTCTCTGACGATCACACTGGCACAACTGATGTTATAAGGCATGCAATTAAGCAGTTAAGATTGTTAGATTATGACGTTGAGTTGGTATGCTGCCTATATGCAACAACGCCTCTTTTGCAAGGTAAGACTCTCAAGCGGGGGCTAAAGTTATTAACTTCTGATGACTCAGTGGATTTTGTTTTTAGCGCTTGTCATTTTAGCTTCCCGATCCAAAGAGCCTTGATTGAAAATGAGTTCGGAGGAATTGAGCCTTTTGATCCTAAGAGTATAGGCCAGCGCTCTCAAGACTTAACACCAACATATCATGATGCTGGCCAATTTTATTGGGGGAGGGCTGAAGCGTTTTTAGATCCAACTCGGTCAGTTTTTGGTTCTAACGGAAGAATGCTTTTATTACCTACTCATAGAGTTCAAGATATTGATACTATCGAGGATTGGTATCGAGCAGAGATTTTATATCAATTGTTAAAGGTGGAAGAAAGTAAAGGTAACCATCACAATGAGACAGCGTAATTGCATTATTTGATCCGTACGGATGCTTCAGACTCCATTGGCTCAGGCCATGTAATGCGTTGCCTTACTTTGGCTAATGCGATAATAGCCGAGGCGAAGGGTTTAGGTGAGAAGGCTCAAATTACATTTGTGTGCGCCAGTCATTCAGGTCACTTGCAGAGGATGATTCGTGAGCAAAACTTTACTGTGATAGCCATAAAACCATGTGACACTCAGCTTAAAGATGCCGAGGCTTGCCTAAGCAAACTAAATCAAAATTATGACCTGTTGATTGTTGACCATTATGGATTAGGAGCCGAGTTTGAAGTCCTGATGAGACAACAATGCCATCATGTTATGGTAATTGATGACTTAGCTGATAGGCATCATCATTGTGATGTTTTGCTAGATCAAAATCTTTTACCCAATTCAATTAACCGGTATCACTCTTTCATCAATTTTAATTGCACACCTCTATTGGGGCCTAAATACTCCATACTACGCGCTGAATTCTACAATATAAGAAGGAGTATGGTGACAGATAGCCAGCGTTTGTTAGTTTTCTTGGGTGGCTCAGATCCCGCTAATTTTAATTTAATGGTACTGCAATCTATAGCTATGATACCTGAGCCTATGAATGTTGACTTAGTACTCGGTGAGCATAACCCGTGGAACGATGAGATCATTGAATTGTTTAAAGAGGCAGATTGGCTGACTGTGCACATTCAATGTAGTTATATGGCCAAACTCATGAGTGAAGCACGCATGAGTATCGGTGCTGGTGGAAGTAGTCATTGGGAGCGGTGCACTTGTAGCTTGCCAGCTTTAGTCATGACAGTGGCAGCGAATCAGTTGGCTACCACTGCATATTTAGCCAGCTTAGGGGCATGTATCAACCTAGGAAAAGCGAAAGATATTAGCGTTATAGAGCTATCTAGGCTGTTAGTTGATCTATGGCAAGATGAAAAAAGATTAATTAACTTAAGTGATGTGGCACGGCAACAGGTTCCTACAGCTGGCACTCAGCGTGTTATTGAGCAGTTAAATAGATTTAAGCCAAGTGTGGTCCATCTAGGATATATTGGAGATCGTAATGAATAAGCAGCCTGCTATTGTAATTGGCAGCCATATCATAGGTGTAGGCAGTGCCCCTTTTGTTATTGCCGAGTTATCAGGAAATCATAGTCAGTCTATTGAAAAAGCGAAGGAGATGATTCGGGTCGCAAGTGCGTGTGGAGTTCATGCCATAAAGTTGCAAACCTACACGGCTGACACTATGACACTCAATGTCCAAAAAGGGGAGTTTGTCATCAATGATGAAGATAATTTGTGGAAAGGCGAGTCGTTACATTCACTTTATAAAAAGGCAATGACGCCATGGGAGTGGCACAAACCACTGTTTGAATATGCCAAATCCCTTGGTTTAGTGGCTTTTAGTTCGCCATTTGATGTCACTGCGGTTGAGTTTCTTGAGGCGCTTGAAGTGCCTTGTTATAAAATTGCCTCCTTTGAGAATACCGATCATGAATTACTTACAGCAGTTGCCCGCACTGGTAAGCCCGTTATCATGTCGACAGGTATGGCAAGCGAAGAAGAGTTGACTGAATCAGTACAGTTACTGCGGCGCGAAGGTTGTGAGCAACTTATTTTGTTAAAGTGCACTAGTCACTACCCTGCGGATCCAGTGGATGCCAATCTACAGACTATCCCAGATCTTGCTAATAAATTTTCTTGTCAGGCGGGGCTGTCGGATCACACCTTAGGCATAGGTGTTTCGATTGCCGCAGTAGCTTTGGGTGCAAGCGTACTAGAGAAGCACTTTGTTCTAGACCGCTCGCTCGGTGACGTCGATGCTGAATTCTCCATGGAGCCTAATGAGTTTGAGTTATTGGTGTCAGAAAGCCGCCGAGCACAGTTAGCATTAGGCAAAGTCAATTATGGGCCTGTCGGACAAGAAATTGAGTCGGTAAAGTTCCGTAGGTCGTTATACGTGGCTCAGGATTTACGTAAAGGTGATACATTTAACCGTGAAAATATCCGCTCGGTTCGCCCTGGCTTAGGCTTGCCTCCAAAGCATCTAACAACATTTATTGGCAAAGTGGTGAGCTGCGATGTTAAAGCTGGCACGGCATTAAATTGGGATATGCTCGCAAATGAGCAATAACAAGGACACGTGGCCCCCTAAGTTTGAACGTTATGGTGTGACGTTATCGCCTATTGAACCTGAACATTTAGAAATGATAAGGCAATGGCGAAATAGTCCTTCAATACAACAGTATATGCTGGATCAGCGAGAGATATCTCAAGTGCAACAGCAGGCTTGGTATTCTGGGCTAATCAAGGATAAAAGTAGACTTTATTGGTTAATTATATTCAAGAATACACCAATTGGTGTAGCTTCTATTTTAGGGGTCGATGAGACAAGGGATTCTGGAGAGCCGGGTTTGTATATTTACCCTGAACAATATCGTAGCAATATTGTGCCATTTTGTGTCGCTTTTGCATTAAATGATATGGCTTTTTTTGAGTTAGGACTTAAGCGGCTAGATGCTATTGTACTTAGCGAGAATAGTGCGGCGCTTCGATTTAACGTTAAATGTGGCTATCAGCAAAATGGTGAGCAAACCAAGGGGCAAATAGGCATGACTCTGAAACCTGACGCCTACATAGCTGCTCGCGATCCATTAGCTAGGTTTATTCGGTATTAAGGATTCAATGATGAATGAAATGTTAGCTGGCAAGAGTGTGCTGGTAACGGGGGCTAGCCGTGGTATTGGTCGAGCTATTGCTCTTACCTTTGCCGAGCAGGGCGCAACGGTTTACCTCAATGGTCGCGATCAGGCCTGCTTAAGTGACCTTAAAACCGAGTTAAGGGCGCTGTACGGTGATAGAATTCATACACTGGTGTTTGATGTCAGTGATGCAGCTCAGGTTAAACAAGGATTCCAGGCACTGTTTAAATTAACTAAAACCTTAGATGTTTTAGTTAACAATGCTGGCATTTTAGAACATGCACTGGTGGGCATGGTGTCGGACGAGCAGATACAGAAAAGCTTTGCTTCTAATACTTTTAGTGTCATTTACACTAGCCAATATGCCAGCAGACTAATGACGAGAAATGGTGGTGGCAGCATTATCAATATGGCCTCAATCATAGGCTGTGTTGGCAGCAGTGGTGACAGTGTTTACAGTGGCAGTAAAGCGGCCGTGATTGGGATCACTAAATCTCTTGCTAAAGAGTTGGCGGCAGCACAAATACGGGTTAATGCTATTGCTCCTGGGTTTATTGATACCCAGATGAATCATTCTTTGTCGGTAGAGAAGCAAGACCAAATCTTGCAATCGATTGCTATGGGGCGTAAAGGCAGCCCTCAAGATGTTGCTAATACCGCTTTATTTCTCGCGTCAGATTTGGCGCAATACGTCACGGGCCAGGTTATTGGTGTCGATGGCGGAATGTTGATTTAGTAGAGAATAATATGAACCAAGAAAAATTGATCCAATGTTTTGTTAACGCGCTGTCTGTAGATGCTACGCAAATTACTGATGAATTGGCGTATAACAGTATTCCTCAATGGGACTCAACGGCTCATATGATGCTAGTGGCTGAACTGGAAGCTGAGTTCGATGTTATGCTCGACACTGACGATATTATTGATATGAGTTCAGTGATAAAGGCAAAAACTATTTTGGCTAAATATCTGGATTAACCAGTATGGGGCGCAATATGTATTGGCAAACGCAATTTGATAGCCATATAGCTGCCGGTCGTGGAGGGAGCCCTGCATTACTGTGTGGGGATATTGAGCTTAACTACCGGCAGCTCAAGTTGGCGATACAAGCCCGACAGAAGGCGCTAACGGTAAATATTCAGTCTGGTCAGGTTTGTGCACTAGCACTGCAACCTAGCCTGACATCTGTTATCAGCTATCTGGCCTGCATGGATGCAGGTATTCCGTTGTTACTACTTGATAAACAACAAACAGATTCAGTGAACGATCGCCTTATGGATCTTTATAGGGTTGCTTGGCTATTGGATGTGACTGCTGGTGAAGATAAGGCAATTGCCCCAAAAGAAGCGCCTGTGCGGAAAGATCTTGCCCTGCTGCTCGCCACGTCGGGCAGCACTGGAGCTCCTAAAGCCGTCATGCTAAGCCGTAAAAACATTGTCAGTAATGCCTGCTCGATAGCTGAATACCTCCCAATGCGAACTAACGATATAGCGATTACCTGTTTACCTTTGCATTACAGCTTTGGCTTATCGGTACTGAATTCACATCTTTGGCTGGGGGCGTGTGTCTTGCTATCGGATGAGGCCATGTTGAGTCGGACATTCTGGCAACATGTGATCAAATATAGAGTGAATTCTCTATCTGGCGTGCCTTTTAGCTATCAGATGTTGAAAAATTTGCGAATTGAGGGAATGGATTTACCTGATTTGCGCTATCTAACACAGGCTGGTGGCAAGTTACCACATACGTTAGTCACTCACTTTACTGCTCTGGCTAAGGATAAGGGATGGTCATTTTATATTATGTATGGGCAGACAGAGGCCACCGCCCGCATCGCGTATTTGCCACCTGAGCATCTTGAGTCTCATGGTGATTGCATCGGCAAGGCTATTCCAGGGGGGGAGCTTTTCCTTAAAGATGAGCAGGGGTTGCGTATTACCAGCTCAGAGCTGGCCGGAGAGCTGTATTATCGGGGGGACAATGTGATGTTAGGTTATGCCGCTTGTTATCAAGACTTACATGGTATTGATTGTTGTAACGAGTTGGCGACAGGTGATATTGCTGAGCTGACTCCGTCCGGTTTGTATCGTATTAGTGGCCGAAAACGCCGCTTTATTAAAGTTAGAGGCAAGCGATTGTCGTTGGACCATATCGAAACTTTACTGGCTGCAAGCGTTGGCAGCAATGTATGGGCACTGGGTAAAGATGAAGAATTGCAATTAGCTTATGAGCAAGCTGAAGATATACAGGTTTTGACAAATTTTGCGATGGATCAGCTCGGGCTTCATCCTAGTTTATTTAAGCTAAAACATGTCGCTGAATTGCCTCGTTTGTCGAACGGCAAGCCCGACTATCAGGCACTTTCTACTCTAATGGAATACCAATGAAGCTGCTGCAACAGCCACCCTATGAATTGATGGCAGGGGAAAAAGAACCAGCGTTAGCTGCAGAACTTAGTGCATTATGCAGGCATCATATACTCGCATGCTCGGCTTATGCCAAGTTGGTGTCTGTACAATGGCCTGAACTGAATATTGGCGATCAAGAGTGCGCTTTAGCAGATATTCCCTGGTTATCGGTCAGATTATTTAAACAGTTTGCACTGCAGTCAGTCCCAGACAATCAAATATTCAAAACTCTCTACTCCAGCGGTACCACAGGGACGCCCTCACGCATTGTATTGGATGCAGATACTGCGGCAGTGCAGTCGCGTATCTTGGTTAAAATCATGCAGCAATGGTTAGGGAAAAAGCGTTTACCTATGCTCATTATAGATTGTTCTTCCGTGGTAAAAGATAGGGCTAATTTCAGTGCTCGCGGGGCGGGCATTCAAGGCTTATCTTTTATGGGCCGTCATCATTGTTATGCTCTTAATGATGATATGAGCCTCAATTGGCCTGCCATTACTGAATTTTGTGAACGCTTTGGCGGTGGACCTGTATTAATCTTTGGCTTTACTTTTATGGTTTGGCAGCATTGGCTGCAGCAACTGCGCATGGAAAGTAGGCAACTCAATATTCCTGAAGGTATATTAATTCATAGCGGTGGCTGGAAAAAACTAGAACAGATTTCTGTCAGTAATACTGTATTTAAGCAGCAGGTAACAGAGCTAACAGGGGTAAAACGGGTACACAATTTCTATGGTATGGTTGAGCAGGTGGGCGCTATTTTCGTAGAGTGTGAACAGGGCTTCTTACACTGTCCGAGTTATGCTGACGTTATGGTACGTACGCCAGGAAGTTGGCAGCTAGCACAAAATGGACAGGAAGGCGTGTTACAACTCTTATCAATTCTACCGCATAGCTATCCGGGTCATAGTATTTTGACCGAAGACCGAGGAGTCATCCATGGCGAAGATAACTGCACTTGTGGCCGTAAAGGCAAGTATTTTAGTGTGTTAGGGCGTTTGTCAAAGTCAGAAGCCCGTGGTTGCAGTGATACCTATCAAACAGCAGGTACAGTATAAGTATGCAGTGGCTTAATCAGAGTGAATTTCCCCCACAGGCCAGTGTCGCTTTTGCTGAGCAGGATCTGAAATATTGCCAGGCTCTTAGTCGGGCTTTATTGACACACAAGCAGAGCCGGGCGTTTCCTGACTTGGTTGCGCTGGGGTATTGGCTCAGGCGCAGTAATTTGACAAGGCTACTTGCACCATATAGACAAGGGGATGTTATCCATCGACCTTTAGGGACTGTATATCATTCAACTCCAAGTAATGTCGATAGCCTATTTGCCTATTCAGGCGTTATCAGCCTGTTGTGCGGTAATGCTAATATTATCCGCTTGTCGAGCCGAAGTGGAGGCAGTACAGATATTTTAGTTGATGTTATCTGTACATTAGCAAAAGACTTTCCCCTGCAAAATGCCAGAATTCAGCTACTGCGTTGTGACCGTGAGGCAACTGAACTTAGCAAGCTTATTGCAGGAATCGATGCCAGAGTATTATGGGGGAGTGATAATGCAATACAGATGCAGCGTAAACTTCCTATACCTGCCCATGCTCGCGAGTTAGCCTTTGGCCACAAATTCTCTTTGTGTGTACTCGATTCTATAGCGCTACTCGCTGCGAGTGATTCAGATTTAGCTGAATTGGCTCAAAATTTTATTAAGGATCAGCTGACATTTGCACAACAGGGTTGCAGTTCAGCAAAGACACTTGTTTGGTTAGGGAACACAGCTTCGATAAAGCGAGCCCAGCAACGACTTTGGCTACAATTGGACGTAAGTGTAAATAAAAAGAAATGGTTTAAAGAAAGTCATTTTTATGATGCATTTGCTAATGCCCAACAACTACTTCTACTTGATGACTGCATAAAGGGCTACCGGCAGCATGATTGGTGTTGCCGTCTACTGGCCAGCCGCTTAACAGATATACAAGCTAAAGAGCATTGTGGTAATGGTTTGTTTATTGAAATAGCGCTGACTGAGCTTAGTCAGTTAACGCCCATGTTAAAACATTATCATCAGACGCTGAGTTACTGGGGCGTTGATCACGTTAAGCTACAAAGTTGGTTAGCAGAGCAGATAATAGGAATTGACAGAATCGTACCTATTGGGCAGGCTCTGGCTTTTGATCTGCTGTGGGATGGTATGGATTTGATAGCCATGTTATCTCGCCAGTCGAGAGCCCTACGTTCGCAGATAAATTAATAGGGAAGACTGTGAAAATATTAGTGACAGGCGGTGCAGGTTTTATTGGTAGTGCTGTTATTAGACATATTTTAGATAACACTTCAGACAGTGTCATTAATGTCGATGTGCTGACCTATGCTGGTAACCTCGAATCAATACCTGGTGTCGAAAACCATTCACGTTATTGGTTTGAACCTATCAATATCTGTGATAGATCTGAGCTAGAGCGCGTTTTTAGTGAGCATCAGCCAGATGCTGTGATGCACTTGGCAGCAGAATCTCATGTTGACCGCTCAATTGACGGTCCTTTAGTTTTTGTTCAAACAAACCTGATGGGCACCTTCAACCTAGTTGATACCGCTTATCACTATTGGCAAAGTCTAACGAATGCACAGCAGTCCAGCTTTAGGTTTCATCATATTTCTACTGATGAAGTGTATGGTGACTTGGGACATACGGCTGCTCTTTTTACTGAAGCGAACTCATATCAGCCAAGTAGCCCCTATTCAGCAAGCAAGGCTGGCTCAGATCATTTGGTGAGTGCCTGGGGACGCACTTATGGCCTGCCAACGATTATCACAAGTTGTTCGAATAACTATGGGCCGTATCATTTTCCAGAAAAACTAATCCCACACATGATATTAAATGCCTTGCAAGGTAAAGAGCTGCCAGTGTACGGCAGGGGCCTGCAAGTCCGTGATTGGCTATATGTTGAAGACCATGCAAGGGCTCTTTACACAGTGCTTACTCGTGGTGAGGCTGGCCAACGCTATAACATTGGCGGCCATAATGAGAAAACCAATATCGAGGTGGTTGAAACCCTTTGTGTGCTGCTGGAAGAGATGGCACCGGATAAACCGGCAGGTATTAAACATTATCGGGATTTGATTAGTTATGTTGCAGATCGTCCTGGTCATGATATGCGTTATGCAATCGATGCATCAAAAATTCAGCGTGAACTAGGCTGGATACCACAAGAGAGTTTTGACAGCGGTATGCGCAAAACTGTGAGATGGTATTTGGATAATAGCGGATGGTGGCAAAGGGTGCTTTCCGGCGCGTATCAACTAAAGCGACTGGGGGCTAAGTGATGAAAGGAATTATTCTTGCGGGCGGTTCTGGTACCCGTCTTTATCCTATTACTATGGGTGTATCTAAGCAGTTATTGCCAGTGTATGACAAACCAATGATCTACTATCCTTTGTCGGTTTTGATGTTAGCGGGAATACGTGAAGTATTGATCATTACCACGCCAGAGGATAAGGACAGTTTCCAACGACTACTAGGCGATGGTAGTCGGTTTGGTATTGATCTGAGCTATGCTGTTCAACCCGAGCCAGAAGGGGTGGCACAAGCCTTTATCATAGGCGCTGATTTTATCGGTAGTGATAGTGTCTGCTTAGTACTTGGAGACAATATTTTTTATGGACAAGGTTTTAGCCCAAAATTAAGGCAAGCGGCAGCCTGTTGTGAAGGTGCTACAGTATTTGGTTATCAAGTAAAAGATCCTGAGCGTTTTGGGATCGTCGAATTTGACGAGAATAATTGTGCAATTTCGATAGAAGAAAAGCCTAATAAACCAAGGTCATACTATGCTGTCACAGGTCTTTATTTTTATGAAAATCAGGTTGTTAATATTGCCAAGACTATTACGCCTTCAGCGCGTGGTGAGCTAGAGATCACTGCAATTAATCAAGTCTATTTGCAACAAGGTAAACTTAAAGTGGAATTACTTGGCCGTGGTTTTGCTTGGTTAGATACTGGAACACATGAAAGTTTATTAGAAGCTGCGCAATTTGTTGAAACAATTGAAAAAAGGCAAGGCTATAAAATAGCCTGCCTAGAGGAAATTGCTTTGCTTCAGGGCTGGCTAACAGCATCAGATATTAAACAGTTGGCTAAGCCCTTTAATAAAAATAGCTATGGACAGTATATGCTCAGTTTAATCGAGAATGAAAAATGATTCAGGTAACTAAAACTTATTTACCAAATAAAGATAAGTATAAAGCTTATGTTGACCGAATATTCGAATCAGGCCAGTTGACCAATGCTGGCTCCTTGGTGCAGGAGCTAGAGCTACGACTGGCCGAACATTTAGGGGTTAAGCATCTTATATGTGTCGCGAGTGGCTCGCTGGCTCTACAAGTTGCATACAAAGCGCTTGGGTTAGAAGGCGAGGTTATTACCAGCCCATTTAGCTTCGCAGCAACGACGAGTACTTTGTTATGGGAAGGGCTTACTCCCAAATTTTGTGACATAAATCCGCAAACATTTAACCTAGCCCCTGAGCTTATTGAGTCTCACATTACGGATAAAACCAGTGCAATTGTGCCTGTGCATGTATTTGGTAATCCCTGTGACGTTGAGCAGATCCAAGCGATTGCCGATAAGCATAAGCTGAAGGTGATTTATGATGCCGCCCATGCATTTGGTGTGACATATAAAGATCGCAGTGTACTGCAGCATGGTGATATAAGTACCTTAAGCTTTCATTCCACTAAGATATTTCACACAATCGAAGGTGGAGCTATTATCACCTCGTCCAATGAGGTTGCAGCAAAAGTCAGGCTAATGATCAATTTTGGGATTTCAGGCCCCAATAAGACTGAAGGCTTGGGAATTAACGCCAAAATGAATGAGTTTGAAGCCGCAATGGGTTTATGTGTTCTGGATGATATTGCAAAAATCAGCCAAAATCGCTCTAACCATGTAGCTGAATATACTGAGGTTATTGGTGATAAGCTCACATTTCAAAAAACTAATGCTTTTTCTTCCAAATTATTTTCATATATGCCAGTGTTATTTGATACTGAGGCAGAATTGTTGCAAGTTAAGGAAGCTTTAGAGGTTGAAGGCATTTTTGCTCGGCGATATTTTTATCCATCATTGGATGTTGTTTATTCCAAAGGGGTTTTGTGCCCGGTCTCTAATGCGATTAGTCAAAGAGTTTTATGTTTCCCCTTAATGGCAGACTTACCTAAGATTGTGTTAGAAATCTTAGGTAAACTGCTGCAAAAAGTTTAGTTCATTTGTGCCAATAACGGTCTTTTTTTACAGGGATTATTGTGAAAATTTCTATTATTATTCCAGTTTATAATCAAGAGAAAAGTATTCAACATTGCCTTACTAACCTATTGCAGCAGTTACACTCTGAAAAACTAGAGATACTGGTTGTTGATGACTGCTCTACGGACAATACTTTTGCTAATGTTGCAGCCATGGCAGCGTGTTCACCGAGAGTAAAGTTATTCAAGACTGTGGCTAATGGTGGCCCTGGGGCGGCGCGAAATGTCGGCTTAGAGCAGGCATCTGGTGAATGGATAATGTTTGTTGATAGTGATGATTTACTGTCAGACAACGCAATTGAATGCTTATTACGACATTTGTCTAGAATAGAGGCTGATCTATTACAACAAAATCAAGTTGATATCCTTGGTTTTGACTTTAAATACAGTGAGAACTCAACTAATAATAGCCGTGTCTCGGGGAGAAGGGATTTAGCATCATTAACCAAGACTAAACAAGCGCTTTTGAATGATTATATTTCTCTTACGATGGATGGTTCGGTGATTTATTCGTTATTCAGTCACAAGTTAATTATGACTAATAACATCAGGTTTAGAGATGGTTTGCACGAAGATGTAGACTTCACGTTTAAGGCTTACTTTTACGCCAAGCGGATCTCTGTACTACCAGAAACCATTTATCTGAAAAATGATCGCCTAGGTTCAATCGTAAATACCTTAACGGTTGAACATATAATAGGTTTTTTTAACGCTTACCGAGAAATGTTGCGCTTCATGGTTGAGCGTAGCGCCAATACGGCGGACTTTACCCAGAAATATAATATGGGGCTGATAGGCTTAACAGCAACACGAGTGCTACTAGCTGTAGAGCAAAATAATACTGATCAAGCGCTTTATCAGACTCTTTTTGAACAAGTAATCAGTACCATGCAGCACACTGATTTGGACGGAAAGGCCTGGGAAAAGCCTGCGTTTGAAAGTAAGTATATTAAGTTATACCAGGGCTTTATCTCTTTGTTTAAACAAGGTACTGCGAATATAGTTACTAATGTAAGAGCACTGGTTGACGACTTAAAGCCTAAGTCTTGGAGTTGCTATGATCTACACCACTCTATTTATTTAGCACCTAATCAAATAAGAACATGTTGTAAACGTTATTTTGTTGAAGACAAAATAAAAGGCGATGTGGTGCTATTAGATAATAGTCAATATTCGTACGATTCCTTCAATATTGATAATGTACTTAAGGAAAAGCGTAAGCTGTATGTTGATATTAATAAAGGGGCTTCAGATGATTGCGATCAGTGCCCATTTTTAGAGTTTAAAGCATGGAGTGATATCAAAATTGAGCATGTTTCACTAGAGTATCATAGCGTTTGCAATATGAAGTGTAGTTACTGCAGCGAAACATATTATGACGGTAAGAAATGTAACTATTCTATTGAAGGCATAATCGGTGAATTAACTGCTAGACCTGAAGACTTTCAATGTAAGTCGATTGTTTGGGGCGGTGGAGAACCAACGCTAGATAAGAACTTTTCATTATTAATTAATAGCTTATTCGATGCATTCCCTAGCGTAAAGCATCGAGTTATTTCTAATGCTACTGTACTAAACGATGCATTGGCCTTAGGTATCGAGCAAGATAAAGCGATTTTAGTGACAAGTATTGATGCTGGTGATGCTGACGTTTTTTTCCAGGTAAGAAAATACCGACAATTTGACAAGGTACTAGCAAACTTAGCTCAGTATGCAACTCACCGCCCAAAGAACATCACTATTAAATATATTTTTCTGCCTGAGAATACCAGTTTGCAGCAGGTCACTGGTTTTGTTGAGAAGATAAAACAATACGGTTTACAACAGTGTAACTTTCAGATTAGTTATGATTTTAATGAATCGACTATTGATGATGATTCATTAGTTTATGTGTATATTTTGCATGGATTATTAACCCGAGCCAAGGCTTCACTCGTTTTCCTTGACGATCTATTTATGGCGAGATTGAAACCTACAAACATAAACTACCAGTATATCAGTGATAAGCTAAGTACATTGGGTTACTCATCGTTATCACCCTCCGTTAATAAGCAGACAAATATAGTTATTTGGGGGGCAGGTAAACAAACGGAATATTTACTGAACAATACACATTTCAGGGAGCAATACAGGGTGAATTATATTGTTGATGATACGCCAAGTAAAATAGGCACTCAGTTTGGGGGATTTGATATCTTATCACCTGAGGAGTTGGTTCATAACGATTACCCAATACTTATTTCCGCCTCTCAAAGCACAAGTATTATAATGCAAAGATGTCAGACGTTGGGGCTTAAACCGACACGTATAGTGCGTGATCTTATTGTTTAAGGAAGTATGACGATGCTGAGTATATCGACGAGCGAGCAATAATTGATATGTTAAAACTATTGGTGATAGGCCCTGGCCTAATTGGTAAAAAACACATAGCGCTGATTTGTGATAATCTGCGATGTAAGTTAGAAGCGATTGTGACGGCACACCCAGCCAAACATAAAGACTTGTCAGAAGACTTATGCGTTCCTATTTATAATCTGTTAGATGAGGCTCTATCACATCATCAGTTTGATGGAGCTATTATTGCGAGCCCAAATAACCTTCATGTCAGTCAAGCCAAGGTGCTGTTAAAGAACCAAATTCCGCTATTGATTGAAAAGCCTTTATCTTCGACCATTGAAAGTGCAGAAGAGCTGGTACATTTATCACAAACTGAACAAGTTCCGGTATTAGTTGGACATCATCGTACATACAGTAGCTATGTTGATGCGGCTAAAAAAATCATTACTAGTCCACAATTTGGTCGTTTAGTGAGTGTGCAAGCTAGTGCGTTATTTTATAAGCCAACTCAGTACTTTTTAGATGGTCCTTGGCGTACTGAGCTCGGTGGCGGTCCGATACTGATTAACCTTATTCACGATATAGGAATGTTACGTTCTTTATGTGGTGAGATTGCCACCGTATTTGCTTTTGGCAGTAACAGTCAGCGTCTATATGAAGTAGAGGATACCGTGGCGATTTCATTTAGGTTTACGAATGGCGCTTTAGGTACTTTTTTATTATCAGATTGTGCTGCCAGCTATAAAAGTTGGGAGATGACAAGTGGGGAAAACCCGGCTTACCCCTTTTTTCCTAATGAAGCAAGTTATCACTTCTCCGGCACAAATGGCTCGTTAGATTACCCTAATATGAAATTTAACTTCTTTGCCGACAAAGAGAAAGCATCGTGGTGGAATGGATTTGTTAAGCAAGAAAAGCACATAGATTTTGTTGACCCTCTAGAGAAGCAATTGGATCACTTTATTGATGTTATTAAGCGTAATGCTAAACCTATTGTTAGCGCCGAGAACGGCCTTATGAATATGTACGTCATAGAGGCTATTAGTCAATCAATCACTCAGCAACGACCCATCTCACTAAGGGAATAGCCTTTATGCACACACCCAAAAAAGTATTATTAGTAGATAGTGCATTTTCGGCTGTACCAATCTACCAAGCACTGTGTAAATCAGGCTTTGATGTTTGGACTATAGGTAATAGAGAGAGTGACGCTTTAGCATTAATCTCTGCAGAGCGCTGGATAAAACAAGACTATAGTGATGTAGCTCAGGTACAGGCCATAGTGGAAGAGCAAGCTTTTGACTATATCGTACCAGGCTGCACAGACTTATCTATTGAGGTTTGTCAGCAACTTAGGGGTTATAGGAACTTTTTTGATTCCGAGGAGGTGTACGCCAACTTAGGCAATAAAAAAGCATTTCGTAACTTATGTCAACAAATGGGATTATATTCTCCAGTTGAAATGAAGTTAGCAGATTTTCCTCGTGCGGGTTGTTTTATTGTTAAACCCGTCGACTCCTATAGTGGTCAAGGGATCTCTATTGTTGATGGTAATAACTTACAGGTTTTATCAACAGTTGTTGAACAGGCCGAACAGGTGAGTCGAAGCGGGCATTATATAATAGAAAGCTACATTGAAGGGCAACTTTACAGTTTTAGTGCATTATTGACAAGTCACAAAGTAGTGGAAAGCTTTATTGTCAAAGAAGGCTCATCTACAAACCCCTATGCGGTTGATACCAGCTATATTGATGAAGGTTTTCCAGAAGAGGTAAAGGCTTATTTAACCGTTGCAATGGCTAAGTTATCAGCGCATTTACAACTAAAAGATGGCTTGATTCACTTACAGTTTATACTTCGTGATAATTGTGCATATTTAATTGAAATCACTCGTCGCTGTCCAGGTGATCTGTATTCATTATTAATTGAATACAGTACAGGCATTCCTTATAGCCAGTTATATGCTGCTTATTTTACTGAGACTAAAATGGATAATTTATGTAGTCCGAGGGAGTCGAATCATATTGTTCGGCATACGGTAAGTGCAGATAAAAACCTCCCTTTTACAGGACTAGAACTGTCACATCCAATATCGTGCAAAGCCATTTTTCCACTTTCTTCGTTAGGTGAGCCGTTAGCGATAATGCAGCAAAAGCGAGTGGCGATAATTTTCGCTGAAGCTACAGATGAACAACAAAAAATCGCACTATATGATAACTTTATTGATAGAAGTCGGTATCAAGTGACAGCTAAGTAATAAATAACTTGGCTCTTGCCATATTAGGGTTTTCTCTCAACTCCCAGGCCAAGTGATGACGTGCATCGAAGAACTGATTAAATGTTGCTGACTCAGTAATAAATCGGGTGAATCGTGCATCTTCATGTAGTTTTAAAAAATACATTGCAGTGGCAAAGTAGTGGTGTGCTTTACCCTTTGCTACTGTATCGTTATCCATACCGAGTGCTAAAGCTTTGTCACATGCCCATATCTGTGAATCCAAACATGCCTCACGGCGATTGAGGTCACTTTTTATGCGACTTGTACAGTTGTTATTGTGCACACGGTATCGGCCATAAACTTGGTTAATAAAATCGATACTCCCTCCGGCATACATAGTATTGAGAATATGCCACGAATAATCGCCGACTAAACCGTATGATCCATCTATAGCATCTACCATTTTGTCATGCCGTCTAAACCCAACGGAGCTAGTGTTTAAAAAAGTGCCATACTTTACTAAATGCTCAGCATTTGCTTGCTGTGGAATGTATTGCCAATTATAAAAGTCTCGGCTCCAATAACCCAATGTTTGATTGGTGGCGCTATCAAAACTCTCTGCTTCATGGTAAACAAGCGCGCACTCTGGATGTTGCTCAAGATAATTGACCATGGCTTGGAGCTTTCCAGGTAGAGCCAGATCATCACCATCCATGAATATCAAATAATGACCAGTAGACGCCTGCATTATTTTAATTAACGAGAGCTTACCGTCCAGGTTTACTTTATTTTCAAAGAAATGCAGATTTGTATGCTGCGTAGCTAATGCCTTAATAACGCTTGCACTGTTGTCTGAAGATGCATCATCAATACAGAGTACTTCAAAATCGAAGTCAGTGATCTGGGTCAGCACACTGAGCAAACATGCTTCTATGTACGGTTCAAAGTTATATGACAGAATTAAAACGCTAACTTTCAAGATTGTATTCCTTTATTGCTTACCTCTAACTGTTTTAGAGGTGATTCTGAGAAAACTCTAGCGACTAGTTATGCTGATTGAGCTGGTAAAGGGATAGCGTAAAGTACGGTTTCAAACCAATTATCGAGGTGATGGCCGATATAAAATGTATATTCAACATCTAGGCTATCTATGAATCTAGGTAAGCGCCATAGGTCATCAAAAAAGTGGTACAAACAAATTGCTAAGACGGGTCTATGCTGCTTAATAGTGTGCTGTGCCCCCTGTAGAGCTTGATGTTCAGCTCCTTCAATATCCATCTTGATCATGGAAACAGAGTAGTTTTTGGCGGCGCTAAAGGAATCGATATCAATGACCTTAACCTTAATGTCACCTTCTGCAGTTAATGCACAAGCGGCGCCTTGTACTAGGCTTGAAGAATTAAAGCTGAGAACAGTTTCTTCGTTCCATAGTCCTTTTTCAATGAGCTCAAAACGGCAGGAGTCTTCACGCAGAGCTACGTTTTTCATAAGGTGTTTGAGATTTTCTATATCGGGCTCAAATGCAACAATTTTTGCGCTTGAGGTAAGCTTGTCAGCTAGCTCTATTGTTGAATCGCCATCGAAGGCGCCGCCATCAATGATAACACCTTGCTTATTTAATACCGATTTAGGGTGAATATATTGTGGGTAATCAGACATCGGGAAGTGGCCGCCGTGCTGATGTAGATAGTTAGCTATGTTTTGTAACACATTTAAACTGGCATCGTCTGCAACGCGGTTGGTTAGCCAATCTAATTGTTCAAGCCAGTTTGGCGATAATGGCGTGTTTGATAAGCCTGTTATACTAGCATCTGTCACATGCTTGCAATCTAGCAGTTCTAGTTGTTTGACTATCTCTTTATTCCATGTGCTGGCAATGACCACCGGGTGGTCGTTAATGATTTTCATGGTTGGGGTGCAGATTTCTATTCCAAGAACTTGCTTCCCCTGTTTCTTTTCATCATTATCATAAATGCGTACAACTTCAATATTGGATTTATGTAACCACTCGATAACTTGTTGACCACCATTTCCAGCGCCAAACACTGCTACTTTTTTATGCTGCTCAAAAAATGATAATTGTGTTGATACAAAGTTTTGAAGACTTATATTCATGAATTTAAATTCCCTTATCTCACTATATAGCACTCGGTGGCTTACTCACATTAATGATCAAATTGATTGTTTGTATTTGATGTTATCAGTTCGCAATAGCGAATCATGATGCAATTAGGTGAACATCTCAGTTGAAAGCATATGTATAAAAAACGTCCTTATCTAAGCAAGATCTCTATATAAAAAGCTTTCAGCTTCCTAGGCTAATCTAAATCGGTAAATAGTAAAGAGCAACTCTTAACAAACGTATTTAATTTCTCGGTAATGCTGACGCCCCTGTATAAGCTATGGTACTGGCTAGCTGACAAGTAGACGTGGTAACTCATACTCTAAGTCATCGGCTAGCCCAAGCCAGTCATGTCGCTCTTGAGCTGCCAACATAAGAGGCACTAGTTGTATTACTTGATTAGCTTGTTGCAGCGTAGGAAGCATCGGCTCTAGGTGGTCGATACACTCTCGTAATCGCTGGGAGCCTTCAGCTTCCTGCCCTAAGCGAAATCTATGGGCTGTTTCAATTAACTTTTCTATTAGTGTGTTTACTGTACAGTTACTCAAACTTTACACTCCCTATATTGAGCACCGTTAATACGAGCTCCGTCTAGACTTGATTGATAGAATTTTACCTGTGGTTTTAAGCGAATATAGTGCTCTAAACTTCGAAGGTATGCTCTAAAGTTGAGATCGGTGGCTACTTTGTCACCATGGCCATTTATCACCCAGTGTTTCGCTTCGGAGGCCTTTGGTCCAAGTAAGCCATCTTCCCAAAAAGCATGAGTTTTATTATTTGGATAACTAAAATCGCAACCGAAGAGAGTAATTTCCCAACTATTGAGAAAGGCCGCGAGATCAACAGCCGGGTGAATAACACTACCGTTAGTGAATAGCCTTAACTTGGGATGTTTTGCGTCCAACTCATCATAAAGTGTCGCTTTAGAGTAGGCATTGAACCTAGGCCCTGTCCAATGCTCTATAACACTTGAAGGTACTCTTGGGAAGTATACGAGTGTCACTGAGTCAGGTATCTCCTCTGGTAGGTGGGACAGAGTAATATTAGGGTCGATGCTAACTAATATATCGGGAATAATACTTTGGCTTGATAGCGCTTTAAATGCAGTATCTACCGCTATCATTAATGGCCGCTTTCCAATAGGGAGTGCTCTTTGTACTCTCAAATAGTCATAATGATCTTCTAGAGTAGGTCCTGCTCCAATGACTAAGGTGTTATGTTGGGTATGAGTCAGTCTTAATGTCGATGCATCAGGATCTAGTTCTAAATACTTTATATTTTCATTGAAGCGTTCAATCAGTTGAGGATCATCAACCTGATGTTGTTTGTTGGCATACTCACGGTTATTTTCCAGTACTAATAAATCTCTTAATATCGCATTCTCATTGTCAGCAAGAAGAAGATCTGGAGTTATTGAAATAAATGATTCGGCTATTTGATGTTGATTGGGGATCTCTATAATCGTTATGCGTCTGTCAGTTAGCCATTCCCGTTGGTCTGTGTAAGAGAGTAACAGAGCAAATAGACCTAGATTGAGCGGACAGACAGTAATGTTTGTTATCAGCTTACTATCAGTCAATAAACTGGGGACATCCCCCATTCCTATGCCATAAACGGTAACTTGTTTACAGTCTAACGGGAGCTGACTTATAAAGAGTTGGGCTTCGGACATTCGATTGTGGCGGCTGCTTAATTGGATGCCATTAACGCTGATAGTTTGATTGCTACCAGTGACAAGATTGGCATCGAGATCGTCAAAAGATTGAAACTTTAATGCTGAAGCAAGCACAGGCCAGCGCTGCTGGATAATTTGAAGATTTGTCGAAAATAGTTCAGTCATTGATTCTATCCTTGAAAGTATTACTCATCACAAGATATTAGATCACTAACTGGTCTCCCCACAGGGACTCGAACCCCGATCGATCGCTTAGGAGGCGACTGCTCTATCCTGTTGAGCTATAAGGAGACGCCTGTGATTATACTGGTTTTCGCCTCAATGAAAAGAGGGGATGAAAAGCTAATGAGTTCAGTTGCTTGTTTATCATGCGATTTAAGTCAATAACTCAGGTTTTAGCTACATTTTGATCGCAAGGTCATTAATTTGGACGTTATAAGAGGCATTCTTATCGATTAAAATCGCCGTCGCTGTTTTTTCAGTGACTTGATCGATTTTTATTTCCGCACGGCTTTTCCCTGCAATGGCGCGCATTTTATCGAAACGGTCGTTGATGTTTTGTTGCAGTATTAACTGAAACTTATCGCCGACTCGGATGCCGTGGCGTCGACCTAGGTTTAAAATGACTCTGTCATGCTGTCTGGCGACGACTTGTCCTAATACCGGTCGGCAACTCAATGTGCTATCTATGTCTTCAACTACATTGGCTAATACCTTATCGATACTCTTGCCGTAGGCTGAAGCCCAGAATCTTTGGTGATTCGAGGGGACGGTTTCTTGGCGTTCAAACTCCCAGGGAGAGGAGGTGGTGTAAGAATCGCTCCAAATCTGTTCTCCACTGATGCCATGGTATAAGGAAAGCCTGATGCGGAATTGGCGAATGGGATCACTATGCCATAGCCCCAGCATTTGGCTTTCGGCGGGATCGGTCGATATATCGAGAATCTCAGGCAGGAGTACGTATTGGCTATCGGTGATTTCGCTGAGCCAACTGGGTAGACGATAGCCACGGATATCGACGAGTTCTTGTTCAACATCTAAGCGCTCGTTGGCATGGATATGAACAAAGCTGGTCAGTGACTGAGCTTCTAGTGCATCACCGAGTCGCTGGGATAGGTCTTTCTCAAACAATCCGATATTGCCGTAGCGTAATTGAGCCCTGTCCTGAATTAAAAACTGAGGAACCAGTATTGCGGCTTTTAGCTGTTGGCTATCACATTGTGAGCCTTGTGATTGCATAACATCGACTCGGAGCATGACAGTTAGTTTTTCGCCGTCAATGAGCTCGTTGACTAATTCGACTCTGCTGGCTTGGGCTTGGTTTGTTAGCGAAAAACTGTCTTGAACGAGTTGTCCGTTACGGACTCTTTGGGTGCTGGTGAAATTGGCACCATTTTTGAGTGTGGCATAGGTCAGTGCCTGTTCTATTGCATCTTCCCTGGCTTTGCTTATGTTACCGTTGATAATATTTGCCTGGCCTTTGACCACAACCCATGCGGCATCGGCGGTTGAGGAAAAAGCGATTAAAAAGAGCCAAATTATTACAGCGATAATTTTCATGTAAGATGTCCACGTCTAAATCTATGATGGCATTTTCAAGCACACAATGGGCGTCAATAATGGGCTTTAATATTGAGGCCTGACACTATTAGCGTCGCATTTCTGACACTTGGTTAGCTCAAACTGTCTATTATCATGCTTGTAGCAAGGATTAAGACACTATTGATAAACCAAGCAATTAATATGCCATTATCCTGTCTAGAGTTTATGTCAAGAACATGTTCAAGAGCTGGTGTCGCTCATCTCTTGCTTTGTGAGTAATAACTTAGCTTAAGCTTTGTATTATTGAGCCGATAAACACCTAATAGGCAAAACAAATCTCTACTTATATTCTATATTTTGACCAAGGTGGCTTAATATTTGCTTTAAATCTTATGAAGCGTCATCGATTAACCCGAACAGTCTCATGGCACATAGGTAAATTCAGTGTCGGCAGACTTGGGTGATATTACAGCTTTGAAATAGTCAGAGACTTGAGTTAGATAATTGATATTGAGTGTTTATCCAGGAATTAAGTATGCGTAAAGCACTAGTGTTTACAGCAGCGTTACTCTTGAGTGCGTGTGCGAATAGCGGTGAAGGCCTGTCAAAAGATAACCTTAGTCAAGGCAATCAATTGCCGTCGACATCGGCCATCAACCACTTGTCTGAGCAAATTGTCAGTGAGTTGGTTGAGCAGAATGATGAGCTCGGGAGTGATCAGCCTCTGCTGGTAGCAACGCCTGTGTTACTGGAGTCTTTTAATGAGACAAATGCAGTTGGATTACAGTTGCAGCAAGGTTTAATTGCCGCCTTACATGGGCGTAAGTTTAATCTGGTAGATATCAATGTCGGCGATAACATCAGGGTTACCCCCAATGGGGACTTCCTATTGACTCGTGATTGGAAGCAACTCCCTTCTGGGATCGCCGTTGAGCATGTTCTTGTGTCGACGATGAGTATCAATACCAGAGGACTCGTGGTTAATTCCAGGATAGTGAACATAACCAATAATCGAGTGGTTTCGGCGTCACAGGGAGCATTTAATATCAACGAATTACCTGGGTACCTGAAAAAATCTGAGAAGATCACCTCAAGAGATGGTCTGTTATATAGAGATCCCGTCGGCGGATTGCAGCAAGTTCAAGTTATAGGTGGTGCACAATGAAAACATGGATAATCTTATCTTTACTGTTTATCTCAGGCTGTGCGTCACAGGACAGGTACATAGAGTGGGAAACTCAGGCTCCCGAAAGTTTTCCTAAATTAACGGCGATAGGCTATGCGCCATTAGACACTCAGCCAGCCCAGTCTCAGGCGCAAAAAGTGGTGATGGCGATGCAAGCCTCGAAGATTGCCGCATACAGAGAGTTAGCCGAACAGGTTTTTGGCCAACAGTTGTCAGCAAGCAGCAGTGTCAATGATTGGATGTTATCAAACGATAGCATTCAAGCATCTGTATCTGGTGTGATACGCGGCGCTAAAGTGGTGAAGAGTTATCCTGCCGGGGATCATTATGTGACCGAACTCGAGTTAGACTTCTCTCTAGTGTGGGCCTTGTATGAACAGCAAAATAGACCACAAAAGATAAAAGAGATCACTTACTTTTAAGCGTTAACTATTGGAGGCAGGAAAGCAGTAGGCTTGCTGTCTTTAATTTCCTTTTCGATTTCACATGACTTTCTTACCATTACTCGTTCCCTTCATGGCTTCCTGCCATTTTCTGGCACATGGCTCATGACTGTCTAGCTTAGAAAGTTCCTGTTCTGCCGAGCCGTATTTCTCTTCATAAGGTGAAGGTCTAGCTGTGTTTGGGGTCAGAGTGATGTGGGAGTGGTCTAGGTATCTCTTGGCCATTATGGGATAGGGTATATTTATCTGGCTGATAAGGCTCTTAATCGCTATCTTGAGGCTTAGTCACCGTGATGCTTAAGTTGGGGCGTTTATAGCAGAGCAGAGTGTTATGGCTGGGGAGCATCAGATGGGCTGTTAGGCTTGTATATCATTGCCCAAGGTAGATATTGTCGAGGTCTTTCCCTTGTCATTATAGGTCAAGCTAGATGCATTGCGGCTAACTTGCAGAGCCTGGGAAAAACGATTCATGCTTGCGATATTCAGTTCTATCAGGCTGGAGTTTTCACTATTCAATTGTTTACATTCATCCAGCAGCATTTTGGCCGATGCCACTCGAGCTGATAAGTGTACATCATTAATGAGTAAAGCCTTATCAACATGGAGGGATAAAGCTTCATCTTTACTTTTCAACTCATCGAGTAATCCTGCCTTGGCGCTCGCCAACGAAAGTAGAAAGTCTGCATCTTGATTGGTCAGTGCAGCTTTCTCATCTGTAATGATTACTTTAAGCTTATTAAGCAACTCGAACTGAAGTTCGACGATGTCGTTTATCTTGCTCATAAAATTACTCGTTCATTCCCTTTAGGTCATTTTCAAACTGAGCTATGTTGATAGCCAGCTTTTCTGGATCAATTTTATAGCGACCTTCTGCGATTGCCAGTTTTATTTCTTGAACTTTTTGTTCATTAATTTCTGGGAAATCAGTCATTTTTGCTTGAGTGCTCTGCAGTTGCTGTGCCTGAGAAGTCAAAGAGACTGAGTCACTCTTAGGTGGTGTACTCAGAGAGTTGACCGAGTCATCATTGGATTTTTCACTGCTTTTATTGGCAGGAGACTTTCCAATGTGAGTGTTTACTGCAGTGTTTACTTGCTTAATATCAATAGCCATATTCGGCTCCAACAATTAAAAAATAAAAGAACATAATGGTATATCGGCAGTGATACCCTGAGCTTTAATAAAAATTAAGCAAAATTACATTCTAACTTCGACCTTGCCAACATCAATGACCCTTGCGTTGACAGCTTTATTCGAATAGGTGTTCTTTATACGAATTCTATCACCTAAATTACCATCTTGCAGTGCTTCTCCGACGGTTTTTATTTCAAAGTTATCAGTACGTGCAAAAATTGAGACTGAATCTCCTTTGCAGACGAAGCAGAGATTATTACTGAATATTGGTTGATCGGGAGCCATTCTTCTTTTTACTCGGGTACCAACGACCTCGTCCAGATTGTTGAATTGCTGACCTCGTAGAAGTGTTTGCTCTACATACTTGATGACAATGTCGCTTTTAGCGATTAAATCCCCTGGGCCCAATGTTGCTCTGGCGACGACAACCGGGTAAAGAATGTCGACTCTTACGGAGATAAATATTTGCCATGGGTATTGAAGTTGTGGACTTTTACAGGTTATTTTTACTGTATTGTTGCGTTTAATGGCTCTGTTACTGGCCAATTCCGCTGTTATTGGTGGAAAACATAATGGTGGCTTAAGTCGAGTGTCTAAACTTTGCGGGGTAATATTTACTCTTGCATGCTCTGCGACATCTATTTTTTCTTCTACAGCCCCTATAGCTAATTGGGATATGGCCGATAGAGTAGGCACACTCGCAGCTTGTGTGCTTAGCGCGTGATTTGACAAGAATATCAAAGAAACGAGGACATATTTTACTTTCATAATGAATAGACTAGCTTGATGGGCTAGATTACACCTATACTTTCTTAGTGACCGAAAATTTCGCCTTTCTCTGTAATAAACTTAAGGCGCCATAAACTTGACTATAAAGGGTCAAGTTGTGAGATATTTAACACTTAAAAGTAAATAAGCAATTAGTATGCCTAGTATTCGTAAAACCATGAGTATTAGGTGACATTTAAAAGACGACAAGGCAAGCGCATTATGTCAAGTATTCTTGAGTCAGTGAACAAACGAACACAGTTAGTCGGTCAGAACCGTTTAGAGTTATTGTTATTTAAACTCAATGGTCGTCAAAGGTACGGTATTAATGTTTTTAAAGTCAAAGAGGTACTGCAATGTCCTCCTCTTACCAGCCTTCCTAAGTTAAACCCTTATGTGAAAGGGGTCGCCCATATTCGTGGTCAAACGATTTCGGTAATCGATTTGAGTGCTGCTACAGGGGGGCGTCCAGTCGATAGTATCGATAACTGTTTTATCATCATCTCTGAGTACAACAGGAGTGTTCAAGGTTTCTTGGTATGCTCGGTTGAGCGGATTATCAATATGAACTGGGAAGCCATCTTACCCCCGCCAAAGGGAGCTGGTAAGTTCTCATATCTCACGGCTGTGACTGAGATTGAAGGCGAGCTTGTAGAAATACTCGATGTGGAGAAGATTCTTGATGAGATCTCGCCGGTTAAAACTGAGATAAGTCAAGAAGTCGATGAGCAGTTGACCTTAGATAGGGAAAAACATTTCCATATTATGGTCATAGATGATTCGGCTGTAGCCCGTAAACAGATCATTAGGGCATTAGTATCATTAGGTTTGCAGATAGATACTGCCAAAGATGGCAGAGAAGCGCTGGAGAAGTTGAAAGCTATTGGCGCTGAAATGGACGATGTATCGACCGAGATCCCGCTTATTATCTCAGACATTGAAATGCCTGAGATGGATGGCTATACCTTAACTGCAGAGATTAGAGACAACCCTAAGTTGAAAAATATTAAAGTAGTGCTGCATACATCTTTAAGTGGGGTATTTAACCAAGCTATGGTTGAGAAAGTAGGAGCAAATGATTTTATTGCTAAATTTAATCCAGATGAACTTGCAGCAGCAGTAAATAAGCATTTGAGTCTATAATGATTATTAGTAGAGCGCAGTAAGTTACATTAAGCTTGTTTCTTGTGGCTCTCTCGTGTATAAAACTGCGCTCGAATTGATCTCGTTATGCTGAGTTTAGTTAAGTCGTTATAGCTGTTTTTTTGATACTAGGATATCAAGGTGCCGAATAAATCACTCGCTGAAACCGAATATACACAATTTAGACTTTTTCTGGAGCAACACAGCGGTATAGTGCTGGGCGATAATAAGCAGTATCTTGTGCGTAGTAGGTTGGCGCCTTTGATGGGCAAGTATAATCTGCCGTCGCTTTCTGAAGTTGTTAGGCACTCGATGAAACCCACTGAGCGTCAACTCAGGGCTGCTGTGATCGATGCCATGACGACCAACGAAACCTTGTGGTTCAGAGACCGTTATCCTTTCGAGCTACTATCGAGTGTACTCTTACCTGAATACGCCAAACTGGGTCGGCCTCTTAAAATTTGGTCGGCTGCTTGTTCGTCGGGGCAAGAACCTTACTCATTAGCTATGACTATCTTAGAGTATCAACAGAAGAGGCCTGGTACTTTACCTGGCAGTGCATCAATCCTAGCCTCAGACTTGTCCCCCTCTATGCTAGAGAAGTGTAAAAATGGCGAATACGATAATTTAGCCTTAGGCCGTGGCTTGTCAGATCAGAGAAAGCGTCAGTTTTTTGATTCTACGAGTTCCGGGACTATGGTTATTAAAGATAACGTGAAGAGATTCATTAACTTCAGAGCTCATAATTTGCTTGAAAGTTATACCTTACTTGGTAAATTTGACATTATCTTCTGCCGTAACGTGCTGATTTACTTCGCGCCGGAGGCAAAGGCAAAAATATTGCGGCAATTTGCTGCCGCTTTGAACCCCAAAGGGATACTTTTTCTTGGCGCTTCCGAGTCCATCGCCGGCTTAACCGAAGAATTTGATATGGTCAGATGTAACCCTGGCATCTATTATCAGAAGAAAACTTAATAGCGGACTGGACTCAGTGCCGCTAGATGGGCTGACCAGTTCTGTTCGTCATCCATTCCTCTCTCATTAGTTTGCGGCAGCTCTACGAAGACGCCATCTATCTGGCTCGCAGGGCGTTCACAGGCTCATTTCGAGCAATATTCATATCAAATTCGAGCTATCCAACTTCAAATGGCCAGCTAAGTTTTAACTTGTCAGTTTTCGGGCGTCCTTGTCGCTAGTTTGTGAGCGTCAAGCTGCCAAGTACCCATGCTGGGTACTCCTCCTTTTTTATGGCACAACTATTGCTTTATCTATGACATCGAGTTCAGGAGGCAATTTTATGGCGATTAATTTTGATAATGCATTGGGTGTGCATCAATACACACTAGGGATCAGAGCCCAGCGTGCTGAAGTTATCGCGTCTAATATTGCCAATGCCGATACTCCCCATTATAAAGCTCGTGATGTCAATTTTGATAAGGCATTACAAGCCGCAACGAGTAGGCAAGGTGGCTTGGCTATGAGCCGTAGCGATAGTCGACACTTTGATCTCGCAGCGTTATCACAACAAAATTATGGATATAGAGTGCCAAATCAGCCTGATACCGGTGATGGCAATACGGTTGATATGCAAAAAGAGCAGTCAGAATTTATGCAGAATGCACTCGAATATCAGATGTCACTCGGCTTTCTCGATGGTAAGTTTTCTGGTCTGAAGAAAGCATTAAGAGGAGATTAATCATGAGTCTATTTAATATCTTTAATGTTGCAGGCTCTGGGATGTCGGCTCAATCAATAAGATTGAATACTACAGCCAGTAATATTGCTAATGCTGATTCTGTTTCAAGTAGTGTCGATAAGACCTACCGTGCTCGTCACCCCATTTTTGAAGCCGAAATGGCCAAAGCCAGCCATCAACAGCAATCATCACCTTCAGTAGTAGTGAAGGGCATCGTAGAAAGTGATGCGCCCTTGTTAAAAGAGTATTCCCCAAATCATCCAATGGCTGATGGGGATGGTTTCATCTACAAACCTAACGTCAATGTGATGGAGGAGATGGCTAACATGATTTCGGCATCCAGATCATACCAAATGAATGTTCAGGTGGCAGAAGCGGCAAAGTCTATGCTTCAGCAAACCCTAAGAATTGGCAAATAATAGGAGGTAAAAAGTGAGCCTCATTAACCCACTTAATAATGCTCAACCCCTCGGTGGACAGTCACAAACGTCGACTCAGTCAGTTGCGCCGTCGAAACAAGCTACATCCGGTACTGTGCAGTCGGCCGCAACTCAGTCTACTGATCAGACATCAACGGGAAATCCGTTTCTTGATGCAATTCGTCTACCTGATGAGAAATCAATACCAGAGGCAAATAATCAAGAGCTGACCCAAGAGGATTTTTTCTCTCTCTTGAGTCAACAGTTGTCGATGCAAGATCCATTTAAACCTGTCGATAACGACCAGATGATTGCGCAAATGGCGGCATTTTCTACCGTAGATGGCATTAGTAATCTCAATGATGAGATTGTCAATCTTAATGCCGTAATGACCTCTAGTCAGGCACTGCAAGCTTCAGGACTGGTGGGACAGAAAGTACTGATCCCATCGGATACCGGTCATCTCTCGGAGGAAGACCCAGTGCTGAAGGGGGTCGTGAGTACGCCAGAGGCTATCGATACCATAGTAGTCCGTATCGAAGATGAGAAAGGGCAACTGGTCACTACTTTTGAAATTGATGGTAGTCAAGGCGGTAATGTTGATGTGTCCTGGGATGGATTGGATAAGAATGGCGAGGCGATGCCAAGCGGCACTTATTC
Organism: Shewanella sp. YLB-07; assembly: GCF_009377275.1. Lineage (NCBI taxonomy): Bacteria > Pseudomonadati > Pseudomonadota > Gammaproteobacteria > Alteromonadales > Shewanellaceae > Shewanella > Shewanella sp. YLB-07. Next base: position 158,952 of record NZ_VOQB01000010.1, on the reverse strand, counting down.
GATTAAAGCCAGCGGTAGAGTCGATGGTCAGAGTGAAGAACTTGCAGTCTCTACCTATGCTCATGTTACTAGTGTCTCACTAGGTACAGCGTCTACGGGGTCAATCTTGAACTTACGTGGTATCGGTGGCATTAAACTCGGTGACGTCTTGGCGGTTTCTGAGGTGTGATATTGCTTTCTTGGCGTGCAGTAATGAATTGAATGTCAGTGGTTGGTGCTATTGGCTGAAATAAAGAATTTGAATTGAATGTCGATGGTTAATTCCATCAGCTGAAAAAATGGATTTTAACTGGGTGAATATGTTCTTGCCTGCAGTTATGAATTGAATGTCAGTGGTTGGTGCTATTGGCTGAAATAATGAATTGAATCGAGGTGAATTATGTCGTTTAACATTGCATTGAGTGGCATCGCAGCTGCGCAGAAAGATCTAAATACCACGGCAAATAATATTGCCAACGTTAATAGCATAGGTTTTAAAGAATCCCGTGCTGAGTTCGCCGATGTGTACGCAAATTCCATCTTTGCTAACGGTAAAACGGCGGTCGGTGGGGGGGTAACCACTAGTCAGGTCGCTCAGCAGTTTCATCAAGGTAGCTTACAGTTTACTAATAATGCCCTGGATTTGGCGATCAATGGTGGCGGATTCTTTGTGACTTCGTCAGAGCTCGAAGCTCAAGATCACTCTTTCACCCGAGCGGGCGCATTTAAAGTCAATTCCGCAGACTACCTGGTTGACTCACAAGGCAATTTTCTGCAGACATTTCCTGTCGATAAGGATGGAAACTCGACATCAGTTAGTTTAACCACGACTAAGCCCGTTAGGATCCCTGATACGGCGGGTAGTCCCAAGAAGACGGAAAATATCGGTATTCAGATGAACTTAAATGCCGCTGATTCTACGTTAGATCCCGCCTCGTTTGATCCTAACGATCGTGATACCTATAACAACTCCACCGCTGTGACCATGTATGACTCCTTGGGCGAGCCACATATCTTGACGACCTATTTCGTGCGTCCACCGAATGCGGCTTATACCGGTGAGAGCAACTGGGTTGCCTTCTATGCCGTGGATGGCCAACAAGTTGACCTGGCAGGCGCAGCAGGAACATATAATCAAGATACCACAGGCGATGGTGTGGCAAATGTTATAGGTACAGCTGCTGTTACAGCTGGCGGCTGGAAAGGTGCGGTGATCAAGTTCAACGATACCGGTGCTCATACCACTACCAGTCCAGATCCTATTACCACTGTGCAATTAGGAGTCGGTGGTGCCGGTGTGCTGGGCCCTGGTACCGATGGCACGCAAACTCTGACGATAGATTTTAATAATCCGACTCAATATGCCTCGACGTTCGAGGTGACAGAATTAAACCAGGATGGCACCACTGTGGGTCGTCTAACCAATGTTGAAGTCGGCGCCGATGGTTTGATTAATGCCAGTTACAGTAATGGCACAACAGTCGCTCTGGCTCGGGTGGCATTGGCGCGTTTTGCCAATGAGCAAGGCCTGACTCAAGTGGGGAACACTTCCTGGAAGGCTAGCCAAAGTTCGGGCCTGGCACTGGCTGGTGAGGCAAATAGCGGTACTTTTGGCAGCATTCGTTCGTCTGCGTTAGAACAGTCGAATGTAGATTTAACCACAGAGCTGGTGGATCTAATTTCTGCTCAACGAAATTTCCAGGCGAACTCGAGAACACTGGAAGTCAATAATACTCTGCAACAGACCATATTGCAGATCCGATAATCAGCTTCTTATTTTCCTATATGCACAAAGGTATTGCCGCTCGGCAATACCTTTGTGCAATGTGGCTACCAGTAATCTGGTTAAATCAGGAAAGACATTAACGTAAAAATTTGAATACCGATGGGAGATACTCTCATTGCCTGTTGTTATGAATTGAATTTTGGTGGTATTTAACATTCCACCTGCTGTAATCGATTGAATATAGGTAAATCATGTCATTTAATATCGCGTTGAGTGGAATTGCTGCTGCTCAAAAAGATCTAAACACCACTGCGAACAACATAGCTAACGTTAACAGTATAGGCTTTAAAGAGTCTCGTGCTGAGTTTGCCGATGTGTACGCAAATTCCATTTTCTCTAATAGTAAGACTGCCGTTGGAGGAGGAGTTACAACCAGCCAAGTTGCTCAGCAATTTCACCAAGGGAGCATGCAGTTTACTAATAATGCTTTGGATATGGCCATTAATGGCGGTGGTTTCTTTGTCACTTCTTCGGATCTTAATGGCAAGGAGCAATCCTTTACTCGTGCAGGTGCGTTTAAAGTGGATTCGAGTAACTATTTAGTTGATTCACAAGGAAACTATTTGCAAACTTTTCCTGTGGATAAGGATGGCAACTCGACATCTGTCAGCCTTACTACGACTAAGCCAGTAACGATTCCTGATACCGCAGGCAGCCCGCAGAAGACAGAGAACATTGGCATACAGATGAACTTAAATGCCGCTGACTCTACATTAGATCCCGCCTCGTTCGATCCCAACGATCGAGATACCTATAATAATTCGACTGCTGTGACCATGTATGACTCCTTGGGTGAGCCGCATATCATGACGACCTATTTCGTGCGTCCACCGAATGCGGCTTATACCGGTGAGAGTAACTGGGTCGCTTTCTATGCGGTGGATGGTAAACAAGTTGATCTGGCAGGCGCAGCTGGCACCTATCAAACGGATACCAATGGAGATGGTGCCCCAAATGGAACCGGTACCGCTGTGACTGCCGGCGGCTGGAAAGGTGCGGTGATCAAGTTTAATGATATAGGGGCTCATACGACTACCGACCCAGCCACTATTACCACTGTGCAGTTAGGAGTCGGTGGTGCTGGTGTGCTGGGTCCTGGTACCGATGGCACGCAAACTCTGACGATAGATTTCAATAATCCGACTCAATATGCCTCGACATTCGAGGTGACCGAATTAAATCAGGATGGCACTACCGTGGGTCGTCTAACCAATGTTGAAGTCGGCGCCGATGGTTTGATCAACGCCAGTTACAGTAATGGCACAACAGTCGCTTTGGCTCGGGTGGCATTGGCGCGTTTTGCCAATGAGCAAGGCTTGACTCAAGTGGGGAACACTTCCTGGAAGGCTAGCCAAAATTCGGGCCAGGCACTCGCAGGTGAAGCCAATAGTGGTACCTTCGGCAGCATTCGTTCATCTGCGTTAGAGCAGTCGAATGTAGATTTGACCACAGAGCTGGTGGATCTCATCTCTGCTCAACGTAACTTCCAGGCGAACTCGAGAACACTGGAAGTCAATAATACTCTGCAACAGACCATATTACAGATCCGATAATGTGCTCGGTATTGTGTCATTGATACAAAAAGGCATTGCCGCCCGGCAATGCCTTTCCGCCTTATAGCCTATCTTTTTGACGCCTCTTTACTCCAGCGCCAATTATTTGTGTTTATTCTGGCATGATGTTTGCTTCTGTTTTCTTACTCAGAAGTATTAAACAAATGATTGACGGAGGAACCCAGTGGATAAATTACTCTATGTCGCCATGAGTGGCGCAAAACAGAATATGAATTCGCTGGCTGTACGCGCAAATAACTTAGCCAATGCCAATACCGATGGTTTCAAAGCGGATATGGAGCAAGCTCGTTCGATGCAAGCATTCGGTGAAGGGTTGCCGACACGCGTATTTGCCATGACAGAGAGCCCATCGGCTGATTTTACTGCGGGTCCTATCAAGACTACTGGAAGAGATCTCGATATTGCCGTCAAAGGTGATGGTTGGATTGCGGTGCAGAGCGCCGATGGCGGAGAGGCATACACTCGCTCCGGCAGTTTAAGTTTTGACACTACCGGTCTACTGCGTAACGACCGCGGAAATCCCATCATGGGTGATGCTGGTCCTATCGTGTTACCTCTGCCTATCGAGAAGATAGAAATTGCTCAAGATGGCATTATCTCAGTCAGACCCTTAGGTTCTACGGCGGAAGTCATCGAAGAAGTCGGTCGCATCAAGTTAGTTAATCCTGGTAATCAGAATTTGATGCGCGGGGAAGACGGTCTGTTCAGATTGATATCTGGCGACAATGCCCCTGCGGATCCTTTTATTACATTAGAGAGTGGGGCAGTGGAAGGCAGTAATGTTAACGCCGTCTCTGAGATGGTGGCTCTGATTGATATACAACGTCAATTTGAGATGCAGGTCAAGATGATGAAAACAGCAGAAGAGATGGACCAAGCCTCCTCTTCATTAATGCGTATTAGCTAGGAGTAATATTATGCATCCCGCGTTATGGATTAGTAAGACAGGCTTAGATGCTCAGCAAACCGATATTGCAGTGATCTCTAACAACGTGGCCAACGCGAGTACGATTGGCTATAAGAAGAGTCGTGCGGTGTTTGAAGATCTCCTTTATCAAACCGTTAACCAAGCTGGCGGCATCAGCGCGTCAAATACCAAGTTACCCAACGGTTTAAATATCGGTGCTGGTACTAAGGTTGTCGCGACTCAAAAGGTATTCACCCAAGGCAACATGCTGACAACTGATAACTCCCTGGATTTGATGGTTGAAGGCCCAGGATTTTTCGAGATACAACTTCCCGATGGCACCGCGGCTTATACCCGCAATGGCCAATTTACGCTAGATGATACCGGGCAAATTGTCACTCCTGGTTCGGGTTATGTAGTTCAGCCAGCAATAACTATCCCGGATAATGCGACAAGTATAACCGTGTCTGCCGAAGGCGAAGTATCAGTTAAAACGCCTGGAACGATAGAAAACCAAGTGGTGGGCCAACTGAGCATGTCTGATTTTATCAATCCGAGCGGGTTAGACCCCATGGGACAGAATTTATACCTGGAGACCGGTGCCAGTGGCACACCCATTCAGGGGACGGCTTCACTCGATGGAATGGGGGCTATTCGACAAGGTGCACTGGAAACGTCGAACGTTAACGTGACGGAAGAGCTGGTTAATCTTATCGAAAGCCAACGTATCTATGAGATGAACTCGAAAGTTATTTCGGCTGTCGATCAGATGCTGTCTTATGTTAATCAGAATCTGTAGAGGCAAGGTTATGACCAAGCAAGGCTCATTATTAGCGTTATTACTTGGTTTCTTGTTGAGCGCTTGTAGTTCAACGAGCGGTCAGAAACCGATCCCAGACGATCCCTATTACGCTCCCGTATATCCTGAAGCGCCACCGACTAAAATCGCCGCTACAGGCTCCATGTATCAGGATAGTCAGGCATCTAGTCTATATTCTGATATTAAGGCACTTAAAGTCGGCGACATCATCACAGTTATTTTGATGGAGGAGACGCAAGCGACAAAAAGTGCCAGCAATGAGATCAAGAAGGGGACGGATTTAACACTCGATCCCATCTATGCCGGTGGCGGTAATATCACCATAGGCGGACAACCCTTGGATCTGAGATACAAGGACAGCATGAATACCAAGCGTGAATCCGATGCCGATCAGAGTAATAGTTTGAGTGGCAGCATTTCGGCCAATGTGATGCAGGTTCTCAACAATGGTAACTTAGTTATTCGCGGAGAAAAGTGGATAAGTATCAACAATGGTGATGAATTTGTGCGCATAACCGGAGTGGTGCGCTCACAAGATATACGTCCTGATAACACTATTGATTCACCAAGAGTAGCCAATGCACGTATTCAATACAGTGGTACAGGTACTTTTGCGGATGTGCAGAAGGTTGGTTGGCTCAGTTCATTCTTTATGGGGAGTTGGTGGCCTTTCTAAGGCTGCTATTGAACCTAGTCGTGATTAAGGAATTAACGCTATGAAATATAAATTTATCACTCTTTTATTGCTGATTTTTGTGGCTGCTCCAAGCCAGGCACAACGGATAAAAGACATTGCAAACGTTCAAGGTGTGCGCCATAACCAACTCATAGGCTATGGTATGGTTGTCGGCCTGCCTGGCACGGGTGAGAAGACGCGTTATACCGAGCAGACGTTTAAGACTATGCTGAAAAACTTTGGCATCAATTTGCCCGATAATTTTCGGCCCAAGATTAAGAATATCGCCGTTGTCGCGGTTCATGCGGATATGCCGCCCTTTATCAAACCCGGACAAACTATGGATGTCACTGTGTCGAGTCTGGGCGAAGCCAAGAGTCTGCGCGGCGGAACCTTAATCCAGACCTTCCTCAAGGGGGTCGATGGTCATGTCTATGCCATTGCACAGGGGAGTATGGTGGTCAGTGGTTTCAGCGCAGAAGGTCTAGATGGCTCAAAAGTCATTCAAAATACGCCTACCGTTGGCCGAATTCCTAACGGCGCCATTGTCGAGCGTACTGTTGCTACGCCTTTTTCAACTGGCGACTACCTCACATTTAACCTACGTCGCGCCGATTTCTCGACGGCTAAACGATTAGCCGATGCCATCAATGAGTTGCTGGGTCCAGGAATGGCGAGACCCTTAGATGCGGCTTCAATACAGGTGAGTGCGCCAAGAGATGTGTCTCAGCGAGTGTCGTTTTTGGCAACATTAGAGAATATTCAGGTTGAACCGGCAGCAGAATCTGCCAAGATCATCGTTAACTCACGTACCGGGACCATAGTGGTGGGCGAAAATGTGCGTCTGCTACCTGCGGCCGTGACTCATGGTGGCTTAACTGTCACGATTGCCGAAGCGACTCAGGTATCACAGCCAAATGCCTTGGCAGGTGGTCAAACCGTTGTGACTACAGACAGCACCATAGATGTCAATGAGTCAGACAGACGTATGTTTATGTTTAACCCTGGCACGACACTGGATGAATTGGTTAGGGCCGTTAACTTAGTGGGCGCAGCCCCCTCGGATGTGCTCGCTATTCTGGAAGCCTTGAAGGTGGCTGGAGCACTGCAGGGTGAACTCATCATCATCTAGTTATATGGCTAGATCTTGTTAGTCTTAACTTCCTTTAAAGATGTTCAGTTAGGGCCTGGTTCCAGGCCCTAACACTTTCTGTTCATTAGTGTATTACTCTTCAATACTTCCCCAAAAAAACCGATGTTTATTGGATTAAAACTCAGCATGCTGATGATCTGGCATGTGCTTTGCTTTATAAAAACAATACCGTCTGTTTATTGTCGGCACAACCGGGAACTCTTATGGAAAAGCTGTCAAATTCATCACACTTTTTGGACATTGGAGGTCTTGACTCGTTAAGAGCCAAGGCCCTGAAAGATGATAAGGCCGCTTTAAAGGAGGTGGCACAGCAATTCGAAGGGATCTTCGTGCAGATGCTGATGAAAAGCATGCGCTCTGCCAATGCTGTGTTCGAATCCGATAGCCCGATGAACAGCGAATACACTAAATTCTATGAGCAGATGCATGATCAGCAGATGTCGGTCAACTTATCAGAAAAGGGCATGTTAGGGCTCGCGGATATGATGATGCAACAACTGTCTCCCGAAACTAGCAATGTCACACCTGCATCTGTGCTTAGAGGCGATATGCATTCGGGTTTATCTCAAGCATCTTTCAAATCTCATGTGATGAACCGGGCAATAATGCCTGATGAAGCCATAAAAGCCGAGGACAGGGCAGATGCTAAGCCCATGAATCCCTTAGACAGTATTTTGACAGGCAAGAGTTTGCCATCTGAAGTAAGAAAGGCGGAAACGACCTTCACCGATAGAGATGATTTTGTCGCTAAGCTCTACCCCCATGCAGAAAAAGCGGCGCTAGCTTTAGGCACTAAACCCGAAGTCTTGATAGCACAGTCGGCTCTGGAAACGGGTTGGGGTCAGAAAATGATAAAAGGGGCTCGAGGCGAATCTAGCAACAACCTTTTTAACATCAAAGCGGATAAACGTTGGCAGGGTGATAAGGCCTTAGTCAGTACGCTCGAGTTCGAACAAGGTATTGCGGTACAGCAAAAAGCCGATTTTCGTGTCTACGAAGACATAAAGCAAAGTTTTGATGACTTTGTCAGCTTTATTTCTGATGGACCTAGGTACCAAGAAGCGATGAAGAAAGCCGCCAATCCCAACGAATTTATCAAAGCATTACAAGATGCTGGCTATGCAACTGATCCTCACTATGCCGATAAAGTGATCAAGGTGATGGAATCAATTAAGCCGGATATTAGGCTGCCATCTTTGGGAGCAAGGTAATGATTTTTATTTGTAACAGATATGAGTTTTCCTTTGCGCAGCAGAGTATGCAGCAAGGTGAACGGCAATTAGATAGGAGTCGAGTGTAATGTCTATGGACCTTTTAAATATTGCCCGCACCGGTGTCTTGGCTTCTCAGGCGCAGCTTGCTGTGACCAGTAACAATATCGCTAACGCTAATACCCAGGGATACCACAGGCAAGTTGCCGAACAGTCCAGTCTGGAATCCCAGCGTATGGGGGATAACTTTTATGGTGCTGGGACCTATATTTCTGATGTAAAACGCATCTATAACGAATATGCCGCTCGTGAGTTGAGGATTGGTCAAACCGGTGTCAGTGAAGCTCAGACCACTCAGATTAAGATGAGTGAACTCGATCAGCTGTTTTCACAAATTGGCAAATCCATACCACAGAGTCTGAATGACTTGTTTGCTGGTTTAAATAGTCTAGCCGATCTGCCTGCTGATATGGGCATTCGTGGCACTGTGTTAGGTTCGGCAGGCCAACTGGCGAATAACCTGAATCAGATGCAAAAGCACCTCGATGGCCAGATGAAGCAGACCAATGATCAAATCGCCGGCATCACCGACCGAATCAATGAGATTAGTAAAGAGCTGGGTCAACTAAATCAAGAGTTGATGAAGTCCCAGGGTGAAGATGCTCAGCTGTTAGATAGGCAAGATGCGCTCATTCAGGAGCTTAGCCAGTACGCACAAGTCAATGTCATCCCACTCGATACTGGTGCTAAAAGCATCATGTTAGGTGGCTCTGTGATGTTGGTTTCCGGTGAAGTATCCATGTCCCTAGGAACTATAGCTGGAGATCCACATCCGGGTGAGTTGAGAGTCGCCGCTAATGTTGGCAGTCAGAGTCAGGTCATAGATCCAATTAAGATGGGCGGTCAGCTAGGTGCGCTATTTGAATTTCGTGATGAAACGCTTATTCCGGCAGAACTTGAATTAGGTCAACTCAGCTTAGGGGTTGCAGATGCATTCAATCAGGCCAATGGCCAAGGTTTCGACCTAGATGGTGAGATGGGCCAGAACATATTTAAAGATATTAACGATCCTGCAATGGCGATTGGGCGAGTCGGTGAATTCGGTTCAAATGCAGGTTCGGCTAACCTAAGAGTCAATATTGATGATGTCGGTCTCTTGTCCGGCAGTAGTTTCGAGTTGAAGTATACCGCTCCGGCAACCTATGAGTTGAAAGATACAGTAACAGGCGCTGTCACCCCGTTAACCTTAAATGGCACTCAGCTCGATGGTGCCAATGGTTTCACCGTACACATAGATTCTGGCACTTTAGCCGATGGCGATAAATTCGAGATAAGACCCAGTTCCGGTGCCGCAGCTGGTATCGGGGTGATGATGACCGATGGTAAGGGGATTGCTGCCGCTGCACCTAAGATCACTGCAGATGCAGCGAACTCAGGTAACACTCAAGTAGAGATGGTGAGCATAGATGATCGCACCAATGCCAACTTCCCCATCACTGGCTCTGAGCTGACCTTCGAGATCAATACCACGACTAGCATGTTTGAAGTCTTTGATGCCAACGGCACATCCCTTGGTGCACCAGCAGCTTATACACCACCTTCAATTAGTGCACATGGTTTTACCTTCGATGTGGCCACAACGGTTGGTGCGACAGATAGATTTACTTTCGATCTCTCATTTGCACCTGGTGATAACACCAATGCTGTCGCCATGGCGAAATTGAGTGAAGCCAAGTTGATGAACAGTGGCGGTTCAACCCTAACGGATGTTTATGAGGGGACAAAACTGTCGGTTGGTGGCAAGGCTAAAGCGGCCGTGATTAGCTTAGGAACGGCGCAGTCTGTTTATCAACAGGCTTATACCCGGGTACAGAGCGAATCCGGGGTGAATTTAGATGAAGAGGCGGCAAATTTACTGCGCTTTCAACAGGCTTATCAGGCGTCGGCGCGGATAATGACAACGGCCAATGAAATCTTCGACACATTATTCAATGCAGTTAGATAGGAAAAGTTGATATGAGAATTTCTACGGCTCAGCTTTTTAGTCAGAACATTAATAGTATTCTGAATAAACAATCAGCGACCAGCCAAATCATAGACCAATTATCTAGTGGTAAAAGAGTCAATACAGCAGGAGATGATCCTGTTGCAGCAATTGCTATAGATAACCTATCTCAGCAAAATGCTTTGGTCGATCAATATATGAAGAATATTGATTATGCAAATAACCGCTTATCATTGACGGAAAGTAAACTTGGCATGGCCGAGACGCTGGCTAGCTCAACACGAGAGCAAGTCTTGCGTGCAGTTAATGGCACACTTTCCGATACTGATCGGCAAACTGTTGCCGATCAGTTACGTGGCACCTTAGAAGAACTGCTGGCGATTGCCAATAGTAAAGATGAATCTGGCAATTATCTCTTTTCAGGTTTTGAAACCAACGTGCAACCTTTCACGTTCGATGTTTCAGGCAATATCGTCTACAGCGGCGATAACGGTGTTAGAAGCTCCATAGTGGCCTCGGGAGTGACAATTGGCACCAATGTCCCAGGTGATAGTGCATTTATGAATGCTCCAAGTGGATTAGGAGATTTTAGCGCCAATTATTTGTCATCCCAAGTAGGTGATTTCAATGTTGAAAGTGCCAAAATATCGAATCCTGCAACATATGTCGCCGATACCTATACATTCACCATGGCGGGAGCAAATCTTGAAGTGAGAGATTCAAGCTCTACGTTAGTGACAACGGTCGCAGGCTTTGATCCATCAACACCGGTCCAGTTTAATGGCATTGAAGTAAAGCTCGATGGAATGCCTGCCGCGGGGGATAGCTTTTCTATCACGCCGCAATCCTCTGTCAGTATTTTCGATACTATTAATCAAGCTATTTCGTTGATCGAAGACCCGAATAAAGTCAATACGCCTCAAGGTAAAGCAGAGCTGGCACAAATATTGAATAATATTGATGGTGGCGTCAATCAAATTAGTACTGAACGTGGTGTTTCTGGTACAGCCCTTAAAAGCTTGGAAAGTTACAGCACTAACCACGTAGATGAAAAGATAGTTAATAGTTCGGCGCTTTCTCTGTTGGAAGATCTGGATTATGCAAGTGCAATAACAGAATTAGAAAAGCAGCAAGTTGCGTTACAAGCAGCTTCTAGTGTGTTCAGTAAAGTAGGGTCAGTGTCATTGTTTGATTATATCTAGTCCCTAATTGATAAAGTTTAATAAATTAATTTAGCCAAGCTCGATGTCTTGGCAGTATAACCAAGAAGAGGAAGTCTATTATGGCTATTACAGTTAATACTAACGTGACGTCGATGAAGGCGCAGAAAAACTTAAACATCTCTAGTGGAAATCTTGCAACCTCGATGGAACGTTTATCGAGTGGCTTGAGAATTAATAGCGCTAAGGATGATGCGGCGGGTTTAGCTATTTCTAACCGATTGAACTCACAGGTGCGCGGCTTAGAAGTGGGCATGCGTAACGCTAATGATGCCATCTCAATTGCACAGATTTCAGAAGGAGCAATGCAAGAGCAGACCAATATGCTACAGCGAATGCGTGATCTATCGATTCAAGCCGAGAATGGTGCAAACAGTAGTGCAGATCTTCAAGCCATTCAAGATGAAATAAATGAGTTAGCAACTGAAGTCACAGCTATCGGTAATAGTACGGCTTTTGGTAATACAAAGTTACTCGCCGGTGATTTTTCTGCTGGAAAACTCTTCCAAGTTGGTCATCAAAATGGAGAAGATGTGACTATCTCTGTTGGTACTTTAAATGCGGCCGTATTGTCAGTTAATGCATTGACTGTTCTAACTTCCGCAGGTCGTAACTCTGCTCTTGGGAAGATCGACTCTGCCATTAATTCAATTGATACCCAACGTGCGAAGCTTGGTGCGGTTCAAAATCGTCTGTCTCACAATATTAGTAATAGTGCTAACACACAAGCCAACGTTGCTGATGCTAAGAGTCGGATTGTGGACGTGGATTTTGCCAAAGAGACTGCAGTGATGACCAAGAACCAAGTATTGCAGCAAACAGGATCGACTATGCTTGCTCAGGCTAATCAATTGCCGCAAATCGCATTGTCCTTGTTAGGGTAATCGGTGTTTTCTAATAGTGGCTATGCATTTTATTATAGTCACTATGGAACATCATCTAGATGCTGTTAATTCAAGCCACTGAAAATAATGACTTTGTTTTCCATTAAAAAAAGTAAAAAAAATTACTAAAGTAAAAAATTCCTCTGCCGTTAAATATACTGTAACCAATTAGCTCCGCCTGGCTTAAGCAGACAGGCAAGTTTTCAAGCCAGGTATAAAGAGGAATCGATTATGGCTATTACAGTAAATACAAACGTCACATCACTTAAAGCTCAGAAAAACCTGAATGCCTCTAGTGGTAATCTAGCAACGTCAATGGAACGCTTATCTAGTGGTTTACGCATTAACAGTGCAAAGGATGATGCGGCAGGTCTTGCTATTTCGAATCGTTTGAACTCTCAGGTTCGTGGTTTAGAAGTCGGTATGCGTAACGCAAATGATGCTATCTCCATCGCGCAGATTTCAGAAGGTGCGATGCAAGAGCAGACAAATATGCTACAACGTATGCGTGATCTATCAATTCAATCCGAGAACGGTGCAAACAGTTCTGCTGATCTGACTGCCATTCAAGCTGAGATTACTGAGCTTGCAACTGAAATAACTTCAATTGGTGATACGACGGCGTTTGGTAACACCAAGCTGATGACTGGTGATTTCTCTGCCGGTAAAACCTTCCAAGTGGGTCACCAAGATGGCGAGGATGTTACCATCAAAGTGAAGGATACAGATGCAGCCTCACTTTCAGTTAACGCGATTGTTGTTACAACTTCAGCAGGTCGTGCTTCAGCCCTTGCTAAAATTGATGCGGCGATTAAAACAATTGATACCCAACGTGGAGAGCTAGGTGCTATACAGAATCGTCTTGCGCATAACATCAGTAACAGTGCCAACACTCAAGCCAACGTTGCCGATGCAAAGAGCCGTATTGTGGATGTCGATTTTGCTAAAGAAACCTCAACTATGACTAAGAACCAGGTATTACAACAGACTGGTTCTGCGATGTTAGCCCAAGCTAACCAGCTACCTCAAATAGCACTATCATTACTATAAAGAGTAATGCAGTAGGGTTATAGTTAATAGTAGAAAGGGAGGTTCGGCGACGGATCTCCCTTTAATGGTTTAGGGATAAACTAAGTCAGTTAGGAGGGGTTATGGATATCAATTTTACAAGCTCATCCAATGCGGCAGCAACTAAGATTGAAATAGGTACAGGAACTGCTAAAGCGGGTGTCGTAGAAGGTGCAGACCTTGAGCCGAACACTATAATTAAGGCTGTGGAGGAAGTAGAAAGAAGTGCTTCCGAAGAGCCAGAATTGGATGAGGAAGAGTTACAGAATTTGGTTGAAGACTTGTCCAGTATGATGTCAGTCATGCGTAAAGGGTTGGCATTTAAAATTGACGAAGATTCAGGCACAAGTGTTGTTAGCGTCATGGACATAGAGTCGGGTGATTTGATTCGGCAAATCCCGAACGAAGAAGCGTTAAAACTGGCGCGAAAGTTGACTGAGGTGACGGGTGTTCTTATGAAGACTGAAGCCTGATAGTTCTATCAAAGATTATTTAGCAGTAACAGAATATTTGTTTAGTAAGAGGTTATTATGGCATTAACGGCAACGGGAATAGGCTCCGGGCTTGATATCAACAAAATTGTCGGTGTTCTTGTTGATGCTGAAAAGATCCCAAAAGAAGCAGCGTTTGATAAAACCGAGAAATCTATCGATGCAAAAGTATCGGCTATCGGAACATTGAAAAGCTCTTTATCGACATTTCAGGATGCACTGGAAAAGCTCAAAGATGGTGGGAGTTTAAACCAGAGAACCGTTTCTACCGGTGAGAGTAGCTATCTTACGGCCACAGCTGATAAAACATCCCAGACTGGTAGTTATAATGTAAAGGTTGAGCAGTTAGCTCAGCAACATAAAGTTGCTGGCATCAATGTTGCGGATCCTAGCCTTCCCGTTGGTGAAGGGAGCCTAGATCTGACGGTTAATGGTAATAGTTTTTCCGTGACTGTAGGTGCGACCGATTCACTCGAAGATATCGCTAAAAATATCAATAGTGCAACCGATAACGTCGGTGTTACCGCGACGATTATTACCAGTGATGCGGGTAGCAGGCTGGTATTAAGTTCCGATACGGAAGGCACTGATAGCCAAATAGGCGTGGTGGCCAATGATACTGTGGGTTCGGGACTCAATGATATGTTTGGTGGGGCCAACCTTACCGAGCTTCAAGTGGCAAAAAACTCGATAATCCATGTCGATGGCCAGGAATTGACGTCTCAGACCAATGAAGTTAAAGGTGCGATTACCGGGGTAACGCTCAATCTGACAGATGCAGACTTGAATAAAACAACCCTTGTTAAAATTGACCTCGATAAGGATGCAGTTAAAGACAACGTGCAAGGTTTCGTCGATGCATATAACAGCTTAATAAGTACTATTGATAAGCTGTCGGCTTATGATGTAGAGAAAAAAGAGGCCGCTGCTTTGCAAGGGGACTCCATGATCCGCTCAATTGAATCTCAATTGAGGAGTATGATCAGCTCAAGGGTAACTGTCGGTAGTGAAACTGTGGCACTCTATGATATCGGTATCGAAGCCGATCGTTATGGAAAGCTATCGGTCAATAGTGACAAGCTCGATATCGCGATTGAAGAAAATATGAGCGGTATCGAGGGACTGTTTTCGACAGAAGATACAGGTCTTGCCAACCGTTTAGACACCTTGGTTGAAAGTTATGTCAAACCGACGACAGGTTTGATTGACAGCAGAAATAACACTTATACCAATGACAAACAACGCCTGGATGATCAGCGTGAAGCCTTTACCCTGAAAATGGAGCAATTAAATGCTAGATTGATGAAACAATTTAATGCCATGGATTTAGTTGTGGGTAAATTGAATCAGCAGTCTTCCGGTATTATAAATGGTCTGAACTCGCTACCAGGTGTAGTGAGGAGTTCTCAATAGCAATAAATTTGTAGGTACCTAATTGCAAATGTTAATAGAGCTAGATGAAATAAATAAAAACTTGACCAATTGCTTAGCATCTTTGGAGAAAACTCCTGCGGAGGACAAGAGTGCCGATGAGTTGGTTCAAAAGTTGCATGAATGCGTTGAGCGGCGTCAATTTATTCTCGATAAGGTCTTACAGTCATTAAATGCTGAAGATAAGCAGATGTTAGAAAAGCAATTGCAATTAACTCAGAAATTTGAGCAGCAAGCGCAAATTATCTTGCGACATAGGCAAGAACTATTGCATCTGGGAAGTAAAACTAAACGCCAAATTAATGTTTACAAGTCAATTGGTGCTAAATAGGTAGGTTACTATGAGAAAGTCATTACAGTCATATCGTAAGGTCTCACTCGAAAGTGAAATTTCGGTTGCGTCACCCCATAGAGTTATTCAGATGATGTTTGAAGGTGCCTTACAGAGACTTGCACAAAGTCGCTATGCTATCGAAAATAATGATTTGCAGAATAAAGGTGTGTACATAGGAAAAGCGATTGGTATTGTCAATGGACTTAACAACAGCTTAAATATGGATGAAGGTGGAGATATCTCTTCAAATTTAAGTGACCTCTATGATTTTATGTTGCGTCGTATTTCCGAAGCGAATATTAATAGCGATGTGCAAGCTATAGATGATGTTTGTGAGATTCTAAGAACGATAAAAGAGGGCTGGGACGCTATTCCAGTTGAACAACATCATATTGTCTCTCATAATGAGGCTGTTTAATTCCATTTTTATTCGGGGCGTGCAGCCCCAAATAATTGGCCGGAGTCAATTATTTGACAAATCATGATGGTTTCGTTGGATTTTTCAGCTAGAATCAAATAAGTTCAATGAATATCTATCCAGTTAAGCATTAAATGCGTCAGAGACTTGCTAATAGCTTGCTGATAATACACTATTCCTCATGGTAGTGATTTTGTTCAAATTTGTAATGGAAACACTACATCGCTTTTAAGCAACAAACACTAATAATTAATGCGAATAATAACGAGCGCTTTACGGCTTTTTTAATGATGCAAACAGATCAACGAATTCTACTTGTCGGTAACCAGTCTGAGCGAATTAATCGCTTATCATGTGTATTTGAGTTTTTGGGTGAGCAAGTTGAGTTAGTCGCAATCGATAAACTTGAACTGCGACTACGAAGTACTCGATACCGGGCCCTGGTTATTGCTGTTGACTCACAGTCTAAAGAGTTATTTCAATCTCTTGCCGGGAAACTACCTTGGCAGCCAATTTTATTGCTAGGTGAGCAGGACGGCGTCAGCGCCTCTAATATACTTGGCTATATTGAAGAACCACTGAATTATCCCCAATTAACTGAATTACTGCATTTCTGTCAGGTCTTTGGCCAGGCCAGACGTCCAGAAACTCCCACCAGTGTAAATCAGACTAAGTTATTTAGAAGTATGGTGGGTCGAAGTCAAGGGATAGCACAAGTCAGGCATTTGATTGGCCAGGTTGCTCCTTCTGACGCTACTGTGTTGGTTCTGGGTGAGTCGGGTACAGGTAAAGAGGTTGTCGCAAGAAATATTCATTATATTTCCGATAGGCGCGATGGCCCCTTTATTCCGGTTAACTGTGGCGCCATTCCTGCCGAGTTGTTAGAGAGTGAATTATTCGGCCATGAGAAGGGCTCATTTACTGGTGCTATCAGTGCCAGAAAGGGTCGCTTTGAACTCGCTGAAAAGGGAACGCTTTTCTTAGATGAAATTGGCGATATGCCATTGCAGATGCAGGTTAAACTACTTCGTGTACTCCAAGAGCGAGTGTTTGATCGTGTCGGAGGCAGTAAGCCTATCAAGGCCGATGTGCGTGTCGTAGCTGCCACTCACAGAGACTTAGAACTGATGATCTCCGAAGGGAGCTTCAGGGAAGATCTCTACTACCGACTCAATGTATTCCCCATAGAAATGCCTGCCCTATGTGAAAGAAAAGATGATATTCCCTTACTTTTACAAGAGCTGGTGAGCCGAGTTTACAATGAAGGACGTGGCAAGGTTAGATTTACCCAGCGGGCTATCGAGTCTCTGAAAGAGCACAGATGGTCCGGGAATGTCAGAGAGCTTTCCAACTTAGTCGAGCGACTCACCATCCTTTATCCTGGCGGTCTGGTCGATGTTAACGATTTACCCCATAAATATCGTCATATTGATGTGCCAGAATACTGTGTAGAGATCAGTGAGGAGGAGCAAGAACGTGATGCCTTGGCTGCTATCTTTAGTGATGAAGAGTCGATAGAGATCCCCGAAACTCGCTTTCCAAGTGAACTTCCTCCGGAAGGGGTTAACTTGAAAGATCTTCTTGCCGAGCTTGAGATCGATATGATCAGACAAGCGCTCGAACAACAAGATAATGTTGTTGCCCGCGCTGCAGAAATGCTAGGGATCAGGCGTACAACCTTAGTCGAGAAGATGCGTAAATACGGCATGGGTAAGGATTAAATAGAAGTTCCTAGGCCCCTAGGAACTAGCGCCAACCCTCTTGTTTTTTCAAATAGCCAGCTTTGCTGGCGTCTATTAGCAGCTTAATAAGTATCGTCTTAGCTATTATCCTTAAGTGAGCCTGCGAACTCGCCTCCTTTTTATCATTTGGCCCACTTCGTGCATCACCCCCGTTAGCAGCAATTTTTTGACGGAGTCGATATGTCCGTAAGTCCTCAATTACAACTTAATCGTTTGAACCAAGATTCGCCTAAATGGTTGGATACAGCGCCAGCTGCCAATATGTCGAATCGTATGGAGCATATTCTGCAGGCTATGCCATCGGGGATCATCATCATCAATGGAGATGGACTCGTCACCGATGCAAATCCGGTTGCTGTAGAGCTGTTAGGTTTACCCTTAGAAGGACTTAAATGGCTGCAGATCATCAATCGTGCATTCTCTCCTCAAGATGATGATGGTCACGAAGTCTCGCTTAAGAATGGCCGCCGGGTAAAGTTGGCCATTACTCCGTTAACCCCAGAGCCTGGTCAGCTGATAGTGCTCACCGATCTCACCGAAACTCGCTTGTTGCAGAAGAACCTATCACACCTACAGCGTTTGTCGGCATTGGGGAAAATGGTCGCAACATTGGCACATCAAGTGAGGACTCCGTTAACCGCTGCACTACTCTACGCTTCTAATCTGGCCAGTACGAAAATATCGGCGCAATCGAGAGCTCGCTTTCAGACTAAACTGGTCGACAGACTCAATGAGCTAGAGCATCAGGTCAATGACATGTTGTTGATGGCTAAGGGAAGAGGGCAAGATCAAGGAGAGGCTCACAAGGTTGTAACGATTTTAGATAATGTGATGGCCAATTGTGAGCCCATTGCTGAGCAACACTTGTGTAAATTAGTCCGAGTCGATAATTGTGTGAGTGAGTTTCTGGCTAATTCCGGTGCGTTAAGTTCTGCGATTAATAATTTGGTGATCAATAGCATAGAGGCAGGGGCGACACTTGTCGAGCTAAGGGGCTGTGAAACAGAGAGTCAGATTCAGATCCATGTCACTGATAACGGCAAAGGTTTAGATAAAGAGATGCAACAGAAAGTACTCGAGCCTTTCTTCACTACCAAGCCCCAAGGCACAGGCCTTGGCCTTGCGGTTGTTCAATCTGTAGTGGCCAATCATGGTGGTAAAATTCAATTGCGCTGTGAAAAGGGCAAAGGTTGTAAGGCATCTTTACATTTTCCTAAATTGAAAAGCTCGATGGTGCAGCCTGGCTCATCGGTTTCAGTGAGTCATTCAGTATCCGCAGTGGAGGGGGTAAAACATGTCTGAAGGTAAATTATTGCTGGTTGAAGACGATCATTCACTCAGGGAAGCACTGGTAGACACCTTGTTGCTGGCGCAATATGAATGTGTCGATGTCTGTTCGGCCGAAGATGCGATCATAAAACTTAAGGCTGAATCTTTCGACCTCGTCATCAGTGACGTACAGATGCAGGGTATAGGCGGCATAGGTTTGCTTAACTACCTTCAGCAGAATCAAGCTCAGCTTCCTGTATTATTGATGACAGCTTATGCAACCATAGATAATGCGGTCAACGCCATAAAGCTCGGTGCGGTAGATTACTTAGCTAAACCCTTCGCCCCCGAGGTGCTGTTGAACCAGGTTTCTCGGTATCTGAAACCTAAGATAGTTCAGAATATGCCAATTGTCGCCGATGAAAAGAGCCTTGCCTTGCTAAATCTTGCCAAAAAGGTGGCTTCATCGGATGCTTCGGTGATGATAATGGGGCCGAGCGGTTCGGGTAAAGAGGTACTGGCCCGATATATTCACCAACATAGCAGTCGTGATAATGGCCCTTTTATTGCGATAAACTGTGCCGCCATACCCGAAAATATGCTGGAAGCCACGTTATTTGGCTATGAGAAAGGAGCCTTTACTGGTGCATATCAAGCGTGCCCAGGTAAGTTTGAACAGGCACAGGGAGGCACTTTATTACTCGATGAAATTACCGAAATGGATTTAAGCCTCCAGGCTAAATTGTTGCGGGTATTGCAGGAAAGGGAAGTTGAACGGCTCGGAGGGCGTAAAAGCATAAAATTAGATATCAGGGTCCTCGCAACCTCCAATCGTGATCTAAAAGCGGTTGTTGCGTCAGGGGAGTTTCGCGAAGATCTCTATTATCGAATTAATGTCTTTCCACTTACTTGGCCGTCATTGAGTCAGAGGCCGGCAGATATTTTGCCTTTGGCCCGTCATCTCTTGGCTCGCCATGGTGCTAAATCTGGACTATCGGAGATACCCAGTCTGGATGAAGCAGCTTGTAGACGATTGCTGACCCATAGATGGCCTGGCAATGTCCGGGAGCTTGATAATGTCATTCAACGCGCTTTGATCTTGATGACGGGGGAACTGATTGTGGGATCAGACATTATTCTCGATACTCAGGAAGTTCTCATTAGCCAAGAACCTGTAGAGCAGCAATTATACTCAGCGAATAAACCTGTAGAGCTGGATGCGTTAGGTGATGAGCTTAAGGCACAGGAGCATGTGATCATTCTTGAGACGCTGAATATGTGTCAAGGCAGTAGGAAATTGGTCGCCGAAAAGCTGGGTATCAGTGCCAGAACCCTCAGATATAAGATGGCAAAAATGAGAGACATGGGCATAGAGATACCTGCGTAGAAAAACCCGCATAGAAAAGTTCCTAGCTCCGAGAGCACAGGTTCTAGGAACTTCCCCACCTTAATTCTGTTTAACTGTTATGGCTTATTACTCGATATCGTGTTGACGGGCCGACTCCTCTATCCTTCTTAACAACACTTGGCAAACATTTTGCATATTCTTATCTAACAGTTAAGTTCGTCAACTATTCGTCGCTTGGATTTTTAGTAAGACGATGGGGAGAAAGATATGCAGATTGGAGCCAACTCATTATTACAAGAGATGCAGTCTCTTAGTGGTGAAATTAAACCTTCTGGACTCAATTCCGGTTTCGGTTCACCGATCACCCAACAAGTCAGTAATACTTCAGGGAGCGATTTTGGTCAGCTTCTGTCCCAAGCTATCGGTACCGTTGGCGAGCTTCAAGCAAATTCTGGCTCATTGGCCACCCGTCTGGATATGGGAGATACTAGGGTGACACTTTCTGATACCGTTATCGCCAGAGAGAAAGCCAGTGTCGCATTTGAAGCGACTGTGCAGGTTAGAAACAAGCTAGTTGAAGCATATAAAGAAATTATGAGCATGCCTGTCTAGTGACGGCCAATATTGCTAAGCAATACATACGATAATTAATAGAATAAACGGGTATCAATTTTGAGTACTGACATGGTTGTAGGTTCTGAGTCTACGTTGGCAAGCGATCAGCTGGCAGGTGGAGTCCAGGAAGAAAATAAATCCGGTGGCAGCTCGTTTGGCGGGGTTGATATGCTGCGCCAGATCACCATGATACTCGCGCTTGCGATTTGTTTGGCATTGGCTGTATTTATCATGCTGTGGGCACAAGAGCCGGAATACAGACCGCTTGGGAAAATGGATACCCAAGAGATGGTAAAGGTATTGGACGCCTTAGATAAAAACAAAATCAAGTATCAGATCGATGTCGATGTTATCAAGGTGCCTGAAGATAAGTATCAAGAAGTTAAGTTGATATTGAGCCGGGAAGGGATCGATGGTAATTCGAATCAAAACGATTACCTGAGTCAAAATAGTGGCTTTGGTGTGAGCCAGCGAATGGAGCAGGCCAGGCTCAAACATAGCCAAGAGTTAAATTTAGCCAGAGCAATTGAAGAACTCAGAAGTATCAGTCGAGCTAAGGTTATTCTGGCTATACCCAAAGAGAACGTCTTCTCTAGAAACCGTGCTAAACCCAGTGCAACTGTGGTACTCAATGTTCGTCGAGGCGGGCTTGGTCAAGAAGAGGTCGATGCCGTCGTCGATATCGTCGCTTCGGCCGTTCAAGGCTTAATACCGACTCGCGTGACCGTGACAGATTCAAATGGTCGGTTATTAAATTCAGGTAGCCAAGATGCGGTGTCGGCAAGAGCACGAAGAGAGTTAGAGTTAGTACAGCAAAAAGAGGCAGAATATAGGACTAAGGTTCAATCGATTCTAATGCCGATTCTAGGGCCCGAGAATTTTACCTCTCAAGTCGATGTTACTATGGACTTTACCGCGGTAGAGCAAACTTCTAAGCGTTATAACCCAGATCTTCCAGCCCTTAGAAGTGAAATGACTGTCGAGAATGATTCAAATGGTGGCAGTGAGTCCGGGATCCCCGGTGCCTTATCTAATCAACCGCCTATGGAGAGTGATATTCCACAGGATGCGTTAAATACTGACGCACAGTCAGAATCAGCGAGTCGTGGCTCATCACATAGAGAAGCCACCAGAAATTTCGAACTGGACACAACCATCAGCCATACCAGGCAGCAGGTTGGTACGGTAAGGCGTGTCAGTGTGTCCGTTGCGGTGGATTTTAAAGCTGGCGCCGCCGGAGAAGATGGCCAAATTAATCGCGTACCGAGAACTGAACAGGAGTTAGCCAATATTCGCCGCTTACTAGAGGGCGCGGTAGGTTTCAGTACTCAACGTGGTGATATTCTTGAAGTGGTTACCGTTCCCTTTATGGATCAGCTTATCGAAGAGTTGCCAGCTCCTGAACTGTGGGAACAGCCATGGTTCTGGCGAGCACTCAAGCTGGGCATGGGCGGGGTGATCATTCTTGCATTAATTTTGTTTATCGTTAGGCCTATGCTCAAACGTCTTATCTATCCCGATAGCGTTAATATTCCTGATGAGCCTAAATTTGGTGATGAACTGGCTGAGATCGAAGATCAATTTGCATCCGATACCTTGGGAATGCTCAATCGCCCTGAAGCTGAATACAGTTATGCTGATGACGGTTCGATTTTGATACCGGATCTTCATAAAGATGATGATATGATTAAAGCAATTAGGGCGTTAGTCGCAAATGAGCCTGAGTTATCTACCCAGGTGATAAAAGGTTGGTTACAACAAGATGAGCAATAAATCAGAGAATAACGCTAAAGCCGACGGTGTCGACGAGCTAACCGGTACTGAGAAAACGGCAATATTACTCTTGAGCCTAAGTGAAGCGGATGCTGCGTCAATTTTAAAGCATCTGGAGCCTAAGCAAGTTCAAAAGGTCGGCATGGCGATGGCTGCCATGAGTGATTTTGGTCAGGAGAAAGTCATAGGTGTGCATAAGCTGTTTCTTGACGAAGTTCAAAAGTACTCATCTATTGGCTTTAACAGTGAAGAGTTTGTCCGAAAGGCCTTAACGGCGGCGCTAGGTGAAGACAAGGCCGGTAATCTGATCGAACAGATCATCATGGGCAGTGGTGCTAAGGGACTGGATTCACTCAAGTGGATGGATCCTCGTCAAGTGGCAACCATAATACAAAACGAACACCCGCAGATCCAAACAATCGTGCTTTCCTATCTGGAACCCGATCAGGCGGCAGAAATTGTTGCTCAATCTCCTGAGAATACTCGTCTCGATCTTATGATGCGCATCGCAAATCTAGAAGAGGTCCAACCCGCGGCACTCCAGGAATTAAATGATATCATGGAGAAACAGTTTGCCGGTCAAGGCGGCGCCCAGGCTGCTAAAATGGGCGGCTTGAAGGCGGCAGCAGATATCATGAACTACCTAGACACCAATGTTGAGAGTCAGCTCATGGAAACCATGAGAGAGTCAGACGAAGAGATGGCGCAACAGATACAAGATCTTATGTTTGTATTTGAGAACCTGAGTGATGTGGATGATATAGGTATTCAAGTACTGCTTCGCGAAATTCAGCAAGATGTGCTGATGAAGGCACTCAAGGGAGCCGATGATGCACTCAAAGATAAGATTTTGGGTAACATGTCTAAGCGAGCGGCTGAGTTGTTAAGTGATGACTTAGAAGCTATGGGACCTATCAGGATCAGTGAAGTCGAAGTCGCTCAAAAAGAGATCTTATCTATCGCCAGGCGTTTAAGTGATAGTGGTGAGATTATGTTAGGCGGTGGCGGTGGTGAAGAGTTCTTATAATGAAAACTGATAGTGAAGGTAAGTCAATAGAGAACGAGTCAGGTCAATCCGAGACCGAGTTCACTCATTGGCAGATCCCCGATGTCACAGTTGCTGCTCCCGAAGGTGTTTCAAACTTGTTCGGCCGTAGAACGGCACACAAAACCATAGTAGATGAACCCCAATCTTTTTTGCCCCCTACATTAACTGAGATTGAAGAGATCCGTGAGCAAGCCGAACAAGAAGGCTTTGGTCAGGGAAAAGAGGAAGGTTTTCAGTCTGGCCTAGAGTCGGGTCGGTTAGAGGGGTTAAAACAAGGCCATGAAGAGGGATTGAAACAGGGGATTGAGCAAGGTCATAGTGAAGGAGTCGAGGAAGCCAAAGTGTTAATCTCACGATTTGAGTCCTTGCTGGAGCAATTTGAAAAGCCTTTAGCCCTGCTAGATACCGAGATTGAGCAAGAGTTACTCTCCTTGACGATGAAATTAACCCGAGCAGTTATTGGTCACGAGTTAAAAACTCACCCCGAGCACATATTAGCAGCATTGAGACAAGGAGTTGATTCACTGCCGTTGAAAGAACAAGGGATCACCATTCGCTTGCATCCCGATGATCATAACTTGGTTCAAGAACTCTATAGCGCTAATCAGTTGGACAAAAACCGCTGGGAATTGGAAGCTGACCCGAGTCTGTCACCTGGTGATTGTGTCATCAACAATCAGCGAAGTAGTGTCGATATGCGACTCGAGCAGAGAATAAGCACAGTTCTGGAGGAGATGGAGCATAATGTTCAACATCTCAATCAATCTCAAGAACAGCAACAGCAAGCATTATCATCCTATAGTCAGGATGGCAAACAGAATGAGTCTGATGAAGCAGAGGAGCAATCTGAGCTTGAGCCACAACCAGAACAAGAAGATAATGGCTTACCAACACCTGAGATTAAGGACCAGCCTGATGAGCTTAAGCCATCCGGGGGTCTAGAGAGTGAGCCTAGTGCACAAAAAGAGACACTTAGCACTAATGAAGAAAACGTGTCAGCAGCTAAAGATTCAGAGGGCGTAAAACAAGATGAGCAACCGCCAAAGCCAGTTACTGAATAAAATCAGACTGCAAAATGATAGGGTTCATCCATTCGTAGCTGAGGCCAGTGGACAGTTGATCCGGGTGGTAGGCTTAACACTCGAAGCCATCGGCTGTCGGGCTCCGATAGGTAGTCTGTGTAGCA
This sequence comes from Shewanella sp. YLB-07, assembly GCF_009377275.1. Lineage (NCBI taxonomy): Bacteria > Pseudomonadati > Pseudomonadota > Gammaproteobacteria > Alteromonadales > Shewanellaceae > Shewanella > Shewanella sp. YLB-07. The sequence continues at coordinate 134,014 of NZ_VOQB01000010.1, read as the reverse complement.
TAGAGACCTTGGCTGGAGACTTGGTCGCCGAGGTGATAGGTTTCGACGATGAGTTGCTCTACTTAATGCCTATAGAAGAACTTAGAGGCGTCTTACCCGGCGCTAAGGTGACTCCCTTAGGTGAGCAAACCGGACTCAATGTTGGCCTGGAATTATTAGGCCGGGTGCTCGATGGCAATGGTCACCCCTTAGATAATTTAGGCCGATTACGAACCGATCAAAAAGCGCCAAGACATGCACCAATCATCAACCCCTTAGCCCGAAGAGCGATCACTGAGCCCTTAGATGTAGGGGTCAGGGCGATAAATGCCATGTTAACTGTCGGCAAAGGTCAGAGGATGGGACTCTTTGCCGGTTCTGGGGTGGGCAAGAGTGTGCTACTGGGCATGATGACGCGGGGCACCACCGCCGACATTATAGTCGTGGGGTTAGTGGGAGAACGTGGCCGGGAAGTTAAAGAGTTTATCGAAGAGATTTTGGGGGAAGAGGGACGTGCACGCTCTGTGGTGGTGGCAGCCCCGGCCGATACGTCTCCACTCATGCGTCTTCGAGCCTGTGAAACATCAACCAGAATTGCAGAATATTTTAGAGATTTAGGCTATAACGTATTGCTTCTTATGGACAGCTTGACTCGTTATGCTCAGGCACAACGGGAAATCGCACTCGCGGTTGGTGAACCTCCCGCAACCAAAGGCTATCCGCCTTCGGTATTTGCCAAGTTACCCAAATTGGTTGAAAGAGCGGGAAATGGTGGTCCGGGTCAAGGCTCTATCACGGCGTTTTATACTGTGTTGACTGAAGGCGATGATCTGCAGGACCCCATTGCCGATGCGGCTAGGGCAATCCTAGATGGACACATAGTCTTGTCGAGAGCATTAGCCGATTCAGGTCATTACCCCGCCATCGATGTAGAAGCCTCGATTAGCCGTGTCGCACCTATGGTGATCAGCACTGAGCATCTGGAGTCAATGCGACGTGTAAAGCAAGTATATTCTTTGTATCAACAGAACAAAGATCTGATTTCGATCGGGGCATACACTCAGGGCAGCGATCCTAGAATCGACAATGCGATACGGCTTCAGCCTGCGATGAACGCATTTTTAAGGCAGTCAATGAAGGAGACTCTCAGTTTTGATTCCAGTCAGCTCATGCTTTCTCAGTTGAGTGCTCAGTGTAAGGTATGATCAGTTTCTAGGTCCTAGGGGACTTCTTTTATCTCAGGAATAACTATGGCTAAGCAAGATCCTCTTCATACTGTATTGAAACTGACGAGTGAAGCAGAAGAGCAGGCGGCGTTGCAGTTGAAATCGGCTCAACTGGCACTGCAAAAATGCCAGAGCCAACTTGAGGCGCTGCGAAATTATCGCTTGGATTATATGAAACAGATGGAGAGCCATCATGGTAAAAATATCAGTGCCAGTTATTATCATCAATTTCACCAATTTGTACGTCAAGTAGATGAAGCCATTACCAAGCAGCTTACTTCGGTCGCAGAAGCAGATACTCAGCGGGGGCATAGGCAGCGGCATTGGCAAGAGAAACGGCAAAAACGTAAGGCGGTTGAATTACTGTTAGAACATAAAGCACAGAAGGCAAGAAAAGCAGAGATGAGACTCGAACAAAAGATGGTGGATGAGTTTGCATCACAGATGTTTTATAGAAAAAAAATTCGCTGACACAAGATCTTTTGATGCTGTTACTTGCCTAAAGAACCCTTTATATATTGGCATCTTTATTGCTTAATTTATTGATAACGTGTGGGCATTTAATTTTTTGGCCACTATTTTGACAAAGCTGTTTTGACGAGATAGTTCTGGCGTCAGTGATTCTCTTAAAAATGCGCTTACCTTGATTGGACATCAGCCTTGTTGGAGGCTTAATGCAGAAAATGACGAATATACTCTTAGCGAATAAAGAAAACACATCCGATAACCTATCTGTTGGTGGAATAAAGCAAGGTGATAAGAGTCGTACTCAATCATCTGAAAATAATGATTTTTCTGTGGCTTTAGAGCAAGCTAGTACTCAAGCGAAAGAGTCAAATCGAGCTGAAAATATCAATGTTGAAACAAGACCGGTTAAAAATGATCCACAGCTAAAGGGAGCGGGCGATGAGTCTGAGAGTGAAGCCCAATTGGATGGAACAGAAATCGATGTCAATCATGTACTGGCTCAAATAAATTGGGCCAGTAAGCTAGAGGGAAATACTAGCCTAGATAACAGCGGCGATACCTTGCCGCAGGAAGGCAATGAGAAAGCGTCAAGTCATTCAACATTAGATGATTATTTACTGAGTGTGGCAAATGATGCTGAAAATACAGATTTTAATCTTCCTGCAGAAGAGATAAAACAAGGCGAAGAGGTAATAGCCGGTGACGTTGTGATTGAGCCATCGCAGACGGTATCACTTATCGGTTTAGAGACTTTAGTCATTGATTCTGATGCTCAGCTCTTAGATCCAGAGACTCAACTCCCATTAGATAAAAACCTTATTGATAAGCTAGTACAGGAGTCTGGTTTATCCGAGGCCGAATTAACTGTATTACCCCCTGAAAATTTACTTCAGCTAATTGCTACTGTGACAAGTTCAGACTTTCAGGCTGCGAGCGTGCGATCTGCTGCTATTGTTGGGAGCGAAAGCCGCAGTGCTGGTCTGTCAGAGCCCAATGGCATCTCGACATTGTTCGAAGCACAAGTCACTGACAAGACAGCCGAAGTCAAAGATGTAGCAAAAGTGGTCCAGTCCCAACAAGCTGCAGGGATAGATGTGTTAACCCGCACGGAAAATCAAATCGAGCAAGGTAAAGATAAGCAGTTTAGTCAAATTTTAGGTGAGAAAACCCAAGTGGAAGAGTCAGCTAAGCTTCAAGGGAGCACTAAGCTGCCTGTTGAAGCTATGGCTAAGGCTGAGCAACAGCTTAAAGGGGCTGAGTTATCGGTACAGCTCAATCCCTTGAGGGCCAATGTAGAGGCATCTTCAACGCTAACGGACACAACATCCACGTCAAACTTAGATATTAAAACCTTATCTGGGATGCAAGTAGGCTCGACACCACCAAGTAAACTTGAAACTCCCCAGTTTCAGTTGGTACTAAGACAGAATAATGACACTCAGAGTCAGATGCAGGAGATGATCCAGCGTTTTTCTCCGGTCATGAAGCAACAGTTAGTGGCTATGGTGAGTAAAGGGGTCTTGCATGCTGAAATTAGGTTAGATCCACCTGAACTTGGGCCCTTGGTGGTAAGAATTCAGGTCCAGGGCGACCAGACTCAAGTGCAGTTTCATGTCGTCCAGCCTCAGACCCGAGATATTGTAGAGCAAGCATTACCTAGGTTGAGAGAGATGTTAGCCGAACAGGGGCTGCAACTCACCGATAGCCAAGTTTCTCAGCGTGATTCGGGAAAAGATCAAGGCGAAGCTGATCATTCGGAGCGGTCACAAGAAGGCTATGATTCAGAATTGGATGAAATATCTGCAGATGAGTCACTATTAAGCTCAAATCAGGCATCTAGTTATCGTTCAGGTATAGATTATTACGCGTAAGAAGGTAATCTATAGCAAAATTAGATCCTTGATGGGTAAAAAGACATTACCCCTTGGTCTATTATAGAAATATAGCAGCAGATTTAAGCCTAAAAGGGAAATCAAATGGCCGAAGAAGAATCCTTAGAGCTCGAAGAAAATGAACAGCCGAAAAGTAAGACGAAACTGATTATTTTCGGCGTTATCGGCCTGGTATTAGTGCTAGTTATTGCTGGAGCTTTATGGTTTTTCATGGGGTCAAGCGACAGCTCAGCAAACAGTGAAAATGCTGATGGCACCGAAGAAATTCAAGAGCCGATGAATGTAGGCGAAGCTTTCTATGTGGGAATGCCCAGACCATTTCTATTTAACCTGCCGGGGGCAAACCGCTCGAGACTGGTAGAGATCAAGGTTCAGTTGATGGTGCGCGGTGCTGACGATGATGTGTTAATTAAGAAACACATCCCCTTGATTGAAGATGCACTACTGACGACATTTAGCAGTGCCGATGTTCAAAAGCTAAGTACCCTTGCCGGTAAAGACGAGATGCGTCAATTGGCCTTACTCAATGTACAGAATACGCTACAACCTGTGACAGGGCGTAAAGTCGTTGAAAAAGTTCTGTTTACCGGTTTCGTCATGCAGTAGTACATGAGAACGAACCAAGAATAATTTTTAGTTTTTGAGTTTTTGCTAACCAGGTTTCAAGTCGCGCTTGTATGAGTTAGCACGTTTCCCTATTTTTGTTTAATAAAGGCATTATTGTGAGTGATCTATTAAGCCAAGACGAAATTGATGCGTTACTGCATGGTGTAGATGACGTAGATGAAGATGAAGATGAACAGGGGGAGGCTGACGCCCGCTCCTACGACTTTTCTTCTCAAGATCGTATTGTTCGCGGAAGAATGCCGACCTTAGAGATAGTGAATGAAAGGTTTGCCAGGCACTTGCGCATCAGTATGTTTAATATGATGCGCCGAGCGGCTGAAGTTTCGATCAATGGCGTGCAGATGCTCAAGTTTGGTGAATATGTTCACACTCTTTTTGTTCCGACCAGCCTGAATATGGTGAGATTTAGTCCGCTCAAAGGAACGGGGCTCATTACCATGGAGGCAAGATTAGTTTTCATTTTAGTGGATAACTTTTTCGGTGGCGATGGCCGCTTTCATGCCAAGATTGAAGGTCGAGAATTTACGCCAACGGAACGACGCATCGTTCAGTTATTGCTAAAAATCATCTTCGAAGACTATAAAGATGCTTGGGCGCCTGTGATGGATGTCGAATTTGAGTACCTTGATTCAGAGGTTAACCCAGCGATGGCAAACATAGTCAGCCCCACCGAAGTGGTCGTGGTCAGCTCTTTTCATATCGAAGTGGATGGCGGTGGGGGAGACTTCCATATCACATTGCCGTATTCCATGATAGAGCCGATACGTGAACTGCTCGATGCCGGTGTGCAGAGTGATACTCAAGATACGGATAAACGCTGGTCTTTGGCATTAAAAGACGAGATCATGGACATCAAGGTGGGTTTAGATGCCACCATAGTGGATCAAGAGATCACCCTTAAAGATGTGATGAACTTTAAAGTTGGCGATATTATTCCAGTCGATTTGCCTGAGCATATCGTCCTGCGGGTCGAAGATCTACCTACTTATAGGTGTAAGTTAGGCAAGGCTAGAGACAATTTAGCTTTGCGGATTACCGAGAAAATCCCACGACCGGAAACAGTAAAATCGGAGTTGCAATTAGTGACGCGTAAGAATAAGAGTAAAGACATTTCTGATTTATAAACCCTATCTTAGTCAAGGAACTAAATTGCTAAGGTATTAAGCTAAATTAAGTAGTTAAGGTAATAATCATGAGTACAGAAGATACAGGTGACGATTGGGCTGAAGCAATGGCTGAGCAAGCGATAGAGGAAGCTGAGGCTGTCGAGCTTGATGAGCTGACTGATGAAAGCCAGGCCTTGTCTGCCGATGAAGTGGCAAGACTCGATACCATCATGGACATCCCTGTGACCATATCGATGGAAGTTGGTCGTAGCTTTATCAGTATTCGTAACTTACTCCAACTCAACCAAGGTTCGGTGGTGGAATTAGATCGCGTCGCCGGTGAGCCTCTGGATGTGATGGTGAATGGCACCTTGATTGCCCATGGTGAAGTGGTGGTTGTGAATGATAAGTTTGGTATCCGCCTGACCGACGTCATTAGCCAAACCGAGCGTATTAAGAAGTTAAAATAAGGTAGATATGATTAACTCGTTGTTTATAAGTGGATTAGCGGTTTCCCCTACCGTCGCCTCAACTGCAGATAAGGGATCGGCAATCTCGACAATGACCAATATGTTGGGTGGGTTAATTGTTGTGCTCGCCCTCATTTTTGTGTTGGCCTATATCGTTAAACGCTTGAAATTAGCGCCATCTAGCCACAACGTATTGAAGACCTTGGCGGTTATGCCATTGGGGCAGAAAGAGAAGGTGGTATTACTCGAGGTGGGTGGCCAGCAATATTTACTCGGTGTGACTGCCCAGCAAATACAGGTCATAGATAAATTAGACACCCCCATCAGCATAGAGACAGAATCTTTTGCCGAACGATTACGGCAAGCTAAGACGAATTCATTATGAAGCGATTATCATATTTCTTCATCTTGAGTCTGTTGCTGATATCACCAGGTGCATTCGCCCTTGATGGTGTCTTACCTGCGTTGACTGTGACCACGACTCCCGATGGTGGGACTCAATACTCTGTGACTATGCAGATATTGCTGTTAATGACGGCAATGAGCTTTCTGCCTGCCATGATTATCATGCTCACCTCATTCACGCGCATCATAGTGGTACTGTCGATTCTAAGACAAGCGATCGGTTTACAACAAACGCCGTCAAACCAAGTGCTTATTGGCATAAGTATGTTTATGACTTTCTTTATCATGGCGCCTGTGTTCGACAAAATTTATGATGAAGCAGTTAAACCCTATATAGCTGAAACCATGAATATTGAGCAGGCTTTCAATATTGGCAAAGAGCCGATCAAGACCTTTATGTTGGCCCAAACTCGGGTGACGGATCTCGACACATTTATCGAAATCTCGGGTTATCAGAACATTAACTCACCCGAAGATGTGCCCATGAGCGTGTTAATTCCCTCATTTATCACCAGCGAGTTAAAGACTGCGTTTCAGATTGGGTTTATGTTATTCGTTCCTTTCCTGGTATTGGATCTTGTGGTAGCCAGTATCTTGATGGCTATGGGTATGATGATGTTATCTCCCATGATCGTCTCACTTCCTTTTAAGATCATGTTGTTTGTGCTCGTCGATGGCTGGAGCCTGGTGATGGGAACTCTAGCCAATAGCTTCGGTGTTTAGGTGGGTTTATGAATCCTGAATCATTGGTCGACATCTTCCGTGAGGCGCTCTCAGTCATAGTGACCATCGTGTCGCTAATAATCGTGCCTGGACTCGTCATCGGACTCGTGGTGGCGGTGTTTCAAGCGGCAACTTCAATTAACGAACAAACCCTGAGTTTTCTACCTCGTTTATTGACGACCTTGTTTGCCCTGATGTTTCTGGGTCATACCTTGATCCAAACCATGATGGAATTTTTTGTACGGATGGTCAATATGATCCCCCAGGTTATAGGATGATGAAAGACCTATTTATTCAAGAGACTAATACAATGAGTCAAATAGGCTAGCCACGATGGATATTCTAATGGCGACCATAATGGACACGATAGCCTCTTACATGTGGCCACTGTTTAGGGTGTCTAGCATGTTTATGGTTATGGCCGTGTTTGGGGCTAATACCACACCTGCCAGAGTCAGATTATTGTTATCGATGGCGATTACCTTTGCCATTGCACCGGTTTTACCCCCAGTGGAAAATGTAGCGCTATTTGCGGCGTCTGCGATTTTTATCACCTTGCAACAACTCCTAATTGGCATAGCCATGGGATTTGTTACCTTGCTGGTGATGCAAACCTTTGTGCTCACAGGCCAAATCATAGGCATGCAGACAAGTTTAGGTTTTGCCTCTATGGTCGATCCCTCTTCCGGTCAACAAACTCCTGTGATTGGTAACTTATTCTTACTGTTAACCACCATGATCTTCCTCGCTGTCGATGGTCATTTGGTGATGATCCGAATGCTAGTGATGAGTTTTGAGACTATTCCCATATCGGATCAAGGTCTGAGTATCACAAGTTATAGAATGTTGGCCGAGTGGGGGGGCTATATGTTTGGTGCAGCATTGACCATGTCTATTACACCTATCGTTGCGCTTTTGCTGATTAACCTGTCATTCGGTGTCATGACCCGAGCTTCACCCCAACTGAATATCTTCGCCATAGGTTTTCCCGTGACCATGGTGAGTGGTTTAGTGATCTTGTGGTTAACCTTGACCCCTATAATGGAGCACTTTGGTGAGGTGTGGACGTCAGCCCAGTTGTTGTTATGCGATATAGTGAAACTTCAATGTAATACCGATGGGACATTTTGATGTTTCAGCTTGAGCGCCTGCAGAGTCTACCTAATGGAGTGCTAGTTCATGGCTGAAAATGACAGTAGCCAAGAGAAAACCGAAGAGGCCACCCCCAGGCGATTAGAACAATCCCGGGAGAAAGGCCAGGTTGCACGCTCCAAAGAGCTGGGAACCTCGGCGGTCTTGATGTCGGCCGCGGTCGGTTTTGCCATGGTCGGCCCAAGTATTGCCAGTAGCTTAGTCACCATAATGACCACCTTGTTCACCATGGACAGGGAACAAATTTTTGACACCAATCAGATGGTTTTGGTTTGGAGCATGATAGGGCGAGAGCTTGCCTTTCCCATGGCCAGCCTGATATTTGTCATCGCTTTAGTAGCCTTCATAGGTAATATCGTTTTAGGCGGTATCACCTTCTCTACCAAGGCATTTATGCCGAAAACTGAGAAGATGAATCCTATGAAAGGATTTAAAAGAATGTTTGGCGTGCAAGCCCTTGTGGAGTTGACCAAAGGTATCGCTAAGTTTTCGGTTGTCGCATTATCCGCATACTTTCTCTTGAACTTCTACTTTAATGATATCTTGGCCCTGTCTCGGGATCATCTTCCTGGGAATGTATACCGGGCGCTGGATCTATTAGTTTGGATGTTCATCTTGCTGTGCTCATCTACCATACTCATCGTGGTTATCGATGTGCCATTTCAAATCTGGAATCACAAAAAGCAACTCAAGATGACCAAGCAGGAAGTCAAAGATGAATATAAGGACACTGAGGGTAAGCCTGAGGTCAAAGGTAAGATAAGGCAGATGCAAAGGGAGGTGGCTCAGAGACGTATGATGTCAGAAGTTCCCAATGCCGATGTTATCGTCGTTAATCCGGAGCACTATGCTGTCGCGGTGAAATACGATGCCATGAAGTCGACGGCGCCCTATGTGCTGGCAAAAGGTGTCGATGAAATTGCTTTTAAGATTAGAGAGATAGCCCGTGAACATGAGATTGCTATTATCTCTGCTCCGCCTCTGGCCCGCGCCATATATCATACGACTAAAATAGATCAAGAGATCCCTGAGGGACTATTCACCGCCGTCGCTCAGGTTTTAGCTTATGTATTCCAGTTACGTCAATACCAACAACACGGAGGCCGAAGGCCAACGGCTATTCCGCTTAAACAGCCCATACCTAAGGATTTAAAATATTAATGATACCGAGTGTTTCCTCCGTATCCGATACTTCTTGGCCATGTACCTAAGCTAGATTTCTCGGTAAAACCCAATCAATGTTGGTTATATAGTGTATTTCTGCTGTAAATTTATTCAGTTAACTTCTTAGGCATTCATTTAACGTCAGTCTAACGGTATAGTGCTGACTTATAAAATAAAAACAATATTGATAACTTAGTTATTAATGACGGAAATTATTTCCATTACTTGGCTCAAAAATTGCTTTGTTAGAGCTAGATGTCAAAAGTTTGGATTTCTTGAATGGATGTTAAAGCACGACTGGGTCAACTGAAAAAAATAAAACCTTCGAGTTTTAAAGGCTTAGGCACGCCTTTGTTTGTTCTCGCTGCGTTAGGCATGATCATATTGCCTATGCCACCATTCCTGCTAGATATTTTGTTCTCATTTAACATAGCTTTGGCCTTAGTCGTATTGCTGGTGGCTATTTACACCGACAGACCATTAGATTTCGCCGCTTTCCCCAGTGTGTTGCTTATTGCGACCTTACTGCGCCTCGCGCTCAATGTGGCATCGACTCGTATCGTCTTACTCGAAGGACACAACGGTGGTGATGCTGCCGGTAAAGTGATTGAGTCTTTTGGATCGGTTGTGATAGGCGGAAATTATGCCGTTGGCCTGGTAGTATTCTTAATCCTTATTATCATTAACTTCGCCGTGGTCACCAAAGGTGCTGGGCGTATAGCAGAAGTTAGTGCTCGCTTTACCTTAGACGCCATGCCAGGTAAGCAGATGGCTATCGATGCCGACTTGAATGCTGGCGTGTTAAACCAAGAACAGGCAAGAGATAGGCGCGCCGAAGTCACCAAGGAAGCCGATTTTTACGGGGCAATGGACGGTGCATCTAAATTTGTTAAAGGTGATGCAATTGCCGGGATCATGATCATGGTGATCAATATCTTGGGTGGATTCGTTATCGGCATGGTGCAGCATGACCTAGATTTTTCTTCTGCGGTCGAGATCTATACTCTTCTTACCATAGGTGATGGACTGGTTGCCCAGATCCCCGGCCTTTTACTCTCAATTGCTGCGGCATTGATGGTCACACGTCAGAACGAGTCCGGTGACATGGGCCAGATGATGATGTCGCAGATGCTTGACAACCCTAAGTCAATAGCGATTGCTGCTGGTGTCTTGTTTATTATGGGGATAGTGCCTGGCATGCCACATTTTGCCTTCATCTCTCTGGCATTAGTTGTCGGTTCAGTAGCTTATTTTTTATATAAAAAACAAGCGCAGGAGCGTGAAGAGTCCCTGGCGCTTGCGAAAAAACCTGCTGCGGATAAGGCAGCCGCTAAACCGAAGGAGCTGAGCTGGGATGATGTTCAGCATGTCGATACCATAGGATTAGAAGTCGGTTATCGGCTAATCCCTTTGGTCGATAAAGGCCAGGGCGGCGAGTTGCTAGGCAGGATAAAAGGGGTGCGTAAGAAGCTATCCCAAGAGCTTGGCTTTTTGGTACCTGCGGTGCATATTCGCGATAACTTAGATCTGTCTCCAAATACTTATCGTATCTCCTTGATGGGAGTTGCGTCCGGTGAAGCCGAGATAAGACATGACTGTGAACTCGCCATCAATCCAGGCCAGGTGTATGGCAAACTCGATGGCATAGAGACGAAAGATCCTGCCTTTGGCTTAGATGCGGTTTGGATAGCCCCAGAGCTTAGAGAGCATGCGCAAACCTTAGGGTATACCGTGGTAGACGCAGCAACGGTCGTGGCGACTCACTTGAGTCAGCTATTAACTAATAATGCGGCTAAGCTTCTCGGTTATGAGGAAGTTCAGCAGCTTATGGATATGTTGGCCAAACATTCTCCTAAGTTAGTCGATGGCTTCATACCTGACGTTATGCCCTTGGGAACTGTGGTTAAAGTCATGCAAAACTTACTCAACGAAGGTGTTTCGATTCGCGACCTTAGGACAATAGTACAGACATTGCTCGAGTACGGTCCCAAGAGTGCCGACACCGAAGTACTGACCGCTGCCGTACGTATCTCTCTTAAACGAATGATTGTCCAGGAGATCAGCGGGCCGGAAACAGAGATCCCCGTCATTACTTTGGCGCCAGAGTTGGAACAAATGTTGCATCAGTCAATGCAAGCGACGGGAGGAGAGGGGCCAAACATCGAACCTAGCTTGGCCGAACGGATGCAAAAGTCTTTAGAAGATGCAACACAAAGGCAAGAGATGGTGGGGCAACCTGCTATATTACTCACATCGGGCATGTTACGTTCGACTCTCTCTCGATTTGTAAAGCACACGATTCCTAACCTAAGGGTGATTTCCTATCAGGAAGTACCCGATGAGAAGCAAATTAGAATTGTTTCTGCCGTGGGTCAGTAGAGGGCATATAAGTGAAAATTAAACGTTTCTTAGCAAAAGATATGCGTACGGCATTGGCTCAGGTTAAAGATACCTTAGGCTCGGATGCCGTGATAATGTCGAATAAAAAGGTCACAGGTGGAATAGAGATCGTCGCTGCCGTGGATTATGATGAGCCTAAACCTAAGGCGCTAATTGCAGAAAAGCCAGCATTGTCTTCCACTTTTATGGATCTTGCCGAAGAGAAAATCTCCCTCGGTCTCAAGCGACCTGTTCGCTCTGAAGCTAGAGTAAAGCCAGCACCTGCGGCCGATTCGCTCCAGGCATTATTAGAGCGGCAGCAGAGTAGGGTCGAACAACACGTTTCTCAGCACAAGAGTGAAGAATTGGACATGCCTGAATGGGCAAAAGGTTTGCAGGCACCACAGTCGCTTGCTAAATCGTCACCTGAGACGCAGAATTATTCAAATAAACCTTCACATGAGACGAAGGGGAAACCTAGTCCTGAGCTTGAGATGATGCGTGAAGAACTGGCGTCCTTGAGAAGTTTGTTGACTCATCAAGTCACCGCCTTGATGAGTGAGCAGAAAAGCCGGCTTGACCCAGTTGGTGCCATGTTAGAAACTAAATTGTTGGATGCTGAATTTTCCCCGACGGTGGCAAAAAAGCTTTCTGAATTGAGCGAGCACTATACACCAGCTGATCTCGTGAGAGCATTGCCTCGTAGCTTAGCCAATATGTTGGATAATCAAGGTGATGATATAGTGCGCCAAGGCGGTGTGGTGGCCTTTGTCGGGCCAACGGGTGTAGGTAAAACAACAACCTTAGCGAAATTAGCCGCCAGATACGCAGCGCATCACGGTGCTGAGCATGTTGCTTTGGTCACAACCGATCATTATCGCATTGGAGCCTTTGAGCAATTGGCAACCTATGGCAAAATAATGGGATGTCCGGTTAAGCAGGCTCATGACCTCAATGAGTTGGAACAAATACTGTATCAATTCCGTAATCGCAAGCTAGTATTGATAGATACAGCAGGAATGGGCCAAAGAGACATGCGTTTATTCCAGCAACTTGATAATTTAGCTGCAAATAGCAGATTACCTATACGCAGTTATCTGGTACTGTCCTCTACAGGTCAAAGAAGAGTTTTAGAAGAAGCGGTGACACAATTCAGTCGAATACCATTATCCGGTGCGATACTGACGAAATTAGATGAATCCGTTTCCTTAGCCCCAGCATTGAGTGTTTTGATACAAAGTGGGTTACCATTAAGTTATGTGACTGATGGGCAAAGAGTTCCAGAAGATATGCAAGTGGCCGATACATTCGCGCTAGCAAACAAAGCGCTGTCGGTGTTAGATAATAAACCAGCAGTCAGAAATAGTGAACGGTCAGATGAAAGGGCCTATGCATTTGAGTAAAGCAATGAGTCGGGATCAAGCAAGTGGTTTACGTATGATGAATCAACCTTATAACGAAAAAGTAAAAGTAATAGCCGTGTCAGGTGGTAAAGGAGGTGTGGGTAAAACCAGTGTTGCCATCAATACCGCCGTTGCGTTAGCCGAGAAAGGTAAGCGTGTACTCGTCTTGGATGCCGACTTAGGTCTGGCCAACGTGGATGTCATGCTCGGCCTGCGCGCCGAACGTAATTTATCCCATGTCTTATCTGGTGAAACCGATTTAGACGATATCATAGTGCGTGGACCTAAGGGGATTGGAATTATTCCTGCCACTTCGGGTACACAAGCCATGGTTGAATTGTCTGCGGCACAACATGCCGGGTTAATTCGGGCTTTCAGTGAGATGAAAACGCAATTCGACATACTCATCGTCGATACCGCAGCTGGCATTTCCGATATGGTACTGAGTTTTTCCAGAGCCTCTCAGGATGTACTGGTTGTGGTTTGCGATGAACCTACATCGATTACTGATGCTTATGCGCTAATTAAGATACTTAGCAGGGAACATGGCGTCTTCCGTTTTAAAATAGTCGCCAATATGGTGCGAAGTTTACGGGAAGGGATGGAACTCTTTGCTAAGCTTAGTAAAGTTACCGATCGATTTTTGGATGTTGCACTTGAATTAGTTGCTACCATTCCATTTGATGAGAATTTACGAAAGTCGGTACGTAAGCAGAAATTAATCGTTGAAGCATATCCTAAATCGCCAGCAACGATTGCTTACCATGGTTTAGCGAATAAAGTCATTAGTTGGCCTATACCGCAGCAACCTGGAGGCCATCTAGAGTTCTTTGTTGAGCGTTTAGTACAGCGACCTGAGTATCAAGAGGATAGAACGAGTGAGTAAAGCCTCTGCGTATACTTGTTTAGATAATAAAGCTTTAATCGTTGAACAATACGCACCGCTTGTAAAAAAAATAGCTCACCATTTACTCGCTCGTTTACCTGCATCGGTGCAACTAGACGATTTACTACAAGCAGGCATGATGGGGCTACTCGAAGCTTCATCGAAGTTTGACGATAACAAAGGGGCTAAATTTGAGACTTTTGCGGGTATTCGAATCCGTGGGTCTATGCTAGATGAGATACGTCGTGGGGATTGGGTGCCGAGATCTGTGCATCGAAACCAGAGACGAGTCGCTCAGGTTATCGATGAGCTTGAACAGGAACTTGGCAGAGATGCTAAAGATGACGAGATAGCTCGAAGACTGGACATGACCTTAGATGAATATCATCATATTTTAAATGATGTTTCAGTAGGGAAAATAATTGGCATTGAAGATTTAGGCGTTTCGGTCGATGTTATTAGTCACGATGATGGGGTTAAGGACGATACCTATGAAGCGATTGCAGAAGATGAATTTCATTCTGCACTAGTAGCAGCAATTAAGTTATTACCTGAAAGAGATGGACTGGTTTTGTCGCTTTATTACGATGAAGCTTTAAATTTAAAAGAGATTGGGGCCATTCTAGAGGTTAGTGAGTCACGGGTTAGCCAGATATTAAGTCAGGCAATGCTCAGACTAAAAGCTAAACTTAAGCATTGGACAAAAAAATAACGATTACATGAGCAATAATTAAGAGCTCCGCGGAGGAAACTTTGGACAAGAATATGAAGATTCTCGTTGTTGATGATTTCTCAACAATGAGACGTATCATCAAGAACTTGTTAAGAGACTTGGGTTTTAACAATACTCAAGAAGCAGATGACGGTTCGACAGCACTACCTATGTTACAGAAAGGCGATTTTGACTTTGTTGTGACCGATTGGAATATGCCTGGTATGCAAGGAATCGATCTTTTAAAAGCGATTCGTGCAGATGATGAATTGAAAAATATCCCTGTATTGATGGTAACTGCAGAGGCTAAGAGGGAACAGATCATCGCCGCGGCTCAGGCCGGGGTTAATGGTTATGTTGTTAAGCCCTTTACGGCAGCGACATTGAAAGAGAAGTTAGACAAAATCTTTGAACGACTCGGCTAACCAAGGTTGTGATATGCAGGTGAATACTTCAGGGCTCATTTCGTTAGAGCAGGCAAATAAGCTTGTAGACTTGCTGACTCAAGGCGAGCAGTCGCTCGCTGACGATTTAATCAGAGATATTGCTGCGCCTATTCAAAAGGAACTGTTTGACGAGGTAGGAAGGCTCACGCGTCAGCTTCATAGCGCGATCGTCGATTTTCAGGTTGACGATCGACTGGTTGAGCTAACCAGTACAGAGATTCCGGATGCTAAAGAGCGGTTAAATTATGTCATAGATATGACTGAGCAAGCCGCGAATAAAACCATGGATGCCGTTGAAGAATGCCTGCCTTTAGCTAATGCACTCACGACCAATATCCAATCGGTTAAACCTGCTTGGGATCGTCTTATGAGACGTGAAATTGAGCTAAGCGAATTTAAAACCTTGTGTCACGACGTTCAACAATTTGTCGAGCGCAGTGAATTAGATTCGATCCGTTTGAAAGATCTGTTAAACCAAATCTTACTTGCCCAAGATTTTCAGGATTTAACCGGGCAGATGATAAAAAGGGTTATCGATCTCGTCCGTGAAGTAGAAAATAATTTAGTCTCGATGCTGACGGTATTCGGTGAACAACCCGTCAGTGAAAATCCGACAATCATCGACAGCAGTGTCGAGGCCGAAGGGCCAATCATGAACGCTGAACAACGTGACGATGTCGTCACAGGTCAAGATGAAGTTGATGATCTGCTGTCGAGTTTGGGTTTTTAATTAGGAGCCATATTAATGTCATTCGATGTTGATGAAGAGATACTGCAAGACTTTTTGATCGAAGCCGGTGAGATTTTAGAGCTTTTATCTGAACAGTTAGTCACGTTAGAAAATAACCCCGATGACTCGGAGTTGCTTAATGCAATTTTTCGAGGCTTTCACACTGTCAAAGGTGGAGCGGGATTTCTTAGCTTGTCTCCAATGGTCGATGTTTGCCATGAAGCTGAAAACACCTTCGATCTGCTGAGAACCGGCAAACGAGAAGTTTCTGCCGAATTGATGGATATTATTCTACAGGCGGTTGATGCCATCAACGCTATGTTTGTGCAGACGAAGGCTGGACAGCAGCAAGAGCCTGTAGATGCGACTTTGTTGGCTAATTTGAAATCACTGAGCTCAAGTACTCCACTTCCTACTGCCGCCGCGCCCAGTGACGCGTCAATTGAACTATTTGATGAGACGCCACTCGCGGATGATTCAGGTATAGAATTGTTTGATTCCGCTCCTCAGCAGACAACGAGTATTGCTGGCGAAGGTGGGATAGATGAAATCAATGATGATGAGTTTGAGGCGCTGCTCGATGCGTTACATGGTGGTAAAAGCCCATCTGCAACTAAGCAAGCTGAAGTTAGCGTGCCAGCACCGAGCCAATCCGATGACATTACAGATGATGAGTTCGAATCTTTACTCGATGAATTACATGGATCGGGTAAAATTGAGAAGAAAGCATCGAGCGCGAGTGTTGTTGATGCCACCCCAGCTGTAGATTCTGATGATATCTCTGATGACGAATTTGAAAAGCTACTCGATGAACTTCATGGCGCGGGTGGCGGACCCAATGTAGGAGGTGCGGCTCCAACACCAGCTGACAAAAAATCTATGTCAGTGGCTAAGCCAGCGGCTCCTGCAGCCAATCCTGTTGCTGCCAAAGCCGCACCCAAACCCGCTGTGCCAGAGAAAAAAGCGGTCGCTAAGTCAGCGCCAGCCAATATGCCTCAGGCTGAAACAACCGTACGTGTAGATACTGCCAGACTCGATCAGATCATGAATATGGTTGGCGAACTCGTATTGGTACGTAATCGTTTACTGAGCTTAGGTGTTTCCCGTGATGATGAAGAGATGTCAAAAGCGTTAGCTAACCTTGACTTGGTTACGGCGGATCTGCAGGGCGCGGTGATGAAGACCCGCATGCAGCCGATCAAGAAGGTCTTTGGTCGCTTCCCGCGCGTTGTGAGAGATCTTGCCCGTAGTTTGAACAAAGATATTACTCTCACCATGATAGGTGAAGACACAGATTTAGATAAGAATTTAGTCGAGGCTTTAGCCGATCCTCTGGTTCACTTAGTGAGAAACTCAGTGGACCATGGTATCGAGATGCCAGCTGAACGTGAGGCAAGTGGTAAATCCAGAACTGGTACGATAACACTCTCGGCGAGCCAAGAGGGCGACCATATCCTGCTTAAAATTGAGGATGATGGTGCCGGTATGGATCCTAAAATGCTCAAAGAGATCGCCATAACTCGCGGCGTACTCGATGAGGAAGGGGCTGCCAGGATGTCCGATCAAGAGGCTTATAACCTCATCTTCGCCCCTGGATTCTCCACTAAAGTCGAGATTTCTGATATTTCCGGCCGTGGTGTCGGTATGGACGTAGTTAAAACCCGTATTGCTCAGCTGAACGGGACTATTCATATCGATTCTTTAAAAGGTAAAGGGACAGTATTAGAGATTAAGGTTCCCTTAACCTTAGCCATCATGCCGACCTTGATGGTAGAAGTCGCCACTCAAGTGTTCGCTTTACCACTGTCGAGTGTCAGTGAGATATTCCATCTCGATTTGACTAAGACCAATATCGTCGATGGCCAATTGACTGTGATTGTACGACAGAAGGCGGTGCCCCTCTTTTATCTAGAGCATTGGTTGAGTCGAGTGCCGTCTAATTTGAAGCACGGTGATAAGGCCAATGGTCATGTGGTTATCGTCCAGTTAGGCACCAAACAGATAGGTTTCGTTGTGGATTCATTAATTGGCCAAGAAGAAGTCGTTATCAAGCCTCTTGGTACCATGTTGCATGGTACTCCTGGTATGGCTGGGGCTACCATCACATCAGATGGTGGTATTGCATTGATCTTAGATGTACCTGGCTTACTTAAGCATTACGCAAAAAAATAAATAAAATAAGCAGTATAGGAATTTGAATGGGCATTAAAGTTCTCATAGTCGACGATTCTAGTTTTTTTCGTCGAAGAGTCAGTGAAATAGTGACTAAAGATCCTGATTTAGAGGTGATAGGTACCGCTGTGAACGGAGCAGATGCCGTTAAGTTAGCAGCAGAGCTTAAGCCACAAGTCATCACTATGGATATCGAGATGCCCGTCATGGATGGCATCACCGCAGTGCGTGAGATTATGGCCAAGACACCAACGCCAATCTTGATGTTTTCATCGTTGACCCATGATGGTGCGAAAGCGACACTCGATGCCCTAGAAGCCGGGGCATTAGACTTCTTGCCTAAACGTTTCGAAGATATTGCCACCAATAAAGACGATGCGATTTTATTGCTGCAGCAACGCATAAAAACCTTAGGTCGTCGGCGCATATACAGGCCGATAGCGCGGCCAAGTACACCGAGTTCTCCTAGCACAAAAGCTAAATTGACTAGCGGTTTATCTACATCTGTGCGTGGCGTCAAAGAGACAGCCACTAGCCCAAGGACTGCCAGTCTAGTGCGGGCCTCGGGTAAAAAATATAAACTGTTACTGATAGGTACCTCGACAGGGGGCCCAGTTGCTTTACAGAAAATCTTAACTAAATTACCTGCTAACTACCCTCATCCCATCTTGCTAATTCAGCATATGCCAGCGGCATTTACCCCGGCATTTGCCAGTAGGCTGAACGGATTATGCAAGATTGACGTCAAAGAAGCGCAATCGGGAGATCAGCTGAAACCTGGTACGGCTTATCTCGCGCCTGGCGGCATGCAGATGATGTTAGAAAGAGGTGGCGCTTATGGCAGGCTTAAAGTGCTCGCCGGCAGCGCCGATATGAATTATAAGCCGAGTGTCGATATTACTTTTGCTTCTGCATCAAAAATTGCCGGGCGAGATACCTTAGCCGTGGTGTTAACTGGCATGGGAGCCGATGGCAGAGAAGGTGCACGCATGCTCAAGAGCGCAGGTGCAACAATCTGGGCTCAAGATGAGGCTAGTTGTGTGGTTTATGGCATGCCACAAGCGGTTGCTGCGGCTGGGCTGTCGACATTGTCGATAGGCTTAGAGGATATGGCTGATTCGATAATTCGAGAGTCAGGTAATGGCTAAGTCGCAGAGGAAGCTAAGCACCTCCTCTTTGCTGATCATTTTTTTGCTTACACTCGCTGTGTTTGTTTCAAGCTTTCTTTATCTTGATATTCGTCATAAGAATGAACTTTTACTGTTAGAAGTTGAGCGATTACAACAAAGCCAGGTGTTACTTATGGTACCCGATGAGCAAGCTCAAGCCCTTGCTACTTGGATGGCACAGCACCCGGAAGCGACTCAGGCATTACTGTCTCAGGTCAAGCAAGGTGAAAAGGTGACATTGGAAGTGGGTCCCGGCGTTAACAGCACTGAAGCTCAAGCGGACAGTCCTGTTGCCTCTCAACGAGTGTTAGCTGATGAGGACAATACTCAGTTTTCAGTACCCAAATCTTTGGAACAAGTGCCTTTGGCGCAGAGTCCTTCTGGACTAAGAGCCAAATCGAGTGATGGAACTCACAAGCAGCCACCCGAGCAAGTCGAACAAGCTATTAGTTTGATCGCGAATGATTTAAGCTTAGATGACTTCGGTGAGACGTTATCGAATGCTGCCGACACCTTGCCTAAGGGGGCGACACTTTCAGTCGATGAAGATGGCGTAAAGGTTATCAGCTTACCTCATGGCGGAATTAGAGTGACGACGCGAGAGAATAATTAGAATGTCGTTATCAGTATATGTTAGGGGATTTTATTGAAAGTCTGGACAATCGCGAACCAAAAGGGTGGGGTTGGTAAAACGACTACGGTTGCCAGTCTGGCCGGTTCTCTCGCCAAACGTGGCCAACGTGTACTGATGATAGATACCGATCCTCATGCTTCACTGGGTTATTATCTGGGTATCGATTCTGAGGAAGTACCCGGCTCTCTCTATAATGTGTTTTTAGCCCACAAGGAGTTAAGTGCAGAGTTAGTAAAGCAACATATTATTTCCACAGCCGTAGATGGGATCGATCTTCTCCCATCGACCATGGCGCTAGCGACAATAGACCGCTCCCTCGGACATCAGGAAGGTATGGGGCTCATCTTAAAGAAAACCTTAGATTTGGTAAAAGATGATTATGACATCGCCTTGATCGATTGCCCGCCTGTATTAGGGGTGTTAATGGTCAATGCGCTCGCGGCAAGTGAGCATATTATTGTCCCGGTACAGACTGAGTTCCTTGCGATTAAGGGACTCGACCGCATGATAAAAACCATGATCTTGATGGGACGTTCTAAGAAGACAAAATACAGTTTTACCGTAGTTCCGACCATGTACGATAGGCGTACCAGAGCCTCTTCTTCAGCGCTTAAACATTTAGGAGAAGAGTATGGTGAACACTTATGGCCGGATGTTATTCCAATAGATACTAAATTTAGGGATGCCAGTTTGGCCCATCTTCCTGCTTCACATTATGCTGTCCATAGTCGTGGCGTAAAAGCATACGAAAGGTTACTAGACTATCTGCTTGTTGGGGCGTTATCTCATGTCAAGCTTAGTTGATGAAGCCGTATTCGATTACTTTAATATTTTGCTCACAGAAGTTGAAGAGCAAACTGAAGCTGAGCGTGATCAAGGAGCCGTTGCAAAACTGACCTCTAATGAAGCTAAAGCTAAGATCGCTTCAGTTGCTTCTAACCAAGGTAGAGTAAATAGCAGAGAAACAATCGTACTTGGTAAAGAGCGAATAAGTCATCTTCGTCAAGAAGAGATATTTCCTAGTAAAGCTAAGGTTGCCGAGCTCAGTCCTGCAGTTTCAATATTGACTCAACCTAAGCTGAAAGAGATTGAGCCTCAGCTAGATAAACAGGCCTTGGAGCAGTTACTGGCACCCGTCTTTAAGACTAAAGTTGAAGTACCTGCTGAAGTAAAAGTTAAAGTACAAATTGAAGCTAAAGCCAAAGTTAAAACACAGGTTGAAGCCAAAGCTAAAATTCAGCCTCAAATTATACAAGAAGTAGAGATTCAGCAGCTGGTTGCCGTGACTCCGCCAAAAGTCACAAAAGATCTGCTGGAAACCCTCGATGATGAGTTTCAGGTACTATTCTTTAAGGTAGCTGGATTAACTTTAGCCGTGCCCTTGGTTAGCTTAGGTGGGATTGTTAAGTTAGAGCGAGTTAATCACATCATGGGTCGACCCGATTGGTATAAAGGTGTGCAAGCTCACAGGGGATCACAGTTAAATGTCGTCGATACTTGTGCTTGGGTTATGCCGGAAAAGTATGATAGTGCATTAGCTGAAACCGTAAATTATCAATATGTTGTATTATTAGAAGATAGTAACTGGGGATTGACTTGTGAATCATTGGTCAATGCAGTAAAAATTAAGAAATCAGCGGTCAATTGGCGAAGTAATGCGGGTAAGCGTCCTTGGTTAGCTGGAGTGGTAAGAGAGCAGATGTGTGGCATTTTACATGTACATGCACTGATAGAGTTATTAAATTCAGGTTTAAGTAGTCAAGACCCTGTTGGTTGAGGTAGATATGTCAGACGCAAATAATGTAGCAGTAGCAGTAAATAAAGATGACGAAGTGTTGCAGTGGGTAACCTTTAGACTCGATAACGAGACATACGGTATCAATGTGATGCAGGTTCAGGAAGTGTTGAGATATACCGAGATTGCGCCTGTGCCAGGGGCTCCTCATTATGTACTTGGTATTATCAACCTTAGAGGTAATGTCGTCACAGTGATCGACACACGTTCACGTTTTGGATTGGCTTCGTCCGATGTTGATGATTCGACCCGAATCGTGATCATCGAAGCCGAGAAGCAAGTGATAGGTATTTTAGTAGACAGTGTGGCTGAAGTGGTTTATTTACGCGCTTCTGAAATTGATAGTGCTCCGAATGTCGGTACCGAAGAGAGTGCTAAATTTATCCAAGGTGTGAGTAACCGAGAAAATGAACTACTCATCTTGGTTGATCTTGACAAACTTTTATCAGATGAAGAATGGATGGAAGTGTCACAAGTTTAATGTCTATTGAATTCCCAATGTCTGGTTAGTAGGCATTGGGAATACCTACCCTATTTAAGAGTCTCATTCATGATCAGTGATGGAATTTTAATCGCAGCTTTAGTATACGTGATTGCTTGTCTTGGCCTTGTCTTGTATCAACAGAAGCAAACGAGTAAGTTGCGTGTGAAAGTTGAAGCCTTGACCTTGCTAATAAAAGAAAGTGATCGTCAGCGTGAAACCGTCAAACGTGAATTACAAGAGTTAAGAAGTGGCACAATAGGTGTTGGGCGTCGGATGTTGGAGCTTGAAAAGCGTACATCGAAGCAAGACGCCAGGCTTGATGAAGTGAATCAACAAGACCCTCAAGCAAGACTCTATTCGAGAGCGATGAAGATGGTTGATTTAGGCGCCAGCATAGATGAACTGATTCAAGAATGTGAGCTACCAAAGGCGGAAGCAGAGCTCATCATTCGGTTACATGGGAAAGGGTAGGGCTAAGAAGACGCTCCGATTGTCAGTTGTAGGACCGGCTTTAGCCGGGAGAGAATAAACCCACAAGCCATCGGGGCTAAAGCACCCTCCTACAGAGAAGGCGAGAATCTTTTCTAGCCAACTGGTTGGCGTCGTCTTTGTATTAATATAGTCTGTGCCTTTCCAGGCTCCGCCGTCATCTTAGATTTAAATATCATCTCAGCTTTACCAGGGCATAGCCCGTCAAACAGCTTGCGAAGCTGGCGTCGTCTTTGCTGTTAAATCATCTTTGTTTTAATCCCATCTTCGCTCGTCAAACCTCTTCCAGGATCTTCTGATGCATGTTGTTCCATTGCTCGGGAAATTTTCCATCCAAAGTATATGCAAAGGCGATTAATTCAGCGATTAACAGGTATAGCTCTTTTGGGATCTCTTCACCGAGTTCCAAGCGCTGTAAAAAATCGCTCAAGTGAGCATCTTTATGGATATGTACGCCGGCTTCTTTGGCTAGTGCGATTATCTCATCGGCGACAACTCCCTTTCCCGTGGCAGTGATCACAGGAGCTTGCTGGCCGTCATAACTTAAAGCTACGGCTTCTCGTTCGGTTTTGGCTTGAGCAGCACCGTCCTCTTTGGCTTCTTCTTTATCGTCATTCATTTTGCTTTCGGTTCCTATTTAACGATCTGTTTAATACCATTTTTTAAATGGGTTCATTAAGCTTTGATCTTAACTAAAAAATGTTCACCCGGTAGTAAGCTTGCGGGTACTTTCGTCAGCTTAGTTTCTATTCTATCTGGCGTGAAGCCAATATCTGATAGCTTATTCATTAACGGTGGTAATAGCGCATCTATCTTCTTTAAGAGTGTGTCGTTACTGCCATTGAAGGTCATATTTATTCTGTTATCTGTAACTTGAGCTTGTATTAACAGTGGCCCCTTGGTTAAGTTGAATTTAAGTTGAAGGCGCCAGCTATTCGCCTTAGGGTTATCGTCGTCATCTTTGTCTTCACTAAGGTGTCCTTCTAACGCTTCCTGATGTTGATTGAGTGAGTAGGGTAGGGTGAAATACCAATTTACTTGAGTACCTGTGTCATTACTCGCTTGCGAATAAAGACTCAAGTTTGAGAACAATTTACCCAGGGCCTCAGTTGCTCCGGCCTTGTCTAACAAATTCAGCAGTGAAGTACTTCCCCCGAGTTGAGCTTGCAGCTTTTGCAAATACTTTTGCGCCGGCCCACTGAGCTTGTCTGTATTGCCGCTGGCATGACTAGCCTTGACCCCTAGGAGTAACTGGAAAAGAAGACCGATGGAGTTGATATGAGTCAAGGGACTAGCAGAAATAGACAGAGGGTTGACTTGAGAGTGAAGACTCGCTATTGCTGAGAGCTCGTCTTTTATGGTACTGGGTAACGCTAAGGCATTCAGGGATAAGGGCCGCAGCTGCGGCAGTAGCTTGGTTAGGTTAGCTAAAAGGCTGTTTGCAGGCTTAGTTGTAGCTTCTACTACAGCCTGTTTACCGCTGAATTTTCCGTAGGCTTTTTGAATTGATACTTGCATCATATTTTGTTTACTAGGCTGTATAGTATCAGGCTCGGTCTTGGTTGTTTTAACACTGGAGGTTGAAGTCGTGCTGGTTAGGTCTATTGCTTTATGAGTCTCTTTACTCAGAACTTTATTTAGTTCTGTGCTCTGAACTTTACCTGCCTCTTTACTTAGTTGTTTGTTGGTTGTCTCGTCAGAGGCTTGTACCGATGGCTGCTTTTTACTGTTAGCAACCGCTAATGTCTGTGAGTGGTTACTCTTCAGCTCAGTCTGCAACTCTGGAGGTAAGGCTGATTTACCGGGCCCTTGTGAATTGTCCATAGAAGCTTGGCTTAACATTTTAAAGAGCTGGGTATAGATGTTGCCTATTTCAGGCTTGGCGAGCACTATCTGCTCCCCCTTAATGGGGGTCGTTGGATTCTTGGTCGTTTCAGGGGTTAATTTGATCTGTAGTTCATCTATCACGGGGCTTAGCGTCAGTAACCAATGTTTGTTCTGGTAATGAATGCTTGGGATGACACTTAACGGGTTTGGTTTGGCTTGATTAAACTGAGCGTTATTGGCGATCTCAGATACAGTCATATTTGAAATAGGCACGCTGGTACCGTTTGAAAAAATAAGCTTGTTATTACTTAATTGAGTCATAGGTAACGGATAGCCCTGAGCTCTGCTACTCAAGACTTTCATCTGCTGGATATCTAAGCCTTGTTGATTCAAACGCTGCTTTAGCGCTATCGGTAGTGCAATGCTAACGGACTTGCCCAGAGCGAGTAATATGTTCTTTATCTGATTCTGATAAAGCCCGTGTTGTGAGTTTGCCGTTAGCCTACTGTCGATAACCGAAGAGCCAGAAGTCGTCGCCGTATTTATGGTACCTCCAAGTCTACCTTTATCGCCGGTAACTGCAGATGGTAAGTCTAAAACTTGTTGACTGGCGACTAGCTGGTAACTCGTTGCGACAGCGGCCACTTGTCTATGTTTTATCGATGAAAATGAGACTAAATATCTGCTCCCATCTACAGAGAGATGATCAGTTTTTGGCGAAAATTGTATTGTGGCAGGTTTAAGAGCTAGACTTTGTATCTCTGCTGTAGTTGGCGTTAATTTTACATTTGCTTGACTCGTAGATGATATCCTTAGTGCCTCGCGGTTGAGTACATCTTGGGTCAGTGCATCTTGTTTTAGTACTTTTGGGTCTAGGACTTCTTGATTGTGAGCGCGAGGAAGCGGTGAGCCCTGCGTTGTTTGAGCTTGCCGATTTTCAACTTGTGTTTTAGACAGCGTAGCCCCTGCTTTAGGTACTGAGCTTAATGGGTCAGACATCGAGAACTCCCAGAATTGATCATTAAAATTTACACTTTTTTTGAATTTAAGTTTGATCTATTTTTATTGCTAAGTATCCTTAGCGATCTTGTAACTAAAATCATACTCACAAGTCTAGTTATTAACAGGTGTAGAAAATTTTTACTGGCTACATCTGGTTATCGACATATTTCGATGTGTCTTTAGTTTTATGTCGAAGCTGAAAAGGATTCAGTTGCATTATCGAAGAGAGAAATATGAAGTTAAAATGGATAGCATCGGTCGTAGTGGCACTTGGTCTGAATCATGGAATTCATGGATTAGTGTTTGCTACAGAATCAGCCACCGAGCAAGGCAATAATTCCCAACCTGAAGTATTGGCTGTAAACCCGTCTAGCCAAGATCAAGTGGTTGTTCTTTATAATGATGACAGAGATCCACTTGAAGGATTTAACCGAGCCATGTGGGACTTCAACTATTTGTTTATGGATAGGTACTTTTATCGTCCAGTTGCCCATGGATATAAGGATTATGTACCAAGACCGGTAAAAACCGGCATCAATAACTTCGTAACGAACTTTGAAGAACCCAGTTCCATGGTTAACAATACCTTACAGGGTAAGTGGGGATGGGCTGCCAATGCCGGTGGCCGTTTTACGATCAATACTACATTAGGTCTGTTAGGTGTCATCGATGTGGCCGATATGATGGGTCTGCCACGTAAACAAGACGAGTTTAATGAAGTGCTTGGTTATTATGGGGTTCCTAACGGTCCGTATTTTATGGCACCTTTTCTCGGGCCTTATGTGACCCGTGAACTCGCCTCAGACTGGGTCGATGATCTATACTTTCCATTATCAGAGCTTACAATGTGGCAGTCACTCGTTAAATGGGGGCTGAAAAATCTGCATAGAAGAGCCGCTGCCATCGATCAAGAACGCTTAGTCGATAATGCATTGGATCCATATACTTTTGTCAAAGAAGCTTATTTTCAACATATGGATTATAAAGTGTATGATGGAGATGTTCCGGTAGATCAAGATGAAGATGATTTGCTCGATGAATATATGCAGGAGTTAGATTAAGAGAAGACTCAAAAACTACTAGTTTCTACTCGGTATAGTAGCCAGAGCCTTCTAAAAGGACCATAGATGGCGCTAGAAGAGTTAGTTATATTACTTGTCGAAGACGATCCTGTTTTTCGCCGAATCGTTGCCACCTTTCTCAACAGTCGTGGAGCTAAGGTCATTGAGGCGAATGATGGTGCACAGGGACTAGATAAATTTAAGCAGTATGCATTCGATATAGTGCTTGCCGATCTGAGCATGCCTATCATGGGAGGCCTAGACATGTTGAAGAAGATGTCTGAGCTCAACCCAGATACCCCCTCTATAGTTATCTCCGGCAATCAAGTGATGGCCGATGTGGTCGAAGCATTGCGTCTGGGTGCCAGTGACTATCTGGTTAAGCCAGTATCGGATCTATTTCTGATCGAAAATGCCATAAAACAATGTTTAGAATCTAATGTGTCCAAAGAAGTACATTTAGAAGATTTAGAAGAGCTATCCTATCAAGAGCTTCAGGATAATTTGGTGCTGTTAGAGCAAAATGAACAAGCTGCCAAGAGCGTACAACAGCAGTTATTCCCTCCCTCTCAGATAAACTATTTAACCGCCAAGGTTGACTACAGCTTATATAAATCCGATGAGGTCAGCGCTTACTTCATTGATACCGTAAATGTCGGTGATAACCATCTTGTGATGTATATGGCCCATTTTCATCCTCAAGATAATCGGGCGGCATTTGCCAGTGTTCTGCTCAAGAGCTTCGTTAACCAAAAATTGAAGTTATATCGAAATGGTACGACCCAAGCGATTATCGAGCCATACAATATGCTGAGTTATCTTAACGAGCGTATGACTAAGTCTGGATTAGATATTTGTATCGACATTGTCTATGTTGTCATCGAGCTGACTCAATACAGGGCATCGATTGCTCAAGCCGGTAATGGTCTTCGCTGCTACATTCGAAATCAACAAGGATTAACCCCCTTAGCCCTTCCTGACTCCCTCCAGTTAGGCATTCTGGATTGGGGGCACCCTAGTGCCCAATTCAGAACTTTAATGCCTGGAGAGCGGCTCTGTATCGTTTCATGTAAACCGGAACACAAGAAGATGCTATTAGATAATCAATTCCACGGTCTGGCCTACGACACCGAAATTCCCACCGGCGGATATATGCAGGTGTCGTTCTAAACAAGATCCTAGGCGGACGCTACTTTGGTGGAGCTGAGATGATGCTGCGCTGGTGGGGCTGATATGATGCTTCGTTGGAAGATCAAGGGCAGCTTGTATTCGTTGTAGGAGCGGCTTTAGCCGCGAGAGAACAAACCAACAAAGCTTCGTGTTTAAAGATGCCTCCTACAGAAAAGCGTACGCTGCGCTTCGAACTGCTTGCGATGCAAGTGTTTTCTTCGGTTTTCTAGCCAACCTGTTGGCG
Organism: Shewanella sp. YLB-07; assembly: GCF_009377275.1. Lineage (NCBI taxonomy): Bacteria > Pseudomonadati > Pseudomonadota > Gammaproteobacteria > Alteromonadales > Shewanellaceae > Shewanella > Shewanella sp. YLB-07. The sequence goes on along the minus strand of NZ_VOQB01000010.1, from coordinate 106,199 downwards.
TCGTCTTAGCTTCAATACCTTTAGTGCTTCTCTAGGCCGCGCTGTCATCTTTACTTTGTTGGCGTCATCTTCGCTTTACATTCCGTCTTTGCTTTAAAGCATCTATGCTTATTAAAAATAACTCAAGGATGAGATATATGCGATTTGAAAAGCTAGAGTTATGGAAGAAGGCATGTAATTTGTCTTGTTCTATCTACGAAATAACTCGACACTCAAACGATTATGGCTTTCGTGATCAGATCACACGGGCTGGATTATCTATACCTTCAAATATAGCTGAAGGTGTTGAGCGTCCCTCAGCGAAAGAACAAATTCGATTTTTGTATATCGCAAGAAGCTCAGCCGCTGAAGTTATTACACAGTTATTTATCGGAATGAAAATAGGTTATATCAATAATGAAATCGGGCATTGTTTGATAAAAGATATAAAAACTATTGTCACTATGATTACAGCACTCATTAAAAGTAAGCAAATGAAAGGTTAAGATGACTAGAGCTGAATTATGCTGCGATTGTCTGTTGTAGGAGCGGCATTAGCCGCGAGAGAGAACACATCAGCAAAGCTTCGGGCCTAAAGACCCTCCTACAGGAAATATGATGCAGTGCTGGTGGGGCTGGCCGGTAATTTATCCCGGTATAACCGCCCTCCAGAAAAGAGTACGATGCGCTTCGAACAGCTTGCGAAGCAAGTGTCGTCTTCGGTTTTCTAGCCAACTTGTTGGTGTCGACTTCGCTTCAATATCGTCAGTGCTTCTCCAGGCTAGGCCGTCATCTTTGTTTTATCAGGCCATAGGCCGTCTATTATCATAAAACAAAAACGCCCGTTGATTTCTCAAAGGGCGTTTATATCAATTTTTTATCAGGTTAAAAGCGACTTAATGCTTTATCCCTTCATGGTCTGCAGTGACAGCCATCTCTTCTTCGAGTGCTTCTTCTTCAGTATGAACATGATCACCTTCGGCGCCGTGCATCCAACTTACTAGCTTGTCAGCCATAAAGTACAGCACTATGCCTGAAAGAGCTGACGTGATGGCGATACCAGCGAAGATGGCCATTGCATTAGCAAGTTGCTCTTCTTTTGGACCGCCATGTCCGATAAATGAACCCACGAAGCCACCAATCTTGTTTGCAGCAGCAACGAATAGGAACCATGCACCCATCATAAGAGATGCGATACGCAGTGGAGCAAGTTTAGTCACCATTGAAAGGCCGATAGGAGATAGACAAAGCTCACCCATGGTATGGAAGAAGTATGCACCGACTAACCACCACATGCTTGACTTACCGTCAGGATTTCCGCCCATTTCAAGTACTGCACCTATCATAAATAGGAAACCAATACCGAGCAGGACAAGACCTAGGGCAAATTTAACCGGAGAGTTTGGCTCGTTCTTACCTAAGCGGATCCAGATAGATGCAATGACAGGTGCGAAGATAACGATAAACATAGCGTTAAGAGACTGGAACCAAGTGGTTGGTACTTCCCAGCCACCGATCATACGGTCGGTAAAGTCGTTGGTGAATAAGTTCATCAAACCACCGGCTTGCTCGAAACCAGCCCAGAAGATGATAGTAAACAGACCCATGACCATGATCACCTTGATGCGATCGCGTTCAACACTCGTTAAAGGCACTTTCTCTACATCAGTCTTTCCTGCAGCTTTAGCTTTATCTCTTTCAAGTTTTGCGGCTGGGTATCTACCGATATCACCGAGTAGACGTTGTGCGAAGAAAAATTGAATGATCAAAGAGAAGACCATACCGATACCGGCACAGAGGAAGCCCATCTGGAAGTTGCCGTCATAGGCGCTGACTACCGAGCCTACGATGATACCCGAGAGGAATGCACCTACGTTGATACCCATGTAGAAGATGGTGAATGCGCCATCACGACGATGATCACCTTCTTCGTATAAATCACCTACCATGGTAGAGATGTTTGGCTTAAACAGGCCGTTACCTAGAATTAGCACACCAAGACCAAGATAAAAGGCTTGGATTTCCATTCCTGGTACCCAGGCGTGTGGCGTACCTAGAATGAATTGACCTGCAGCCATTAAAGCGCCACCAATCATGATTGAACGTCGTTGGCCAAGGTAGTTATCGGCTAACCAGCCACCAATGAGGGGAGTTAAATAAACTAAACCGGTGAAAGTACCGTAAAGAGAGATGGCATCGGCACTTGTCCATCCTAAACCATGACCACCTTGCGATTGTACACTATCTACCAAATACAGTACCAAAATGGCACGCATTGCGTAATAACTGAATCGTTCCCATAACTCTGTTGTAAACAACAGGAACAATCCCTTCGGATGCCCGAGCATCGTCCCTTGGGGTTTTGTTACGCTCATTAAGTCTTCCACCTTGCTTGTGATTGCCTGCGGGACAATTGTCACCACAGAAAAATTGTTATTGCTTTATTTTACAGTCTTGTAACTTAGCTTAGCGATATCTAGTTAAGCTTATGATAAATTGTAATTTAACAACCATTGTTAACAACAACTTAGCTACAGACTATTGTTATATTTTAATATTTGGTGCTATATTTTCTACGAAACCCTACTTATATACCCTTTTCTTATTGCTAATGTCAATTTTGAAGGCTTGAATGCCGAGTATTTAGACAGGTTAGAGTGTAAAGATGAGATGCTGGGCAGACATCACAATCTAGAAGGGGCTTCAAACATAAATTATCAATCCCTCCCGGCTAAAGCCGGTCCTACATAAAGATAACCGTCTACCTTGTAGGAGGAGTCTCAGCACAGAATCTTTCATCCGTCTCAGTTTGTCCAGCGTAGCGTCGTCTTCGTTTCAGTCACCATCTCAGCTTTCACTGGCCCCGCCATCTTCTTTGCTTTGCCAGCGCAGCGTCGTCTTAGCTTTCAATCACCGTCTTTGCTTAAACAGGCGCAGCCATCATCCCATCATCTATGTTTTATCCATCATCTCAGCCCTTCCTATCACTATCTCTGCTCTGGGAACTTGGCGGCTAAAGCATGTTTGGCGTTGTCATCACCATGAACGATACGGATATGTCTGGGCTTATGGTGCATACGTTTCACGAAATTGACGAGATTATGCTGGTCTGCATGAGCTGAATAGCCACTTATGGTGTGTATTCCTGCCTTTATATCTATTTTGTCACCATTAATATAAACATAACCGCCTCGAGGGCCGTAAGTTTGTATTTCTCTACCAAGAGTGCCTTTAGCCTGATAGCCAACGAAAATGACATCTGCAGTAGATTTTGGCAGAAACTTTTCAAGGTAGTTCATTATCCGACCACCACTACACATGCCACTCGCTGCAATCACTATCGCTGGCTTATTTCGGTTAGCGAGATAATTAATTGTACTTAGATGTTCCTCATGGCTATCAACCGTATATAACTGCTCGAAATCAAGAGGGTGGCGATTTAAGTTGAGTTTCTTCTTGGCTTCATTGTCCCACAGGCGTTTAAACTGAATATATTGTTCAGTGAACTTGGCGGCGAGTGGCGAATCAACAATTATCTCCATCTGTGACCAGAGAGGATGGGTACGTTTTTGATGAATGATCTGCTCAAGTTCATAAAGCAGTTCCTGAGTGCGACCAATACTAAAAGCCGGGATGAGCACTACTCCATTGTCGGATACCGCTTTCTCAATCACTTGTTTTAAGCAATGGGTTCGTTTCTGACGACTCTCATGGTTTTTGTCACCATAGGTGGATTCAATGATCAGAGTGTCGGCGCGGTAAGGGCTCTTAGGGCTCGCAAGTAGTGGTGTATAGGTAGCGCCAAGATCACCTGAGAACACTACTCTATGTTTATTTACTCGGCTATCAACTGCAGCATTAATTGCAATGCTAGCTAGTTTATTGGCATTGTCTTCATCGCTAAGGGCGTTAATGTTCAGGTCACTGAGTTCTATCTCAACATAAGCGGAACCTAAGATGTGTCCGGCAGGCTTAAACTTAGCTTTAGCCGTATTAAAGCTTGAATAGATTTCATCTGATGAATTCAATGCTATAGGCTTAACTGGCAGAGGAAACCATAGGTTATATTCAATAGGAATAATCAGTTGCTGTAATTTATTAAGATAAAGCTTAATGAGGCGTTTATTCTTGGTAACACCCACTTTTAGCGCATCTGCAATCACTATGGGTAAAAGCGCAGCCGTTGCGGTAGTGGCATAAATAGGCTGATTAAACCCAGCAGCAAGGAGGTAGGGGATACGGCCGACATGATCGATATGACAGTGAGTGACGAGCAGAGCCACTAGGTTATCAATGTCAAAATTGACCTCTAATGTATTAGCGTTCGCCTTACCAGCAGTTTCAGCGCCTTGAAACAGACCACAATCAATTAATACGGCAGACTCTGAATTGATATTCAGTTGATGACAAGAGCCTGTTACACCATCAACAGCGCCATGATGAATGATATCTACATTCTGAAAATTCGACATAATACCTTCCTTGTATTATCTGTAAGTAATCTAATGTATCCGAAAAAATATAGGAATTACAAACTAGAATCCATTCAAAACCTATTAGCAATAATCTAAATCAGCCCAAATATCCGCCTTTCCTAGTTTATCGCGGCTAAAGCCGCTCCTACTTTAAACGCGCTGCGACTATGGAACGCTTCGCTCACGGAACGGCCTTCGTCCTGACGGATAACAGCAGGCTACGCCGTCCTCTTTGTTTGATGTAGGAGGGGCTTCAGCCCCGAATCTTTTATTCCGTCTTAATTTTTATAAGTCACGGTGCGACTATGGAACGCTTCGCTTGAAGCTTTTACGGTAAACGAAGTGTTCCGTCATCCGTCTCCGCTTTTACAGCGCAGCGTCATCTTTGTTTGATGTAGGAGTGGCTTCAGCCACGAGTCTTTTCCCATATCAGCATCGCGTTTTCTTCGCTTTCTCCCATTTTATCTTTCGATCTTTTTCCCCTTTTACTCTAAAAACAATTCTGCTACCATTTTCTACCAGTGTAAGGATTTATGCACAGATACATTTGTGCTGTCAGATTAGAGTCAGAAAAAATGAAAGCTTGGTACCTCCTTTATTGTAAACCCCGCGGTGAAGCAAGAGCCGTACATAACCTCACTTTACAAGAGATAGAAACTTATCTACCGACAATCGGAGAGGAAAGAAAGGTTAAGGGTCAAGTCAAAGTCAAACGTATACCTTTGTTCCCTGGTTACCTATTCATTTATTTTGATCCGCAAATAACCAGTGTTGCTCGCATTCACTCAACCCGTGGTGTAGGGCGTATCGTAGGTTGCAAAGAGTTAATGACCACGGTCGATGACAGTATTATTCACAGTATCAAGATGCGTGAGCATAAACTGCTGTCCGAGCTTCTTCCTGAGTACAAGGCTGAAGGGGCTGAATCTGACGGATTGCACGATTCCGATATTGAGTTTACACAAGGTGAAAAAATACGCTTTACCGAAGGTCCATTCGCAGAACTGGAAGGCATCTTCGAAGAGAAGAATGGCGACAAACGTTGTCATGTACTATTCGAAATCATGGGGCAACAAAAACGTGTATCAGTCCCTAAAAAAAGTATCAAACCGATTTAATGACACTATGTGCAGGGACGAATGAAATTGTAGGAGGGCTTTAGCCCCGAATCTTTCCCATCATCTAATCTCTCATAGGCCCCGCCGTCCTCTTCGCCTCGTCTTTTTTTATGTGCCCAAAGCCTCCCGGCTAAAGCCGGTCCTACATCTAACCGGTATAGCATCATATTTTTTGGAGGACGCGTCTTTAGCCCCGAATCTAGAATCCCGTCTCAGCTTTCACAGGCTACGCGGCCCTCTTTGTTTGATGTAGGAGGCCCGAATCTTTCCCATCGTCTTTGCTCTCCAGACCGCCTTAGGTTTACCAGCATCGCGTCATCACAGCTTTCCCTTACATCTCAGCTCCCCCTCTCTTTTCCCATTTTTCTTGTAAGAGATCTGCCATAGCTCTCTTTAAATATTGATATATTTATAGACTTAAATTAAACAAACCAAACTAAAGTGGCCTGATTTCATGTGAATTTACCCTTGTTATTTTGTTGCCTGTTTCTTGGTTGAATGTAACTTGAGCGTTTGGAGGGTGGAAGTTCTGCATCGAAACATGCATGCGGTAATAATGAGCAGCATTAAAATAAAAAATCGAGTACAATATGCCGCTTCATTTGTTTGTGTTTTTACCGAAGACTGAATCAAGGCAGAAACAAATAAATGGGGTCATTAAAATAGTATTAATTCTATTAGGCCAAAAGTTCTTAGCAACGGAGTACAAGAGTGTCGAGGTAAGTTTTAGCAACTTTACTTTGTTTTCTTAGCACCTCTATTCAGAACAAAAATATGAATTTACGCTACGGCGTAGGGCACTCTGGAAGCCGCAATCCATGGGCGGTAGCGTGTCTAAAAAGCAAAGTTATCAACAATTGCCGTTACCCAAATTCCGTAAGTGAAGCGTTCCTCAGGTCGTAGACCGTTCGTCTTCGCTTCAACTTAAAACTTCTTTCGACGGAGAACATCGGTGTTACACAAAACCAAAAAAATAATCATTGCAGGTATAAGTGCACTCGTTTTGTTGAGCACACAGGCGCAGGCTGTAATGCCGTCTCCTCAGATGATAGAACAGTTCAAAAAGCTCCCTGCTTCAGAGCAGCAAAGACTCGCAAAGCAATACGGTATCGATCCGTCGATGATAAGTGGTGGTTCTAGCCAACAGCGTCAGCTTGAAAACCCACAGTTAGTTAATGAAAGACAGCTGATAGATAACCGAGGTGGAGAAGGTAAAAAAGCCAAGCTAGATTTTGATGAAGATAAGGCTAAAGCAGAATTAAAGCTATTTGGTTATGACTTGTTCCAGGGCGAGCCTACAACATTTGCGCCAGTATCTGACGTGCCAGTACCGAGTGAATATATGGTTGGGCCCGGAGATAACATCAAAGTTCAACTCTACGGCAAGGATAACAAAGAGTATGACTTGGTTATCAATCGCGAAGGAGTAATTCAGTTTCCAGAACTAGGGCCTATTAATGTCGCAGGCTTAAACTTTGAAGAACTCAAAAAGCAGTTAACTACACGTATAAATCATCAGATGATCGGCATAGAATCTAATATCACCATGGGTGAGCTACGTTCGATTCGAATCTTTGTTGCTGGTGATGCTTACAAACCTGGTTCATATACTGTTTCGAGTCTATCAACGATCACACAAGCTTTGTTCGTGTCAGGCGGTGTAAACGAAATTGGATCACTGCGTAACATTCAGTTAAAACGTAATGGAAAGTTAATAGGCACCATGGACCTTTATGACTTGCTTATGAGAGGAGATGCATCAGGAGATAAGCGTTTACGTTCTGGTGATGTCGTGTTTATACCTTCTGTGGGTGGGCTTGTTAGTGTGACAGGTGAAGTGCGTCGACCCGCTATCTATGAGTTGAAGGAGCATGAAACCATAGGAGATATCATCTCTATGGCTGCAGGCCTTAAACCTGGGGCCTATCCTAGAAGTAGTAGTGTTGAGCGATTTAATAGTAAAGGTTTAAAAACAGTAACGAACCTAGATTTAACCACTGACAGCGGAAAAGCCACCAAAGCTCACTCTGGAGATGTTGTTAGAATCAAGAGTGCATCGAACCGGTATGAAAATGCCATCACTGTTATCGGTGCAGTAGTTCGACCAGGTAAGTACCAATGGTACCAAGGGCAGAAAATCAGCGATCTGGTTCCATCAATATGGGGCGACTTACAAGCCTCGGCTGATCTTGATTATGGTATTATCGTTCGTGAAATAAATGACTATGGTGATGTTGAAATCTATCAGTTTGCGCCAGGGCTTGCTATTAGTGATAAAGTCGCTTCCGACGACTTGTTATTAAAATCTCGAGATAAGGTGATATTCTTTAACTTCAGTGACGAAGCCCAAAATCGCTATGAATTGAATAAACTCGTAAAAGAGAGAGTTGCAAAGATTACTAAATTAGCTGGCGATTCTCAGATCGATAATGACATATTCAGCGCAGGTTTCTCGCAGTTACAAAAACAAGGTTTAGAACAACGGAGTCAATTAGGTGGTGTGATTATTGCCCAAGAGGCACCTGAAAACGATCAAACTGCTGCAATCATTAGCGAAGTCAACAAGATGTTGATTAACCTTTTTGATGATAAAGACCTGATTAAGCTAAGTGGTGTGATGAATAGAGGAGAGCTACTTTATCCAGTAGTCATGAAGCTAAGTAGTCAGGGCCGCACGGGTAAGGGCGTCATGGTAGTTGTCGTAAATGGTAAAGTGCGACATCCTGGAATATATCCTTTAGCGGTTAATGCCAGAGTCAATGACTTGATTAAGGCTGGCGGCGGTCTTAAAGAAGGTGCGTATACCGCCAGAGCAGAACTGACTAGAACTGTGACAGATAATACAGGCTCAAATATTAAGCATGTAAATATAGATCTTAAAAGTGCAATTCAAGGAAATATTGCTACTAATGTTCTTCTGAAAGGCCGTGACATATTAACAGTCATGACCACGCCTGAGTGGCAAGAGAACAAAACAGTTGAAATCCGTGGTGAAGTTAAATTCCCTGGAGTTTACAACATTCGTCGCGGTGAGACACTTAAAGACGTACTAAAGCGCGCTGGTGGTTTCACCGAATACGCATATCTTCCATCATCCGTATTTGTACGTGACTCTGTACGCTTGCAAGAGCAGTTAGAGATTAAGAAACTCGCAGATCAACTAAGGCGTGACATTGCCACTCGTGGAGTATCTAAAGACGGTAATGTTGTCAATTATGCCGATGCACAGATGATGTTGACAGATTTAGAGAATATTAAAGCAGTCGGGCGTCTCGTTGTAGATCTGTCTGCAATTTCAATTGGCATTGAACAAGCAGATCTGCAGCTCGAAGACTCAGATGTGTTATATATTCCTTCGACTAAGCAAACTATTGCTGTAATGGGGGAAGTACAGCATGCTGCTACTCACAGATACAAACAAGGCTTAACACTGGAACAGTATCTTTCTATGTCTGGCGGAGAAAGGGAGCGTGCAGATGGCGACAGAACCTATGTTATCAAGGCTAACGGCTCAGTGATGATGCCGAGTAACTCAATGTGGTTTAGTAATGAAGATGATCTTCAACCTGGTGACACTATTATTGTTCCTCTAGATACCGAGTATAAAGATAACCTATCTCTCTGGACTCAAGTTACCCAAATACTAGCTAACACAGCTGTTACATTTGCCACGGTTGCAAATCTTTAACCTGTAGACGAATGCGGCAAAAGTTGAATGCTGTGCTCACGGGAAAGGACAGTGTCTCCATGAAGTTGCTTCAGTCATCTGTAAATGAGGTTAGTAAAGCTTAGCCTCCACATTTGCTTAACCGTATGCGTAGAGTTAGATTTTTTCCAAATCAAGGATGAGTATGAAACTTCAAAGGCTAGAAATTGGCAATTAAGTTTTCAAACTTTTTGTTTACTAGATATAAAGACAAAAAATTACGAATCGGGGCATCAAAGAGCAAACAACAGGTCCCACTTGCTGAATTGGTGACATAAGCCAAGATGGGTAGAGAATTGACTACTTTGATTCAAGTTTCATTAATGACTTATTAAAAGGTTCAGAAGAAGGTTTTGCTATGCTCGTTGGGGTGATTAAAAGTTCCGAACTCCATGTTGAAACAATTTCCGATAGTTTACCTTTAATTTTATTGTTTCTTGTAAACTAAAAGTTTGATAAGTGAGCGGTAATCGAGAAATCAAATAAGGAGACAAGTTTTAAATGTCTAATGAAATAAATAGATATAAACAAGAGCAACAGTTGAATCCAGCTCAGCTGATTGACGAAATTGACCTTCGCGAACTTATCTCTGTCATTTGGCAAGGTAAATGGCTTATCATTGCCATCACTGCCGTTTTTGTTATCGGTTCAGTTATTTTTGCGATTAACCAACCTAACATCTATAGGTCCGAAGCTTTGCTAGCCCCTGTAAGCAAAGAGCAAAGGGGAGGGTTAAGTGGACTTGCTAGCCAGTTTGGTGGTCTTGTAAGTATGGGGGGCATCAATTTTGGTAATTCAGGAGTTGATGATTCTCAAATGGCTATAGAAGTGATGAAATCACGCCTGTTTGCAAGTCAGTTCATTCAGAAACATAATATTCTACCAGATTTAATGGCTTCAAAAACCTGGGTGGCCGAATCAAATTCATTAATTTATAACGAAGAACTATATTCTGTTCAGACTAATACATGGGTGAGCGGCGTTAAAGCACAATCAAAAGCTGGGCCATCTATGCAAGAAGCTTTCAAAAAGTTTAATAAAATCTTTACTGTCAACTCAGAAAAAGGCAGTGGTATGGTAACTGTCTCTGTTGAACATTTGTCGCCATTCGTTGCTCAACAATGGGTTAATTGGTTAGTAGAAGACGTTAATATGGCTATGAAAGAGCGAGATGTTTCAGAAGCCATGAGAAGTAGTGACTTTCTTAATAAACAAATCTCGGAAACAACAGTAGCTGATATACGCTCTATTTTGTATAAATTAATTGAAGAGCAGGCAAAAACGATTATGTTTGCAGAGGTGCGTGATGAATATGTTTTTACAACAATCGACCCAGCACTTGTTCCTGAAGAAAGGATTAAGCCAAATCGAACGTTGATTTGTATTTTAGGTTTTATGCTTGGCGGTGTCCTAGGATTGACATTGGTTTTAGGAAGGTTTTTGTATAGAAGTGAAAGACTAAAATTAGCTTCGCTAGCATGATTATTTCGAGTTTATTCCCACTTAATACTTATATTAGTATTTGCAAAAAAGTTCTGTGCTATGGGGATAAAAATGTTTATAAAAATATTAGGTTATGTGAAATCAAATGACAGTTGCGCTAATAACAGCTAGGGGAGGTTCTAAAGGACTTCCGCGGAAAAATATATTACCTCTTAATGGAGTCGAGTTGATCGGGTGGTCGATAAAGGCTGCTTTGCAATGCAGTCAGATTAAGCAAGTTTTTGTGTCTACAGAAGATGAAGAAATTGCTGAAGTTAGCTTAAAGTATGGTGCCAAAATAATACGAAGACCTGAACAGTTGGCTAGCGATATGACTAATAGCGAATCAGTTATTGAGCATGCTATATCTTGGTTAGAGCAGCAAAATATTTTTTGTAAGGATATGGTGTTATTACAGCCTACATCTCCTTTAAGAAATTCAAAGCATCTTAATGAAGCGCTTAATCTCTTTTATACAAAATCGGCAGACTGTGTGATTAGCGTATTTGAGCCCTGCCATACGCCGATAAAAGCATATATTGAAAATGATGATGGTTCAATTATTGGATTGTATAACGATATGGCGCCTTATAGTAGAAGGCAGGACTTACCTAGAGCATTTCAACCAAATGGTGCCATATACGCCTTTTCTATTGAAAAGTTTAAACGGAAAAATCATATACCAAGAAATAATGTTTTTCCGTATATAATGTCTGAGTCCGATTCAGCTGATATTGATACATTAGATGACTTAATTAAAGTTGAACAAAGAATGAAGGAAATGAACAAATGAAAAATCCTGTATTTGAAATCTCAGGGCGAAAAGTGGGCTTAGATTACGCTCCTCTTGTTATAGCCGAGATCGGAATTAACCATGAAGGCTCATTGAAAACAGCATTCGAAATGGTCGATGCTGCTATTGAAGGTGGGGCTGAAATTATTAAGCATCAAACTCACGTAGTTGAAGATGAGATGAGTAATGAAGCAAAGAAAGTGATCCCAGGAAATGCTGATATTTCTATTTATGAAATAATGGATCGCTGTTCATTGAATGAAGAAGAAGAAACTAAGCTAAAAGAATATGTAGAATTGAAAGGTGCAATTTTTATAAGTACTCCTTTTTCACGTGCTGCAGTAGAACGATTAGAAAGAATGGGTGTATCCGCTTATAAAATTGGATCCGGAGAGTGCAATAATTATCCTTTACTGAATCTAATTGCTAGCTATGGTAAGCCTGTTATTTTGAGTACCGGGATGAATGATATACCATCAATTGAAAAGTCAGTAAAAATCTTCAGAAAACATAACACACCTTTTTGCCTTTTACATACAACTAATTTGTACCCGACTCCTGATTATCTGATCAGAATAGGTGCTATGATTGAGCTACAGAATGCCTTTCCTGATGCTGTTGTTGGGCTTTCTGACCATAGTATTGATAATCTTGCGTGTTTGGGAGCTGTTGCCTCGGGAGCATCAGTGCTAGAGCGGCATTTTACAGATTGTAAAGAGCGACCAGGGCCAGATATTTGCTGCTCAATGGATGCGTTGGAGTGTAAAAATCTAATTGAGCAGTCTGCTAGAATGGCTAAAATGCGCGGCGGTAAAAAAGAAGCTGCTAAAGAAGAACAAGTAACTATCGATTTCGCTTATGCTAGTGTTGTTACTATTTCTGAGATTAAAGCTGGTGACGAATTCACATGTGATAATTTGTGGGTAAAACGTCCAGGTACAGGTGATTTCCTTGCTGATGACTATGAAAATATTTTAGGGAAAATTGCATCACAACAGATAGCTAGTAATGTTCAGTTAAAGAAAGAGTTTATAGAATAATATGCATAAAAAAATATTGTTTTTGACAGGCACTCGTGCTGATTTCGGTAAGTTAAAGAGCTTAATTTTTAAAGTTGAGCAATCAGAAAAACTCGAAGCACATTTATTTGTTACTGGAATGCATTTAATAGCGACATATGGAATGACAGCAAAAGAGGTTGAAAAATCAGGCTTTAGTTCTATTTATAAATATATTAACCAGAATTCCCATGATTCTATGGATATGATACTCGCCAAGACTATTCAAGGTTTATCTGATTATGTGAAAGAGTTACAGCCTGATATGATAGTTGTACATGGTGATCGTGTAGAGGCTATGGCTGGAGCTATTGTTGGCTCTTTGAATAATATTTTAGTTTCTCATATTGAAGGTGGTGAAGTATCTGGAACAATTGATGAGTTAATTCGTCACTCGGTATCTAAAATGTCACATATTCATTTTGCATCAAATGAAAGAGCAAAACAGCGCTTGATGCAATTAGGGGAAAGTGAAAATAGTATACATGTCATTGGCTCTCCCGATTTAGATATTATGACATCACCTAACCTTCCGTCTTTAAAAGAAGTTAGGGATAGGTATGATATACAGTTTAGTGAATATTCTGTATTTATGTATCATCCAGTAACGACAGATATATGTAATCTACCAAGTAATATCGAAGCTACGGTAAATGCATTGATTGCTAGTGAGAGAAATTATGTAGTTATATATCCGAATAATGATCATGGTTCCGATATTATTATTAAAGAATTGATGCGGTTAAAAGATAAGCCTCAATTTAGAGTTTTTCCAAGTTTACGTTTTGAATGTTTTTTGAGATTACTTAAAAACTGCCAATTTATGATAGGTAATTCGAGTGCAGGTGTAAGAGAAGTACCCTTTTATGGTATTCCCTCAATAAATTTGGGTTCTCGTCAAAATAATAGATCTGGTGCTGAGTCAATAATCAATGTAAATGAGGACGAGAAAGAAATTCTTTCCATGATCAAGATGATTAATAATCTGTCGTTTAATAAAACTATAGAGTTTGGTCATGGACAAAGTGATATACTTTTCATTGAAGCCTTAAATAGTCAGGAAGTTTGGAATACTAATAAACAAAAAGTATTTATGGAGAAGGGGCTATGAGAATACTACATATCGCTGCATTCGAGGGGAATGTAGGTGATAATGCAAGCCACATTGGTTTTCAAAATATTTTAAATGAAATTGATGTGGATTGTAAAATTGATAGATTGGAAATTAGAAAGGCATATAATAATTATAATGGAATTGATAAAGTTATATTTAATGAAGATTTCTCTTTTTTAGCCAATAAATATGACTTAGTGGTATTTGGTGGGGGAGGTTTTTTAGATTATTGGGTGGAAAACTCACATAATGGAACAACTATAAATATTCCCAATTATATTTTTGACAAAATAGAAACACCGATATTGATAACTAGTGTAGGATGTAACCCGCATAGAACTGTACCAGAAGAGAATTATAAAAAGTTTAAATTATTCCTTGATTATGTTTTGACAAATAAAAATATTACTATAGCTTTGAGAAATGATGGCTCGATAAATTCCATAGTGGATGATTTTGGTGAAAAGTATTTGGCTTGTTTTTCTTTTATTTTAGATAATGGCTTTTTTTATGAACCTATGAGTCATAAAACTCTACCTATTGATGGTAAATATGTTGCTGTAAACATAACAAATGACCAACTCGAAATGAGCGGCATAGAGCTATCTGATGCGAATTGGTATTATAACGAATTAGAATTAACCATTAACGAATTAATAGCAAGAGGCTTTAAAATCGTCTTTGTCCCACATATACATCAAGATATTATTGCCATTAGTGAGTTGTTAAAAAAATTACCAGCTAATACTATAAGAAAATCAACAGTAGTAGCACCATGTGTTCAGGGAGATGAAGGGACAGATTTTATATTTAATATCTATAAGAATGCAGATCTTGTTATTGCATCGAGATATCATTCTAATGTTTGCTCTTTAAAATTTAATGTACCAACTATAGGCTTATCTCCATTAGCGAGAATTTCATACGTCCATTCACAACTGAGTGTATATGAATCTTCGTTTTATATTGAGAAAGGCTTTTCAAAAAAAATCGTTAAACTTTTAAATGAAAAGTTAATAAAAAATTTAAATTTAATAAAGTTTAAATCTGAAAAAGAAAAAACATTAAGGTTTTATAAAGAATACTTCGAAAGTTTAACTGTTTGTTGAGTTTTGTTGAGTTTTTTTGAGTTTTATTTGTATTATTTAGAGTTTATTATATGAGTAGTGTTAGTAATAAAAAAGTGTTGGTCTTATTCAATTGTGTTGAGAATTTTTCAAGGTTTCAAAAAAAGTTAGTATTAACTTTAAGTAAGAAAAATGATGTATCAATAGCAGTTGATTCTTACTATAGTAAGGATGAGTCTTCACTTGACGAGTTGGATTCTAATATTATAAATTTTGAGGCTTTTTTTAAATGCCATATTCTTAATTTAGATATTTTAAGGAAATATAAACAGTACCCTTTGAATCATGCATTACTTTCTGATTTTGAGCGAGCTGATGTATATTGTTATGGAAAAAAAAGAAATAATGAGTATTATCTTACATTACAATCTGCATTATTAAGTTTTTACGAAGATGTTTTTCGTAAAAATAATATTGAGCTTGTTTTATATGAGAATATTTCGAATTCATTTAGTTATTTCTCTTGGATTGTATGTCAAGAACTTGGTGTGAAATATCTTGGTGTTACGTCCTCAAGAATACCAGGTCGCTTTACTATAGATAGTGGTATAGATTATGAGTCCGCTAAGGTAGAAAGGTTACTTAACAGGGATGGTTATTCTTCCAAACCGGAAGATATCGAAAGATTGAAATCCTATATGGATAATATAGAAACAATCGTGCCTGATGGTATAAGATTAGGAAAACATCGAAATTTAAGTTTATCGGCAAGGTACCTAAATTTTAGAAAATTAAGAAAAGTACTAATTTCACTGAAGTATGTTTTCAGAGATAATAAATTTTCATTTCAAATTGGAAACCCACTCAAGCTCTTGTACTGTTCAGGAAAAAGAAGTTTATATAGGAAAATAAAAGCAAAAAAGCTTATCAAAATGTATGATGAAATAAATAGTGATGACAACTATTTATTGTATCCAATGCATTTCCATCCTGAATCATCGACGTCTGTTAGAGCATCATCATATTTGGATGAATATGAAGTAATTCGAAATATTGCATTTGGATTACCGTCTGGTTACATTTTATATGTCAAAGATCATCCAAGTAGCTATGGATATCCAAAACTTGAATTCTATTATAAAATACAAGCCTTACCTAATGTTAAGCTTATTTCGCCTTTTGAGAACACTAAGGTATTAATTAAAAACTCTAATTCTGTTATTACACTCACGAGTACAGTAGGTTATGAAGCATTACTTTTAAATAAAAAAGTTTTCCTATTTGGTGAAGTATTTTATCAGTGCCATATGAATGTTGTTAAAATTGTAGGTGTAGATAAATTAAACGATTTATTTATTGAGAATTTGGAACTCGAATCAATAGTAGATCCTGAATACAATTTAAAATTTCTTATTGCTTACTTTAGTAGTACATATGAAGGTGAACTAAATTTTTCAGCTTCTGATAGCGAATTAGATATTTTTGTAACGGTTGCAATTGATGCTATATACAATGAGCTTAAAATTTATAGTCAATTATATATTCAATAACATGTAGGCTTATCCTAGTCTAAGTTATTCTTTATTGTATGGTAAGGGGTATACCTTTTCTATATGTTGAACTAACTAAAGTTTAAATTTGAATGTAATTTCTGTTTAGATAATTTGTTAAGGGTTCATACTTCTAATTGATAGTATTTACTATGTTGGTGTAGAAATGAAATTAAAACTGATCGGCACATTTACCCTATTATCATATGTAAATCAATTGGGTAATGTACTGATAAACTTTTTATTTATTGGTATGCTTACTCCTTTAATGTTAGGTGATATAGCACTAGCTAAAATATGGATGAGGTCTGTAGACTACGGTCATCTTGGTTTAAGGCATTCTATTGATCGTTATACACCTATTTGGGATATTCACTCGAACAGTACATTACTTTTTTTAACATTATTGATTACTAGTATTAGTTTTATCATTATTTCTATTTGCGCTCTTTTATTTTTAGACGATATGCATTTGGTTTTTTCTTTTCTCTTATGGGGATATGCATTATCAGTTGCTACGGTTTTAAAAAACTTCAATAGAGCTCTATCCCAAGATAAAGAGATGATGATTGTTTATACTTTTTGCCCCGTGATATTGACTATTAGCCAGGCACTTGTTTTGTTTTTGTTTGGTTTTGATTCATTTCTATCATTTACTATTGTCATTAGTCTAGTATCTGTTTTCTACTTGATTAATAGAAATCGATTTGATATGAAATATTCAATGAAATCTTCTCTATTAATCTTATCAAAGGTAAAGTCATCTTCTTTTCTTCTTTTGGTTAATTCTATTATTTTGTTTTTCGGCTTTGCTGTAGATAGAATATTTTTAGCGAGTTTTTCTGATAAGACTGTGTTGGGACTGTATTCAATTGCACTTTTTGCTTTTTCTCTCATGCAAATAGTACCTACTACAGTGTCACAATTTTTCTTTCCTGATGTTACAAAAAAAACAGTTAGAACAAATAAAATTTTCTATCCTAGAGAGTTTACCGTTATTGCTATACCAACAATAACGACTCTTATATTGGTATATTGTATAATACCGTTCGGCTTGGAGTTCATTAATAAAGAATATCTAGTGTTAGTTGAGCCTACAAGAATGGTTACCTTTGCTGTTTTACCATATGTATTTATTCCAATATTCATACAGGTATTTAATGCGTTAGATAAGAGGAAAGAGCTAATACTAGTTTCATTATTATCAATTGTTATTTATACTTTTTTGTTATTTATTACTCAGTATTATGTTAGTGATTTTTTGGGGGCGTTTATAATGCTCAAAATATTCTATTCCTATTTTTTGTGTTTTCTTTATTTAGTGTTTTTAATATATATAAACAGAACTGGAATAAAAGTTTTTTATAAATGTGGGGAAGAAACCCATTGATATACAAATTTCTAAAGCATAAGTTTGACCTTTACTCTTTAACATTGTGGGGGGTTGTTTTTATAAACCCCTTCATGAGTGCATTATGTTCTGTTTTTCTTAAAAATAAAGGTTTATATCAATTAGCTTTCTCTCTATCTCTTATCTTTGTATATTTTCCAATTAATTATGATGTGAGGAATAATTTTTATCAGATTTTATACTATTCAAGTTTTGGTTTGAATTTTTATAATTTTTTACCTGACTTTTTTATTAGAATTGTTGGCGTAAACTATATTTCTGTGTTTTTCCTATATGTGTTGGTGTCATCAATTATATGGGTTAGCTTGTGTAATAAAAAAAATCTGTTTTCTAATTATAGTTGGATGGGGTGGGTTTTATTTCTTTCTTTTTTTGAGTACAGCCAATTGATTGGCCTTAATAGAATGCTATTAGCCTATATGATATTTTTTTACGCAATCTTTATTGTGGGAAATAATAGGATTATTAAAACTAGTCTAATAATATTATCCTTAACGGTTCATAGTTTTACAGTCTTAGTTGCTTTTATTTATTTGTTTTCCAAGTTAACTTTAAAGTTCAGAGTTCGAGCACCTTTCATACTAGTATTAATATTTTCACTTTTACTATTCTCAAGCTTTTTTTGGGATTTATTGTTTCAGTTTTTTAATGATGTTGGGTATTTAGGAAAGCACATAGCTTATTATATTGATGGAGTTTCAGACGTTTATTCCAGCGAGAGATCAAAAATGATTGTCCATTCGGTAAGATATATAGTCATGTTGTCAGGATTTTTCTGCTTTTATAAATTTTTGAATTCATGTTCATCTAGTAGCGCACACTTTTCAAGGTTTTGTTTGTTTTTATTGTTTGCTTGTTTGTTCTTTTCATCAAAGGAGCTTTTTTTTCAGAGGATATTCATTGTTTATGTATTAGCTGTAATTGTGTTTGTATTTACTTTTTCTGTATCAAGAAATGCAATGTTGCTTTTAACTTTTTCTGTTGCATTGAATTTCTCTATGCATAGTATAAATATTTACGGTGTGATTTTTTCTGATAATAGGTACGCCGATGTAGTTAGTGATAATTACACTCGAGATTCGATGGTGTTGAAACCTTTCTATATGCCAACAGTTTTTTTATTATACTTTGAAGAGTTTGGCTACTCTGATTCGTTAGTAAAAGATATTACAGTAGAGTAGTTTATAAAATGAAGTTGATATTTGCTGGGAATTTACACTCAGGCGGAGCGGTTCAAGTCGCCACATCATTTATATTTGAACTAGTGAAGTCAAAAAATGACAAAAAATTATCATTGGTTGATGTAGTGGTTTCATCTCAGATCGATTATGAGCTTTCTCGTTTAGGCTTAGACTTTAGCTGTTTCAATAATTATGTTGTTAAAGATTATATTGGAAGGAAAATACCTTCTGATTTTAAATTTTCAGGTTCTATGTATGATTGTTGCTTCATTATTTTTGGTCCAATTTACTACGATTTGAATTCCAAGAGGTATATTGTAGGGTTTGCTCAGCCTTGGATTGCTTATCCAAAAAATGATGCCTATTTAAAGTTGAATATTGTCTCTAGGGTAAAAAATCTAATTAAGTATGCTGTTCAAAAAAGATACTTTTCAAGTTATGATCATTTGGTAGTTGAGCATCAGCATGTAAAAGATGCTCTGATTGCACAAAGTTTTAAGATGCCTATATCTGTAGTATCAAATAGCTGCTCAAGAGTATTTGATGAACCACATATGTGGGAAGATATTGTTTTTCCTCTTTTCAATAATACTTTTCCAACTCTGGGGTTTTTAGGGTATCCTCATATCCACAAGAATTTGGATGTTTTGCTTGAAGTTGGACAAATTCTAGAAGAAGAATATAATTTCCCTATCAATTTCTTGTTTACTCTGACTGATTTACAAATGTCTAAATTAGGTTTCGATAAACGGAAAAACTACTTTACTGTTGGCCCGATTAGCTCAACTCAATGTCCTATTTTTTATAAAAAAATAGATGCGCTTATCTTTCCAAGCCTACTTGAATGTTTTTCCGCAACTCCGATTGAAGCTATGAAAATGGGGAAACCAATATTTTCGTCTAATTATCCATTTGTTAGTCAGGTGTGCGGTGATGCGGCATTTTATTTTAATGCGTCCTCTGCAAAAGATATTGCTAGAGTCATTTATAATAATTTACAAAATTATGATTTGCTAAATGAAAAATGCGTGCTCGGGAAAAAAATTGTAAATGATATTCCAACAGCCGAAATTCGTTCTGGCTTATATTGGGATATTTTATCTAAATAAATTATGAGAGTTTTTTATGTTTAAAGAAAATGTGTTATTAATTACCGGTGGTACAGGTTCGTTTGGGAATGCCGTTCTAAATAGATTTTTAAACACCGATATAAAAGAAATTCGTATTTTATCTCGAGATGAGAAAAAACAAGATGATATGCGTAAAAAATTCAACTCAGATAAATTGAAATTTTATATTGGCGATGTCCGTGATTATCAAAGTGTTTCAAATGCAATGCGCGGTGTAGATTATATTTTCCATGCTGCTGCTCTTAAACAGGTACCTTCGTGTGAGTTCTATCCGCTTGAGGCTGTTAAAACCAATGTGCTCGGTACTGAAAATGTACTTGAAGCTGCGATTAATCATGGGGTCCATAAAGTGGTTTGTTTAAGCACTGATAAAGCAGTGTATCCTATTAACGCAATGGGTATCTCAAAAGCGATGATGGAAAAGGTTATTGTAGCTAAGTCTCGTAATGTCCCCGAAGGGATGACTATTTGTACAACTCGCTACGGTAATGTAATGGCATCTCGTGGTAGTGTCATTCCACTATTTTGTCGTCAAATTATAGAAGGTAAACCGTTAACGGTAACAGATCCGAATATGACACGCTTCATGATGACACTTGATGATGCTGTTGATTTAGTATTACATGCTTTTGAAAATGGAAAAAACGGCGATATTTTTGTACAGAAAGCACCAGGTGCCACAATTGATGTACTTACTCAAGCTATTATTAATTTAATGGGTAAACCAGAGCATCAAGTTAATGTGATTGGAACACGTCATGGTGAAAAACTATACGAAGCACTTTGTAGCCGTGAGGAGATGTTTGTAGCTCAAGATCAAGGTGATTATTATCGGATCCCTGCAGACAACCGTGATTTGAACTATGCACAGTTTACTGAAGAAGGTGAACAAGACCTTTCTACAGTTGAAGATTATAACTCACATAACACTGTCGGTTTAGACGTTGCTGCAATGGAAGCACTTTTACTAAAACTTGATTTTATGAGAGAAATAAAGGCTGGTAATCTAGTTGTTCCAGAGGGCGTATAAATGAATATTGTTGTAACAGGAGCAAATGGTTTTATAGGAAAAAACTTACTTGTCACTTTATCTGAGATCGGCTTTACTTCCATTACAACTATTACGCTTGAAGATACTAAAGATGATATCTTAGCAAAGGTAGAAAGTGCTGATTTTATTTATCATCTAGCGGGTATAAATCGTCCAAAACATGAAGACGAATTCAAAAGTGGTAATGCAGATTTAACTGCCTTAATAGTAAATCACCTTATCAAGTTAGATAAAAAAACACCCCTTGTTTTAACGTCTTCAATTCAGGCTGAACTTGATAATCCTTACGGGGTAAGTAAAGCGGTAGCAGAAAATATTCTAAACTCTTACAGAGATGTAACTGGTGCAACGATCTATATTTATCGTTTACCTAACGTATTCGGTAAATGGTGTAAGCCTAATTATAATTCAGCTATTGCCACTTTTTGCTACAATACAATAAATAACTTACCTATTACCATTAACAATGCAGAAGCGGAGCTTCGACTTGTTTATATTGATGATGTTTGTAAGCAATTTGTCCGTTTGTTAGACGACTCTATTGTAGATACTAACAATTGTGAGATATCACCTGTTTATAAAACAACAGTTGGTGATGTTGCTGAGTTACTGTCTCAGTTCAGAGAGAGCAGAAGCAATCTAGTTACCGAGAAGGTGGGTACGGATTTTGTTCGCGCACTTTATTCAACCTATCTAAGTTACCTTGACCCTGAGCAGTTTGCTTATTCAGTTACTAGACATAGTGATGAACGTGGCACTTTCGTTGAAATGCTTAAAACGAAAGATTCGGGTCAGTTTTCATTCTTTACAGCTCATCCAGGGATCACTCGTGGTGGTCATTACCATCACTCAAAAACTGAAAAATTCCTTGTTATAAAAGGTAAAGCTTTGTTCAAGTTTCAGAATATCATCACGGATGAACGTTATGAGTTAGCCATAAATGGTGAAGAATCAAAAATTGTTGAAACTGCACCAGGCTGGTCACATGATGTGACTAATATTGGTGATGATGAGCTAATTGTCATGCTGTGGGCTAATGAGATTTTCGATCGAAATAATCCAGATACTTTTGCTAAACCACTTTAATATTAGGTAATTAAATGAAAAAATTAAAAATTATGTCAGTGGTTGGTACTCGTCCTGAGATTATTCGACTGTCACGTGTTTTAGCCAAATTAGATGAACATTGTGAACATGTTCTAGTTCATACTGGTCAAAACTATGATTATGAACTTAACGAAGTTTTTTTCAATGATCTCGGTGTACGTAAGCCTGACTACTTTTTGAATGCCGCAGGAAAAAATGCTGCTGAAACTATTGGACAGGTGATTATCAAAGTTGATCAAGTATTAGAGGAGGTTCAACCTGATGCTATGTTAGTATTGGGTGATACGAACTCTTGTCTTTCAGTTATTCCAGCTAAGCGACGTAAAGTACCGATCTTCCATATGGAAGCTGGTAACCGCTGTTTTGATCAACGTGTACCTGAAGAAACAAATCGTAAAATTGTTGATCATACTGCGGATATAAACCTGACATACAGTACTATTGCTCGTGATTACCTTTTAGCTGAAGGTTTGCCTGCTGATCGTGTAATTAAAACTGGAAGTCCAATGTTCGAGGTATTAAATCATTATATGCCTAAAATTGATGCTTCTGATGTATTGTCACGTCTAGGGTTAGAAAAAGGACTGTTTTTCGTCGTTAGCGTACACCGTGAAGAAAATGTAGATTCTCCAAAGCAATTAGCTAAGCTAGCAGAGTCCCTAAATAAAGTTGCTGCGCATTATGGTTTTCCAGTGATTGTATCAACGCATCCACGTACAAGAAATCGCATCGAATCCCAAGGTATTGATTTCCATAAAAATATACAGCTACTTAAACCTTTAGGTTTTCATGATTACAACCATCTTCAGAAAAATGCGAAAGTTGTATTATCTGATAGCGGTACCATTAATGAAGAATCCTCAATCATGAATTTCCCTGCATTAAATCTGCGAGAAGCTCATGAGCGCCCAGAGGGCATGGAAGAAGCTTCGGTAATGATGGTAGGTCTAAGTGTTGAGCGTATTATGCAGGCGTTGCAAGTATTGGAATCTCAACCAAGTGGTGATGAACGTCTTCTTCGTCCTGTGTATGATTACAGCATGCCTAACGTATCTGATAAAATGGTAAGAATTATTCATTCTTATACGGATTATGTTAAGCGTGTGGTTTGGAAAGAGTATTAAGGTGAAAAAAAAAGTCGTAATTCTTGCCGAATTTATTGGTGAAAATCATAATTCAACAGCTTATTATTGGTCACAAATCACTAAATATTTGAATGGTGATTATGAGATTGTGCTTATTGTTCCAGAGAATGAGCACTCATTGGCATTCGCATCAAAATATAATATTAAAACACGGTTTGTGAAGATAGCTGTGCATAATAAAAATAATTTGTTATCGCGGCTGTTAGGGCAAGTTAAGCAAACAATGAGCTTTCTTTCAGTGATTAAAGAGGAAGTGTACAGCGCAGACCTTCTTTTTTCTGGAACAAATCCTATCGTTACTATGGCAAGCTTAGCTGTTTTAAAATTGAGATATAAGTATCAATGGTTGGTATTGGTTCATGATGTATTCCCAAATAATCTTATTCCTGCTCAGGTCCTTTCTGAAAATAGTTTTTTCTATAAGGTGCTTATTTATTTATCAAAAAAAATGTACAGTTCGCCAGATAGTCTGATTTGTATAGGACGTGATATGAAAACGCTTTTACAAGAAAAAACTGGAAGCTGTGAAAAAATATATTATATTCCTAACTGGGCTTCGACAGAAAAAATTCCCTCTTTAGAAAAAGCGGACAATGAAATTATCAATGACTTAGGTTGGCAGAATCAAATTGTTTATCAATTCTTTGGTAATATGGGCCGGCTGCAAGGAATGGATAACCTGCTCAAAGCGATTCAACTATCAAAACATAAACAGGCGAGATATTTATTTATTGGCTGTGGCTCAGAAGCTGATTACGTAAAGAAAACATTAGAGAAAATCAACAATGAAAGTGGTTATGAAAAAATATTCTTTTATGGACCTTTAGATTTAGAAAAAAATCATATTGGATTAAGTGCGTGCGATGTTTCGCTGGTAACATTATCTGGTAACATGTTTGGCTTAGGGGTACCGAGTAAAGCTTATTTCTCGATGGCTGCGGATAAACCTATTCTCTATGTGGGAGATAATAATTCTGAGTTGTCTATCTTGTTATCTGAATATCAAGTCGGTTGGGCTTGCGAGGCTGCTAAACCAACACTTTTAGCTGAACAACTTGATAATGTCACAGATACATTGCAAATGAGTGATACGCCACTAATGCAACCAAGGAAGTGTTTAATCGATAATTTTTCAGAAACGTTGGCATTAACCAAAATTAAAAGGGTTGTTAATACAATGATGGTATCATGAGTATCTTGTTAACAGGTGGCACAGGGTTTGTCGGGAAAGTATTATTACAAAAGTATAATATAAAAAAACAGGTTGTAAGAGAGGGGAGGAAGCATCACTATTCATCTGTATATAAAATTAAAACACTAAATGCAGAAACCAATTGGCAAGGTGCATTTTCTGATATTGATTCAATCATTCATCTTGCTGGGCTCGCTCACTCTAATTCATTCAGCGAGCAGGATTATCAGTCTGTCAATGTTGAGGGAACTTTACATTTTGCCAACGAAGCGGCTAAGGCTGGGGTTAAACGATTTGTATTTGTTAGCTCAATTGGTGTGAATGGTACTTCAACGTATCGAACGCCTTTTTCTGTAGAGTCTAGTCCACAACCACACAACGCCTATGCTCAATCAAAATACGATGCTGAGTTAGGATTAAAACATATCGCTAATGAGACAGGGTTAGAGGTTGTGATCGTACGACCTACTTTGGTATATGGTCCTAATGCCCCAGGTAACTTTGGTGTGCTCAGTCGCCTAGTAAATAATTTTCCATTGCTGCCTTTTGGTCTTACTGATAACAGACGTGATTTTATTGCAGTGCAAAACCTTGCTGATTTACTGGTAACTTGTGCTAAACACCAAAGTGCAGTAGGAAAAACTTTTTTAGCATCTGATGGTAAAACTGTGTCCATTAAAGAGTTTACTAATGCGATTGCTGAAGGACTGGGAAAGACAACTATGCAATTCCCAATTCCTACTAATATGATAAGGTTTGCTGCGTGTCTATTGAATAAAAAATTAATGGTCGAACAATTAGTGGGTAATTTACAGGTAGATTCATCGAATACTAAAAAAATTCTAGGGTGGAGTCCTCCATACACTATGAAGCAAGCTATGACTTCACTTTCAGAGAATAACAAATGATACGTATTATAGATTTTTTTGCAGCTTTTTTAGGATTGTTGTTACTATGGCCAATCTTACTGTGTGTAGCCATTATCGGTATATTTGATACAGGATCGCCTATTTTTGTTCAAATTCGTGTGGGAAAGAATAAGAAACCATTTAAACTTATTAAGTTTCGTACTATGGTTGTAGAAACTAAATCAGTTGCTAGTCATTTAGCTAATCATGCTTCCATTACAAAATTTGGTAGATGTCTTCGTAAAACTAAAATTGATGAGTTGCCACAACTCGTTAATGTACTTAAAGGTGAAATGAGTTTGGTAGGGCCTCGTCCAAATTTATTCAATCAAAATGAATTAATTCAAGAACGTGATGCATTAGGGGTGTATAATGTCCTTCCTGGAGTAACAGGTTTGGCACAAGTTAAAAATATAGATATGTCTACACCAGGACTCTTAGCTCAAACCGATAAAGAAATGATAGATACATTAACAGTTAAAAATTATCTCAAATTTATTCTCATGACTATTACAGGAAGTGGTTCAGGGGATGCTGCTAAACCTAATTAACACTCGTTATAATATTCAGGGGTAGATTATTAGAACAGAATATTACGTGTTCTATATTTTCTGACGATTTATTTTAAACTCCAGAGAAGTGTTTTTAGCATCGATATTTTATTATTAATCAATAGTTGTTAAGCAAGTTAAGTAAGCGGATGATTAAACTGGAAATCATTAGATGGGGCAAGTATAAATACTATCCTTACTATCCTTACTATCCTTACTATCCTTACTATCCTTACTATCCTTACTATCCTTACTATCCTTACTATCCTTACTATCCTTATAAAGCACGGTGGTCGGAAGTGTCTGTTGCCCATTTCATATTCGAAATACATTTGAGCATAACCAGTAAGTGTTTGGAGAGAGTAATCATTTTAAATTAAAAATTTCATGAAGTATAACCGACCTACTCAATTACGAGTCAGTAACCGATTTTGATGTAATTATCTTCCAAGAGTGTAGTAACACAAATAAACAGCATATGATTCGCTATGTCGAGTAGGCTGTTCAATATAGGGGGCAGTGAAAGCTATTTTGTAGCTGTAATACTTGATTTGTAATGGTGATCGTTGAACAAAGCCACTGAGCGTCTAAAGAGATATTCCTTTCTCTTACTTGCTAGTTATTTTGAAATTGGTTGTATTCGTTGGAGTATTCTCATTAGCCAACACAGGTAACCTTAGATTGTTCCGTGCCTTATCAGCTGATAGATGTTAAGTAGCCATCTATGTAAATTCATTAGCAAGTGTGTTCACAAAATAAATGGAACTTAAGACCTCGATAATACATCAGATTAGGCTCAATAACTGCTGAAATATCCTTTACCGCTCGTATTCTATATGTTGTTTCAAATACGTTTCATTTGGTTCTGATGTTACTAGGCATTAAGACGCTTGTCTGTTTTTCGAGGTGATGGGACTGATAGTTTCACTATACTTCGGCTACCGTCCGACAATATTCTCGAAAAGCACCCAACAAATTTGACCTTCACCGCACGTGACGCGAAACTATAATGGGTTAAGCCTATTTGATAATTATAAAAATGATCACTCCCACTCTACTACTGGGATGTTGGGGCTTTACCAATTACGTTGCTGAGGAGTTTTATAGTAGGTTTACCATTACATCTTATTGTTCAGCTTGATATTTCAGTATGATGGAGAAAGTAATGATATAAATTGGTGTTCAAATAGGAAGAACTAACAGCTGATCGGTTATTGAATAATGACTTCATAACAGATAAGGATAGGCCGCGCGCAGCAGCGTCCTTATCCCAAGTGTTGAACAGCCCGAACTTGCTAAAATCGCTACCTTTAATAGTAAATAGCAGATCGAGAGTTCGATCTATTTGAGGTGAGGATTAGAGTGTGACTTTTTTAGCCAGTACGATCTATTAGCATCAAAAATACTAAAATAATCACTGCTATGTTAGTTGGTTATCTGTTTAGACTCTCCTTCATTCGTTGACCCCATTATCCCTATCTTCTAGTAATAAGTCTCAGCGCTAAGCTGTGATCATAGAACTTGTTGGTCGGCCATTTTCCAAATGACTTCGGTGTATTCCCATAAAACACATCGGTTGCTGACAGCAAGGGTAAGGCCTTACCGTTAGCCTCCTGATTATTTTTGCTAGTGATGGAAATGTTGCACCTGCGACAGCTAACATAAGCTGTATTTGTTGCCGTAGTTTGCTGCAATTCCCTCGAAGTACCCCATAGTCCCTTACTCGTCGTAACCCTTTTGGTAGCACGTGTTGTAGGACTAACCATAAACAATCCTTCGCGGTAAGGTACGTACTTTATTTGTCTGAGTTTGACTGTCTAGATAGTCGAAGCTGACGTGGCCATCGATGTCACTGATAATATTCTTGTCGGGCAAACACCTCGATAGAGATAACGTGACAGATATTGCTGTGCTGGTAAGCTTTTACCGACGTGTCGGCAGTTGAGCACCCATTTTTTTGGGAATGATGCTGGCAGTTTGATATCTAGTTGCTGTGTCAGCTGCTCTAGCAATCGTGCCCGCCAGACCTTGGTAAGGTTAGAGGCGTTAAACAGGTACTTGCCTTTGTTCTTTTGCCACTGTTTTTTGTCTTTGTTAAAGCTGCCAGCAGGGATGATGAAGTGGGTGTGGGGATTAAAATCATGCCGCCGACTGTGAGTATGCAATATGCCTGTAAAGCCAATGTCGCCACCCAGTTTATTTGAACGCGTAGCAAAGTACTTTGAGTACACTGGCTGCGACTGAGAACATGGCTTGATATATCTGCTCTGGTTGATACTTTGCGACATCAAACGGTAAGGTAAAGGTGACCATGTAGTAATCAACTGGCAGTAACTTGGCTTGTTGCTTCAGCAACCAATCTGGCGTGGTGTTGTGCTGATATTGTGGGCAACTACGATGGCCGTATGAGAGCGGAAGTCAGCGGTATGAGTAAAACTCTGGCAAGCTCATTGGCTGACTCTTTGGGTGTTGGCTCGGCAACTGAGCATGGCCTGTATCGCTTGGCGTATCGAGGGAGTGATTTGCCGTTTATACACTTGATTAAACTCCTCAAGATGGTCGCGTAAAATGTCGATGAACTTCATGTGCCACACTTCCATTTCAGCACCAAATGGTCAGCGAGTTGGTTAATGGCTTTGATGGTGTTCTTGCGGGTAATTTGAGTGAGTCTGGTATAACGCGCGGTGATGTTAAGGATGTTAAGGATGTTAAGGCCGAGTAAGGTTTGAACCGAGCGTAAATCGAGACGTTGCTCTAACAGGTGTGTCGCATAGCTATGACGTAGGTTATGCGGGCTTATGGATTTATGAATATTACACTCTCCGATAACCCGCTTCAGTGCTTTTTGAATACCGCCTTTATCTATCAATGAGTCTGGTTAGCTATCTTTGCCGGGAAACAGAAAGCGAGGATGACTATGTGTCTGCCAGTAAAACCGCAGCGCAATCAAGGTTCGTTTAGGTAAGGGGACGAGTTTGTTATTCACATGGATGTGATTTTTGCAGGAGCAAGAAAATTGCCCTGCTGCCTTTAGCATCACGAATATGCACCTGCATCAACTGCGAATCGATATCACCGACACGCAATGAAACAGCCTCACCAAGCCTTAAGCCCATACTATAAAGGGTCAAAAAGCAGACCTGATAACGCAGTTGGCGGGTGAGACTAATCACGATAGCGACTTCTGCTGGGGTAAGGATGTCGGGTAATCGTTTCACTTGAGGCGGCTTGATGATATTAAATCACTCCCAGTTTTGGTTGAACACATGCCGATAGAAAAACTGTAAGCCGTTACGGTCTAACTTCACTGTGCTCCATGAATGGGATGCGATTAAATCGACGAAGTAACGCTTCAAATCATCAGTCGTGAGATTATCGGGGCAACAGTCAAAGTACGCAGCAATACGTCGTACTGCACGACTATAAGCATCGATGGTTGCGGGTCGCTTGCCTTGCAGTGTTAAGTTGGTAAGGTTTTGTTCATAAAGAGAATCAAAGCGTTGCTGTTTGGATGTGTTCATGACAATACTCCTAGATTTACGACCAAGCTTGGTCGCTTCTAGAAAGTATTTAAGATGTGAGAGCAAAGATGGTTTTTATCTCTTCTGCCGCGAAGCGGCTTCGTTCAACAAACTGTTAAAACTATATTCATTGAACACAAAATGTATCATTAATAAGTTTGATAGTGATGGGGGCTTTAATTGTCTTTTGTATCGCTTGTTTTTTTAGTTTTTTTTCCATTGGTTTTTGTTGGCTATTGTCTTGTACCTACTCGTTATCGTTGGGTATTGATGCTGCTAATCAGTTATGGCTTCTATGCTTATTGGGATTGGCGGTATATACCACTGCTTTTTTTCTCATCATTAATTGACTATTTTTGTGCGTTGAAAATGGGGCAAAAAGAATGTACATCTGCGAGAAAAAAATATTTGCTAATAAGTTTATTCGTTAATCTAGGTATTTTATTTTGTTTTAAATATTGGAATTTTTTCGGTAGTAATGCAAGTTCATTATTTAGTCTCGATTTAGAATTACATGATTTATTACTTCCTTTAGGGCTATCTTTCTATACATTACAAACACTGAGTTATACGTTTGATGTCTACTTAGGTAAGATTAAGCCAGAAAAGCATCTAGGTTTTTTTTGTTTATTTGTTTGTTTTTTTCCTCAGCTCGTTGCCGGTCCAATTGAGCGAAGTCGCACGTTACTTCCACAGCTGAAGTCTCTATCCTTACCTACCTTGTATCAATTCCGCTATGGTTTGCTGCTCATCGTCTGGGGCCTTTTTGTCAAACTGGTTATTGCGGATAACTTAAGCGAAAGCATTAATTCTGTATACTTTAGTGAAGTGCGATTCTCTGTTTGGGTTTATTGGCTTACTGGTGCACTGGTTACGCTAAAGATTTATTGTGACTTTATGGCATATTCTGAGATCGCAAGAGGTGTGGCATTATTGTTTGGTGTTAGGCTAACGATCAATTTTAGAAGACCATTGTTTTCATCAAACCTGAGGTCTTTTTGGCAGCGATGGCATATAAGTTTAACTCGGTGGATTGGAGATTATATTCAAATCCCGTTACTTAGGCGCTTTCCTACAGAGCCTCTACGCTCAGTAGTTACTGTTTTTACTTTAATTATTATTGGTCTTTGGCATGGAGCTAGCTGGAATTTTATTCTCTTTGGTTTATTCCATGGTGTTGTAATGATTTGTTGGTTCCCGATATCAAAAATTGTCACTCAATCATTTGGTTTTTGTCTCAATTACTCTGGTTTCTATAGTAGAATTTGTTTAGCTATAGTCTTGATGTTCAGCGCTCCAATGTTTTATATTCAAGATACTCCAATACTACTTTCAGTGCTTGGTTACATGGTAGTCCCTTCTTACTGTACTGAGTTTTCAGATGTATACGCAGTTCATGGGAAATTAATGCTTTTTAAGGCTTTTGTAGGCCTTGGTTGCCTATTTGTTTATAGCTTTCATATCGAGTGCAAACAGCTGGATATTATCGCTGAGATTGCTAACTTGGTATCTTATCTACGTTGGGGGGCTGCTATGTTGATGCTGATTTGCATTTTTATGATAGGGGGGTTTATAGATGAACCATTTATCTACTTTCAATTTTGAATATTTGAGTAGGTTTTTAGGGAGCATATTACTAGTATTTTTATTGTTGTCTGTAAGCATGAATGCTTCGCTTTATTTTCTCCACGATTATGTGAAAGTGACCAAACTGTCATTATTTCAGAAGGAGCCTCATACTTTTACCGCTTTAGCCCTTGGAACCTCGCACAGTATTGGTTTTAATTTTCCTTCATTAGGTGTTAAAGGGGTTAATTTTCATGATGGTGGTGGAGATATAGAAGAGGTCTTATTTAAATCCAGCATTATTCTGGGTCACGCTGTCAATATTGATGTGATTTTTTTGTCAGTTTCGCCTGGTACTTTGCATATGTCTCAACTTTATATTAGTCGAGATATTAAAAAGCGTAAAGGAAATGTAATTAGTAATCTTCCCTTATCCTATGAAACGTTTTCTTATGATTTTGAAGCGAGTCTTCAAACTTGGGTTTTACAACTTTTTCCGATTTTTGAAGTTCGGCAGGTATTTATGAAATTATTAGAGCCCGTTGCCTTGGAAAGGACTGAGGAGGTAATAGTAAAGCCTTGCTTTTGGTTAGCAGAAGGTATTATAAATAAAAAGACACTTCTGCTTGGTGGCTATAGAATGGAAACTATGAAAGCTGAATGTATCGCTGAATATGCAAATACTACAGTTGCTCATCATAGTACTCTTATTGAGTTGTCGTTGATGGCTGAACCTGAACTGCCTGAAAATAATGTGGGACGGCTGAGTTTACTGGCCGAGATACTAGAAGAAAGGAAAGGTCGATTAATTCTAGTTGTCCCTCCCCTTACCCGAGAATATTATGAGGATGTAAGGATTCAGAAGTGGCTCCCTGATCATCATAAGCTATTAGCTAAACTGGCCAAACACAACAATATTGAGGTGTTTGATTTTCATGATTTCTTTTATGAAGAGATGGATGGTGGCACTAATGATTATTTTTATGATGACGATCATTTAGCCTTACCTGGCGCAATTAAGTTTAGTCAAGCACTAAAAAGTGCAATGGAGGAAACGCAGAGTTTATAGAGCAAGGATAGCTCTAATAAGTCAATTTGATGGAGAACGGTTGACATTTTGTGTAACCCCCAAACACCCGAATATTGAATATTTTAGGGGCGATCTTTGAATTCTGTCGATAGGCGCTGTTTAACCAGTTGATTTTTATGTGATTTTATGTT
Organism: Shewanella sp. YLB-07; assembly: GCF_009377275.1. NCBI lineage: Bacteria > Pseudomonadati > Pseudomonadota > Gammaproteobacteria > Alteromonadales > Shewanellaceae > Shewanella > Shewanella sp. YLB-07. The sequence continues at coordinate 73,873 of NZ_VOQB01000010.1, read as the reverse complement.
CGATCTTCAAACTCAATCATAATGCGATTCGTGATACTTTTTTCTAATCGCTATGGTTCACTTCTTCGAGGCTTGCGTTTACGCTAAGTTAACGACTTTCTTTACTGGGTAATCATTTCGAAAGAGCTTACGATTCTTGATAACTTTCCTAATCACACTGTTCTAAGTGCTCGATAGCATTGATGTGTAGATGGCTACCGGGTGTCTTGAGGGTCATTAAATAGCGCATCAAGATTAGCCTTGTGCTAGGGTACTGAGATATGGGGATATTTTTCGTCCCATTTCTCGCCATAATGTTCTAAATTATTCGGTTACTGACTGGTAATTCTCTTTAAATCGGCTGCCACTAATTTGTAGTTTTTGTACGGCACAAACTTCATCGAGTTTCTCACCATACGACTATGCAAAGCTAAATTAGAGTGTTCGAAAAGATGATTTATAATATCAGGAAAGCCTTTTAAGCCATCGATACAGGCGAAGAGAATACCTTTGAGCCCACGACTTTGAAGCTCTACCAGCACGTTTAACTAAAACTTAACACCTTGTTTTTTGCTACCAACATACCAAGTCATTATTTATGGCCTTATTGTTTTCCTTAATTTAATCATAATACAGTCAAAGTAAATGATAGGATACACTGCTTCTAGCAGACAGATAGACATTAAAGAACACGGTCAATGACCGATTTTGGTGACGCGAGAAATTAGCATGAGGTGATGTCAGCATCATACATTTCATCGAAAGAGGCGATGATATCTCACGTTATCATGTCCTTGGCGTGGGGATTTAATATTTTATCGTCCATAGAGGTAAAACGGCTTTGGTTCTTTTTAACTATCTCATGCGCAAAGCTACCATTTCGGTTACGAGTTAGTGTCTAACTTGAAACATCCGCCTTCGGTCTTTACTTGCTTGTGGGAGTAACCGTTGTGACCGCAATCTTATCGTTTTTGATAGCTAAGTGATGAACAAATTCAACATTTAATCACTCAACAGTGACTTTGGTTTAAATTCCTTCAGGCTTGTTTAGCGAATGTTTCTAGTTCTTTTTTGTTCATAATCTACCTCCCATTGACCCACATGGGATACTGATTGAAAGGTAGTTACATAAAAATTACAGGCTTGAATTTTTATAATTAGTTTTTTCTAGAAGAGTCAAAGTGTTCTCAAGCTTTTCTATTTTTTTGCTTTGCGATTCGACTTTATCCATTAGAGATTTAATCGCTGCTAAAGAAATACCTGATGTATCAGTAGGTGAGATATGCTTGTTATCCACTCCATAGTTGAAAATTTCATAAAACTCTTCGGCCATAGGACCTATATGAGTGACTTTTCCCGCATCACGAATATATGACCATGTAAATATATCGATCTCACTCAGCATGTTTAATATCTTGTCACCGTCAATAATATTTATATTGTTTTTTGTTGAACGACTTGAGCCTGGGCTAATTGTTCCTTGAGCAGTTATATTTCCTCCAACCCATAAATCACCTGCTTGTTCTATGTTGCCATTTGCTAATAAATGCCAAGAGAATTTATTTCCTTGTGTTGCTTGTGATAGTCCATTATTCATATAAATATCGCCTGTGTTATAGAGGGCATATCCAATTAATGGGTTATCTTTGTTTAGTAGGGTCATTGAATTGCCATACACGTCCGCCAGCCCTAATTCCCATTGATCTGTTACGACATCATTTTCATTAAATAGGATCTTAGGATCATTGGCTTTTCTGATTGTTACTTGACCATCTGTGAGCATCAAATCACCAGATTCAATATCTAATTTCGCATCTGGTGTTGTGTCGCCAATACCAATATTACCGTTGGCTGCAATGTTAAATGCATTAGACGGTGCACCAGGAAATATCCTAAACGGCAATGTGGAACCATTAGTTGCATCACGTATAAAGAAGTTTGCTTCGTTACCGGCGACGTCCCAGGTTTGCGGTGTAAAACCTGAACTGCCGTCTTGCTCTAGACGTAGGGTAGGGGTGTTACCATCTTTGATATGCATCTGAACAACTGGGGTGCTTGTTCCTATACCTATTTTGCCCCCATCATCCACGAATAGAGAGTGTGTTGGTGCATTAGCTTCAATGGTAAAGGGTGTTTTGCCACCATCTATATCGTCTATTGAAAATTTGTTTGCCCCACCGTTTGCACTATCATTGACAGTGATTTGCCAATCGTTTCCAGGAAAGCTAGCTGTGCTACTGGTATCGATAAACTTTATTCTAAGATTATTCTCTTTCAGTCTTAACGTATCGAAGCCGAATGACTCACCATTTACACAGTCAAACCCTATACAAGCGCTACCATCAACAATCAGATCATCTAAGATGACTTGATCGGCAAGCACTGAAGAAGCCATAGTCATTGAGATAGCCAAGCTGAGCGGGAGTACTGTTAATGTTATTTTCATTCTATTACTAATGCTCATATTCTTATTCATTGTAATTACCTTTGCTATTCTAAGTTAGTAAGGAATAGCCAACTTACTTGGCTAACTGCTCGTCCACGATCTCAAAATTATTCTTATCAACCATTTTCTCAAGCATCTGATCAACTTTTGGCTCCTGTCCTAGCTCTCCTTCATACTCAAGCTCTTGAACAAACTCACTGTCTCTGACATTGAAGTATCCAGATTTAGTCTCTACTTTTCCTAAATTTCTGGTTGCTCCCTGCCTACCTGTTTTACGATCATTTACTATCTCTACTTCGCCTAGCTGACTATATTCAATTTGATAGCTGTAGTTGCCATCTTTGATTATGCCTAGCTGTTCTATGTCGAGCTCGGTATTGTTAGCACTCACTTTCATCTGCTTTTCAAACCCATTAGGGCCTGTAATGGTTACCGTGGCTTCATCAAATTTATCTTCACTGCTCAAAGCACTAATTTCTAATTGAGAACCGCTCGCAACTATAGGTTTTGCTGCAATAGCAAAGCTTGAAAGACTTAAGGAACTTGAAATACAAAGGGCAATTAAAAGAGGTTTCTTATATGCGTTTATCATATTTTTACCTGCATATTAAAATAATGAGTTAATTTTAACCTAATGGTAACAATAGGCAATAAAAAACTATGGTTTCACGTCAAAGGTTTGACCACTTATAGTTGTTTGGCTAACAAGTAACCAAATGATTTTTGATTCTTATATTAAATTATGGCGGGGTGGTGTGATGTATTATATTGATAAGTATAGATATTTTGCGCGTTTCCTTTCTGCGTGAAAGTGGGTGTTTTGTATTGAGTACTGGCAAGATTAATTAAAAAGGGGGATAACAATAATTGAATCAAGTGTTATCATTATGTTTATTGGTATTTATTCTTATATTTGAGTTGCGTTCTTTTATTGTGCTAATAAGAGATTTATAAAAGGAATTACAATGAAAAACACCTCCTGGCAGAAGAAGTGTCTTTTAAGGGCTGTTAATGCAGTTTTTTATATCTCATTATTGTTGGTCGCAAAGTTTGCAAGTGCTGCAGGTACCGATTTAACTTTAGTGGGCATGTTTAACACGACGCCAATAGCATCGGGTCATGTCAGTACGCTGACTTATACCTTAACGAATACCTCAGCAAGCTCAGCATCAGATATTGGGTTTTTAGCGAGTCTACCAGCTAGTCAACTGATTGCTGGACAAGTTATGGGGGGGACTAGTTGTACGGATGGTAGTTTTACAGCCAATGCAGGGGAATCAACTTTTACAGCGAGTAATTATCGGTTAGGTGCGGGTGCAAGTTGTAGTTTTTCATTTAATATTACAGGAACAGTTACTGGCGCAACTCTTGTTACCGGGCTCACTTCCAGTCTAGGAAGTGGATCAGACTCTTCCACCACGCTAAATATCGATGGGACTCTATTTACTGTTGGTGTATCTCTTGCCGCATCAACGATTTCTGTTGGTGCGATTAACACTATTAATTATACATTTTCAAATACAGGCAGCTTAATTGCTGGAGGTACGGCATCTATTAATCTACCAGCAGGAATTACCATTGCTCCTGTAGCCAACTTTACCACTGATTGTAGTGGGGTAGTCGTTAATGAACCGGTTGGTGATGATTCCATCACAGTTACAGGGGTAATGCTAAATTCCGAAACTTCATGTACCGCATCTATTGATATATTAGCCGATACCCCTGGTACGTTTGATCTTATTTGGAATGATGCCTTTGTTACTTTTCCGTCTTTAATTACATCTGGTTTGGTAGGGGTTTCTTTTGACGTTCAACGAGAATTTCTTAATCTAAGCTTTTCCCCAATAACTGTCGTACCAGGTTCTGCAGCTGGTACGCTTGATATTACGGTGACCAACTTTGATCGAAGCTTCGCTGCTACTGATATTACTTTTTCTGATGATTTAGATAGTGCACTAACAGGTCTTGTAGCCACAGGTTTGCCGCTTGCGGATGTTTGTGGTTCAGGTTCTAGTATTTCAGGTTCTTCTAGCATTACTTTAACAGGGGGAAGCCTTGCCACCGAAGGGAGTTGTAGCTTCTCCGTTCCAGTGACGATTCCTGCGAATGCTGCTCAGGGAGCGTACACGAATACCGCTACGGGTATATCTGCAATACTCAATGGCTCAACAACGAATTACACAGATGCGAGTAATGCTTTGGTGGTGTCGAATGCGCCGAGTCTTACCGTTAGTGTTGTTGAACCATTTTTAACTGCAGGCGACACGGTGACTTTACGCCATGTTCTAACAAACCTAGATACCGTTAATGCGGCTAGTGATATTAGTTTTACAACCGATATAAGTGGTATAGACGGGATCGTGTCTCCGACGATACCTGCGGCTGGTAGCTGCGGCGGGAGCTCAGCTTTTAATTTGATATTCGCTCAAGACAATGCACCTGTTGTTGAAGGTGTTGTAGTGACCAGTGCGGACCTTGCCGCTGGTGATAGTTGTACTTTTGATATGGTGCTAACTTTGCCAACCAGTTTAGCTGCAGGCAGTTATAATATGTCAGTAGGCACTATATTATCGACCATCAATTCACAGTTAATATCGAGTGGGTCACCGTCTGCAAATGTTGCAATTAACATAGATACAGCCCCTTCAATGAGCTTTTCATTTGCCGAAGGCACGGTTCTACCTGGTAGTGCTGGCGTTATAAACTTCTCACTCCATCATGACTTTGCATCTTCCGCTTCTGCCACTGATATTGGTTTTACTTTAGATCTTGATGCCGCAATGACTGGCATGGTTGCAACAGGGCTACCTAGTGGGGATATCTGTGGCTCGGGTTCAAGTATCAGTGGGGCAGGGCTAGTTACGTTTACAGGAGGAATACTGGCTGCGGCTGAAACTTGTGAGTTTTCGGTTTCGATACAGTTACCAGCAGATACTGTTGGGGATGTCACTCTTACAAGCTCAGTTATCAGTGCTCAAGTTAATGGCAATAGCGTCAGCAACAGTATAAACAGTGCCGATCTGAGTGTCAGCGGTGTGAGCTTTAGTAAAAGCTTTAATATTAGCTCTGTGTCTGTTGAATCAATCAGAGTGGGCGCAAGTGGTGCGGATGTCGACCTAACTTACTTGATAACCAACGCAGTGGGAGCAGGCGACGCTACAGCTATAAGTTTTTCTGAAGATTTTTCAAAGCTCAATATCGGTGCAAGTGTTACTTCTATTGCTCAGTCTAATTTTTGTGGTGCTTCAAGTTCTGCCGCTGGTACGACTATGTTATCGGTGTCAGGCGTTGAAGTGAGTGCTGGCTCCCAATGTGCTTTAACGGTGACGGTACATTTCCCTGCAGGGACTTTAGCTAATTCTTACACCACAGCCTCTAGTACTTTAATGGCAACCATAGGTGGGGTTGTGTTTATTAGCCCTGCCATAGATAACATCAGTGTTAACGAGATCACCGTTGCTTCAAGCGTTGATGTCACTAGCCCTACATCAAATACCTCTGTCAACATGACTATCAATTTTTCCGATAACGTGACTGATTTTATTCAATCGGACATTACCGTTATCAACGGGACGTTATCTGGATTTAGCGGTTCAGCAAGTAGCTATAGTGTTGTTGTTACTCCAATTGCCGATGGGGTGGTGACTTTATCGGTTGCGGCAGGCGTTGCAATTGATGCTCTCGATGCCACTGTGACGAATACGGCAGCTGTTGACGTCGAGTTTGAATACCAAACGACTCCATTAGTCCCAACTCCTAGTTTAGCGATTAGTGCACCTTCATCATCATTAGCCAATTCCGGGCCAGTGACATATACGGTAAGTTACTTTGATGTAGAGCAGGTCAATTTAACTGCTGCTGATATCACGCTTAATAAAACAGGTAGTGCTAATGCGGACATCACTATTGTCAATGGTGATATGAGTACTGCGACGGTCAGTTTAACTAACCTTAGTGGTGAAGGCTCTTTGGGTATCACTATTGCTGCAGGAACGGCTCGTTTTAGTACTAATTTATCACCTGCAGCAGGACCCAGTAATATTTTTTCAGTCGATGTAATTCAGCCAACGGTTACAGTTACAGGCCCTTCTAGCCCTCAAATAAATTCTTTTGTTGTGAATATCAACTTTGATGAAAGTATGTCGGGTTTTACTGTTGATGATATTACGGTTACCAACGGTACATTATCTGATTTTCAAACTGTGAATGCTGCTAGTTATACTGTTCAAGTTGATGTAATGGGGGAGACAAGTGTTTCTGTGGAAGTTGCTGCTGGTGTAGCAACGGACAGTACAGGTAATGGAAATACGCAATCAAATACGTTTAGTATCAATTATGATGATGTTCAGCCGACAGTAACCATTAGTGGTCCATCGGGTACGACTACTACAGCATTTACTGCCACTATCGGTTTTAGTGAAGATGTCACAGGTTTTGACATCGGGGATATCATTGCAGCTAATGCGGGGTTGAGTAGTTTCACTGTGATAGATGCTGCAAATTATTCTGTTCTGGTTACCCCTGTGGTGCAAGCGAGTGTCAGTTTGGATATTGCTCAAGGTGCTGCAGTCGACCTTTCCGGTAATGGCAATATAGTAGCAACAAGTTATGCCGTTGTTTATGACTTTAATGATACACCGGTCATTTCTGGTGTGGCATCGACATCGGTAGATGAAGACTCATTGTATAGTTTCTCTCCAACCTTTAGTGATGCAGATATTGCAGATGCACTTTTATTTAGTATTACCAATAAACCTTCTTGGGCCTCTTTTAGTTCTGTTGATGGCACACTTTTTGGTACACCAACCAATGATGATATAGGTACAACTTCCGGTATTGTTATCTCGGTTTCCGATGGTGCTTTATCGGCTTCGTTAACTGCATTTAGCATCGAAGTCATCAATACCAATGATGCACCAGTTATATCGGGTACGCCTTCTACGTCTGTAAATGAAGATGTTTTCTATAGTTTTACTCCTACAGCAGCAGATGTAGACACAGCCGATTCACTAATGTTTAGTATCATCAATCAACCTACTTGGGCAACGTTCAGTTCTGTCGATGGTACGGTTTCAGGGACGCCAACTAATGATGATGTAGGAACTACTGCTGGAATTGTTATTTCTGTTTCTGATGGCGTTGAGTCCGCCTATTTATCTGAGTTCAATATTGAAGTATTTAATGTTAATGATGCTCCAGTGTTTAGCTCATCACCTGTTATCCAAGTTGCAGCGGGTGTCATTTATTCTTACCCACTAGCTGCGACAGATATTGATCCTACTCATTCAATTAGTTTTGAGCTGGCTAGTGGACCTGAATGGTTAAGATTAAGCAATGATTGGGTGGTGCAGGGAACTGCTCCCGAAGAAGCAATAGGTGAGCAGTATAATGTGGTTATTGCTCTTTATGATGGCGAAATCGAGTCGCCAGTGCTGCAAGAGTATGTCCTAAGTGTTATCGCGCCAATTGACACTGAAATATCTTCTCATTTCTATTTTACTCCCGCACCAGCAACGGCTGATCAAGCTGTCAGTTTGGTCTTAGAGTTAACTAACCTTGGGTTCATTCCTGCTGACAATATCATTTTTGATATTGTCATTAGTCACGGTTTGACCATAGATACACTGCCAGCTGCTTGTATTGAAACTGAGTCTAACACCCTAAGCTGTCAGTTAGATTCTGCTATTGAAGCTGGAGATGTTGCTAGCACGCTTATAGCTTTGATTGTCGATGATGTTGGTTCTGGGTTTACTTCTGCTGAGGTGGTGATTTCTGGTGGAAATCTAGACGGAGTTGTAATCGATGACAATGCTCAATTGCTACTCGCCAATGTGCTGTCAGTGCTTCCTGGCGAGTTGCTGATAAGTAGCCCGTCTAGTGTCGGCTTCGCAGTGGATATTGATGGAGATAGTTTCGTAGATCTGCTTAGTTATGATGCTAACACTATGATGACATCGGTTTTAATTAATGATGGCAATGGTCAACTTATTCCCTCTACGAGTTTAGCGATGAGCCAAGAGGTTAAATCTCTATTGGTGGCTGATGTAGACGGCGATGGTAACCTTGACCTCATTACTGCCAGTGGGAGTGATGCAAACAGTGTTGTTTATCTGCTAGGTGAGCAATTGCAAGTGCAATCAAGTGTGGTACTCGATGCACTGAGTGCTGATTTTATTTTAGTGGCAGATTTGGATAACGATTCATCGGTTGAGGTTATTCTTGCAGGCTTTGCTCAAGTTGATATTGCTGTGTACTCGCATGTTGGTACAGATGAGATGACGGTTAGTGTCATTAATGTTTTTGAGCTTGTGCAGGAAAATAGCTCAAGTAATTTGAGTGTTTTAGGTGAAAAAAATAGCTCAGATAACTCAACAGCTAAAGTTGCAGATAGTGACAAGGCCCCCGCTCTAAGCTCGGATACGGGTGTGACATCCTTAAGTCTCGTTGAAAGTAGCGAAGGTCTCCGTTTACTTGTTGCCGGCGATATGAGTGCGCCAGTGTTAGTCAATATGGATGAGACGCAATGGACATCTGTCGCCGTTCCTAGTATTACCCAGCCAATTGAGATAATGGCAGTTGCTGATGTCGATAGTGATGGTATTTCTGACGCCTTTATCTATGGAGACACTGGGTGGAAGCTCATTATCAATGTGTTTGAAACTGACTTTATGGTTAGTGATGTCGAATTCCCTGATGCGGATGAGGTTTTAGTATCAGATCTGAATGATGATGGTGTTAATGAGATCTTGTTTATCATGCCTCAGGGCGTGAGTATTTGGCATTATTATAGTCTGAATGACATCCGTGTTGATGATGCTGTGATTGTAACTGATGAACTCGCTCAGTTAGTGTTATTGGATATCGATAATGATGGCGACTTGGACATTATTACCTTTGATGGACAAGCTGGTGTGTTTCTTTGGTATTTGAGTCTAGATGGTGGTTTTGGTTTGCAAGAAACAGATGTTTCGATTTTTGCTGATGGACCTAACTTCCCTCAGATTGATGTAGCATCGCCTGTAACATTCAGTATCAGTAACCTCTCTAAAGCAATGGCTACAGAAGTCAGCGTATCAATCAGTGTTGGAAGTCGTTTTGAATCTTCTAATATACCTGGCAATTGTATTGGCCAAGATGGCAAGTATGTTTGTAGCTTAGGAGAGCTTGCAGGCGGAACTCGTAAAGAAATTGAGTTCTGGATCACACCTAAATCTGTTGGTGAGTTTTCAATTATCGCGACCGCTAAACCGCTTGAGTTTGATATCAATGAAAACAATGACACGGTTGAGCTTGTGTTAGATGTTCAGGGGAAGAACGATAGTGAAAGCAGTAGCGGTAGTATGCAGGCCTGGGCTATTTTCTGCTTGTTAATGCTGGTTGCATATAGAAGAGTTTATGTACGAAAGAGCTTCTCTCTGTAGGTTTGCATGTTTGTAGGAGGGCGCTTCAGCCCCGAGTCTTGGATAAGTCTCTTGGCCATCTGATAGTTTCCTCCCGGCTAACGCCGATCCTACATAGGTTTACAAATTGTAGGAGGAAGCTTCAGCCCCGAGGCTATGAAATATGTATTTAGGTTATTTTATTAGTCCTCTCCCGGCTAAAGCCGGTCCTACATAGGCTCATATGTAGATGGTGCCCGTTTATTGGAAAGGAACGGTTGTAGGAGGGTGCTTCAGCCCCGAGGCTTGGAATAGGCCTTTTGGACATTTGATAGCTTCCTCCCGGCTAAAGCCGGTCCTACAGAGGTTTGTATCTTGTAGGAGGGCGCTTCAGCCCCGAGGCTATGAAATATGTATTTAGGTTATTTTAATCGTCCTCTCCCGGCTAAAGCTGGTCCTACATAGGTTTGTATCTTGTAGGAGGGCGCTTTAGCCCCGAGGTTGCAGATTTGTTGGCATCTATGTTGTTTTTTGATATCTTGAAATTGATAAATATTTAATAAAAATATGTCGGCCTCTCTTGCTGTTTATTGTGCTTTAAGGAGAAGGTAACGGCAAAAGGGAGTTGTATATGCGCAGTATAAGCAATGGAATTCATTCTAGTTTGGGCTTTAGTGATAATCCAGTTCGAAAACTAGCCGTCAGTATCAAAGCCGCAATGTTGGGTCTGGTGCTAATATCATCGGGTATAGCCGCAAATGTTTACGCCGAAGATCAAATTGATATCAGTCAACTAGATGATGGCATATTAAAACTGATGGGTAAGTTAGAGTCGGTGAAAGACCCTAAATGCCACGCTACAGCAACTCGTCTCGAAGGTCTTATCTATGGCACTCCATTATCTGCCAATGCCAGATATGCTAAAACTGAACTGCAAAAACGACTCGTTCGTGCTATTTGGCAAAAAGCTGCGAGTCTTTATCCTGATGCCAGTCAACTGACACTTTCTCAAGTCAATGCAGCAAGTGAACTTCTATTTCAAACCAAGCTAAAGCAAGGCTTTCCTGATATTAATCAGTCTTACTGGTCAGTAAGTACTAATGGCGTCATCACAGAAATTAACAGTCGTGATCAACAGCATTATGGTTCGATTGCTTATACCTTGAGAGCCATGCTTGCTGTGCAGCAAGATGTGTTGCTCGATTTTGATATCGAACTTCCAGGGCTCAGTGATGATGCGACCAAAGCCATCACTGAAAAAGTTGATTTAGTCACTTTGTCACTGTTAAAAAGAGCCGACACTCTTGCCCGAGATGCGGATAGTTATGAAGTTTCGGCGCAGATGGTTACCCAAAGTTGGCGTGTTATTTTCCCGTCTCTGGATTCTTCTGCAAATGAAAGAGTTGCAAACAGTTCATCAACTAAAATCGTGAAGTCAGGTTTGTTACTGCCCTTGATTGAGCAGAAAATTGCAGCTTTCGAACAATACAATGAGGTCAATCAAACCCTTTTCGCACGTAATCTTCAAGTGTATTTTGCGAAACTCGCTTTGCCTAAAGACCCAGCTAAAAAGGCCGCATTTAAGCAATATTTCACCGAGGCAATGATAGCATTCTCAGGCACGCTTTATCTTGATGCTCAGGCTCGAGTCAATAAGGGGTCAACAATTAAAGAATCTGATGTCGCAGCGTCAGTGCAAAGTTTGCTTCCTCATAGCATTAATGAATATGAAGATGTGATTTTTTATCCTAATTATCCCAAGGATAAACAAGTTGTCATAGAGTCTTATGATATGGACTCGTTCAGAGATTCAGGTTTGCATTGGCTTTACTTTAAAGAGGCATTGCTCGATGCTAAATCGTTAGTCAAAATTGAAGCAGACCCTTTTGCTGCTGAACTTCTCAGTGAAGCGATCGCTCACTATGGTGTGCTGCTGCTTAGAAATACAGGCTTTGAAGGAAAGCGCTTAAAGCAAGAGGTGCTAAGTGCTGAGCTTGTGGCCCTGAGTTATGAAGAAATCATGTCAGATCTACAGACCTATCAAAGTTATCAGCCACAGAAGCTTGTAAAAACAGGAATTATTTCTGCCGGTGGCAACGGCGGCGACACACCTCAGACTCGTTATTTTATTAATGTGACAGATAAGCAAGGTTTTAAAGCCGAGCACCGCTCATCAGACTGGCTAAGTCGTCAATTACGTAGCTATCTAAGCAAGAGTTCTGAAACTGGCATTATCACTATCCCTCCTGCATTTGGTGGCGGTGGTGTTGCGGCTGAAGATATTAATAATGACGGGCTAATCGATATCCTCATTTTGAGTGGCCTTGGTAACAAGCTCTATCTGAATAAAGGCGGTTATTTCGAAGATATTACGGTTTCAGCTGGTCTTGATAATCACAGTAAGAGAAAAGGTTCAGAAGACACCGCTGGTGAGCCTAGACAACCTTTGATAGCCGATTTTGATAATGATGGCGATCAAGACATAGTGATCACTTATGTCGATGAAGCTCACCGGGTATATCGTAATGATGGCGCGGGTAAGTTTACCGAAGTCACCGCTACTGCTTCACTCGGTGGCGCAGGCCTTGTAGGCGGCCCTGCAACGACGTTTGATGTGAACAACGATGGCTTACTTGATATCTACATCGAATACTTCGGCAATTACCTCAAGGGCGAGCTTCCAACCCTTAAACGTAGAAATGATAATGGTGGCGTCAATGTGCTATTCATCAATAAAGGTGGTTTCAAATTTGAACAGGCTAAGGATGCGTTAGGCGCCAATAACTCCGGCTGGGGGCAGGCGGTAACACATACAGATTTGAATATGGATGGCTGGCAAGACCTCATCGTAGGTAATGATTTTGGGGTGAATGCTTATTATATCAATCAGCAAGGGAAGGGTTTTGTCGATTATGCTGCCAAACTAGGTACTGACAAGCCGTCATATACGATGAATTTGAGTTTAAGTGACCTTAACCGTGATGGTATCCCGGATATTTATGTGTCGAATATTGTGACCATGAATAAAGATCAGAAGTATGTCACGCCAAGCGAGGACACCAGTGCCGAGTTTAATCCCGATCATTTAGCCAATATGCGAGTCGTCGAAGGCAATGATCTGTTTTTGTCCACTTTTACCGATAGCGGTGCAATTAAATATCAGCACAGTGACTTGGTTGGCCGAGGTTTTTCATCAACAGGTTGGGCATGGGATGCTGACTTTTTCGATGTAGATAATGATGGGGATGATGATCTCTATGTGCTCAATGGCATGAATGACTATTATGTCTACTCCACTGACAATCCCTATTACAACGATCCTATGACAGGCGAAAGCTTAGCCGTTAATTTCCCGGATGCTGCTAAAGCCAGCAATGTGTTTTTTCTCAACAGCGGCGGAAAATTATCGAATGTTTCAGCGTTAAGCGGACTGGACATGATAGCTAACTCGCGATCGGCTTCTTATCTGGACTTTGATAATGATGGTGACTTAGATGTGGTTGTGAATAACTACCATGATACGGCGCAGCTATTCGAGAATCAGGCGCAGAAGCTCAATAATAACTGGATTAAAATCACCTTGCAGGGATCACCTCAACATGGTGTGAATCTCGATGGCATAGGGGCACAAATTGTCGTGGGTTATGAAGGCGATGGTTACTCATGGCGTCAAGTCAGTGGTAGCCAGGGCTATATGTCAGTACATCCTAAACAGCAACATATAGGGTTAGGTAAAGCGACTTCGGCTAATCTTATGGTGATCTGGCCTAATGGAACCAGGCAACATATTAGTAATGTGAAAGCTAATCAGAGTTATACGGTTCGTTATCCGGAGAGGTAACTTAGGAGCGGTTTCGGGTTAAAGATAGAGCTAAGAAAGTCTCGATAACGCAGTTTCGAGTTAAAGATAGGGCTAAGAAGTCTCGATGAAGCGGCTCCGAGCTAAAGATAGGGCTAAGAAGGTTTCGAGTCGCGAGGTACAAGCTAAGAACACTGCAAAGGATGTTGCGAAAATAGTCGGGCTGACGGTTGGCTTTGATTGGTAATGCTTGTGTAGGAGGTGGCTTTAGCCCCGAGGCTTGGGATATGTATTTAGACCATTTTGATAGGTTTCTCCCGGCTAAAGCCGATCCTACATTGGTTCATATGTAGATGGTGCCCGTTTATTGGAAAGGAACGGTTGTAGGAGGGTGCTTTAGCCCCGAGGTTTTAGTTAGGCTATTTTGATAGCTTCCTCCCGGTTAAAGCCAGTCCTAGATAGGTTTGTATCTTGTAGGAGGGCGCTTCAGCCCCGAGGCTATGAAATATGTATTTAGGTTATTTGATAGGTTCCTCCCGGCTAAAGCCGGTCCTACACTCTGACATGTCCGTAATGGTTAATTATTTTTGGTGAGAGATCCCTCCGATGTATTCAAGGTTTTTTCTTATATCATGTTTTTTGTTCTTCATTAGCATTGGTCAAATCAGTGCGGATTCCGTGAGTATTAATAAGACAGTGCTTAACGATACTGACTTGATGATCGCTTTTGAAAGTCGTAAACCTTGGCTCGTTAATCGTAAGATTGTTAGTTCACAAACATCAACGCCTAAGTATCTTAATAACTTAATTAATTCAGAATCTCCTTATCTGCTCAGTCACTCTCTTCAGCCTGTTGATTGGATTGAGTGGCAACCTGATTTTGAAACTGATTTTCAAAGCGGTGGTAGGCTGGTCTTTATTTCAATTGGCTATTCTACCTGTCATTGGTGTCATGTGATGGCAGAAGAGAGTTTTGCTAATACTGACATCGCAGATATTCTAAATCAGTCTTACATCAGCATTAAAGTCGACAGAGAGCAGTGGCCGCTGGTGGATGAGCGTTTTAAATCTGCATTGGAACTATTGAAAGGTGAGGCCGGCTGGCCTCTCAATGTCATATTGACGCCAGATGGCAAGATAGTTTGGATTGACTCTTATCTTAATAAAGATAAGTTTACTAAAGTGATCCAAGGACTTGCTAAGAGATGGGAGAAGCAACCAAAAGTTATATCTAGTTTGGCGAATAGAGTAGACGCTATAGTAAATCCTGATCCACTTCCTACTTCTAATCCAGAAACAAATCCGCTTTCAAAAAGTGATTGGCGAAAGCTATTACCTGAGCAACATCAGTCAGTTTATCAAGCTTTACTCAATGAAGAACGCCTCAGTGAACCGCGTTTTTTTCGAGAAATCTGGCAACTTGGTTTATTGGATGAGTATTTACGAACAGGCAATAAAGCTTATTTAGAGGCTGTAGAAAATCAGCTTTCTGAAATATTGCTAAGTCCGGTATTTGATGCAATAGATGGTGGTTTTCACCGTTATACTGTAGATAGTAAATGGCAGACCCCTCACTTTGAGAAGATGCTTTATACCCAAGCGAATATGATCAGCCTGTTAGCAAGAGCTTACGGAATTACAGGTAAACAGCATTACCGTATTGCAATGGAGCAAACCATTGATTGGGTCGAGCAGTGGTTGCAGAATGATTCAGGTTACTCTTCAGCTGTATCGGCTCTCTCTGAAGGCATAGAAGGTAAGTACTATCATTTTAGGGAATATCAGTCAGACTCTGGCATTGTAAATCGGGTTGGATTCAAAGCTTTAACAGGAGTCATCAACGAAACTCAAAGCGGAAATAATCAGAATGTCTTAGTATCACTTGATTCGTTAGATTCTGATTGGCGTAAGTTGCCTAGTTATCAGGAATTAACAAAATATCGTAAGCAAAAGGTAAAGCCAGAAATTGATGAGAAAGTCATAGTCAGCTGGAATAGTCGTTACGCGATTGCACTTCTCGACGCTTTTGAGGTAACAGACAAAGCAGAATATTTAGATAATTCCTCCCACTTACTTGAGTTGCTTTGGCAAAGTGCAATACTTGATGAAAAGTTATACAGGATAGTGTTTTTGAGGCGTGCATCGATACCAGCACAGCTAGAAGATTATGCTTTGTTTGCAAAAGCTCAGTTTCGTCTGGCTTTCTATCAGCCTTGGCAGGGTGAAAGCATATCATCTGGTATTGAAACTAGGGCATTTGGGGATGGTTCAGCAGTTACAAGGGGGAATTGGTTATTAGAGCAAATGATGTCCAATTTTGATGACTCTGATGGGAAAGATTTGTATGCCACATTATCCCGTTTGAATATAGATGGCGAACAGACATCAGTTTATACCTCAGTATATAGAGCTCTGTCTCTAGGAAGTTTATATTCTCAAAATCCGGCTTATAAGCAAATATCTAGTCAGCTCAGCAAGAGTCATAGTCCCCTCTTAAGTGAATTGTTTAAGAATTATAGTTTCGTTGGCAGTGTGGCTGATGGCTTAGTGCCTGCTAGGTTGAGCAATACCCTTTTTGCTAGAGGGCATGGCCGTATAACAGCTCAGTATAGTGGTGGTTTTCTGCAAACTAGTATAGAGAAACACTTTAACAGCGGAATAATTCAAATAGTTTTTACTATGGAAAATGGATGGCATGTTAATGCTAACCCAGTTTCAAAGAATCGGCTTATCCCCACAAGGGTTAAGTTAGGTCGAGGTGTTTCAGACTCACAAACTGATACGGACATTCGATATCCAGAACCTATAATTCGAAAGCTTGGCTTTAGTGATGATAAACTTGCACTTTACGAGGGCCGATTTGAGATCTTTCTAGAAGGAGGAATAACCCAAGAGGGGGAGCAGCAGGAAAAACTAAAGTCTATTGATATTCGAGTCCAAGCTTGCTCCGATCAACTTTGTTTGTTGCCTGAAACCATAAAACTGAATCTGTAATTTTCTCTAAATGAATGTGTGGCTGGAATGATTAAAACTAAAGAGAAAATCCTGGCTAATGTTATGTAGGCATAGTGTGCTGATTATGTTGGCTACTGGTTTTTTTGTGTCGAAACTTGCTTGGAATGCCCTCTAAACTGAAGTGAACTTAATATTTTATGCTATTATTCTTTGTCTATGTTCTATTAAATAAAAACTTGAGTTGTATTTGATATGTTGAGCCTTTTTAATTCGGAGCGGAAAATGGATTTTTTGCAAGTTTTCTTTTCTTTAGATCGTACCTATAAACGCCTTGTTAGTGTTGCTATTGATACTGTGTGTTTAGCCTTATCATTTTGGCTAGCGGTTATGGTACGTACAGATACGGTTGATTCTCTGACTAATACTGGATATTGGTTTTTGATAGCACTTGCTTGTCCTATCAGTATTCTAGCTTTTGCTAAATTGGGACTATACCGAGCAGTGCTAAGGTATCTGAGTTTACAGGCTTTAACTGCAATATTTATCGGTGTTGTTATCTCGACAGTCAGTTTAGTTTTTATCTCCTATTTTGCAGATCTTGGCTTACCAAGAACAGTACCTATCATCTATGCAGCATTTTCTCTTGTGTTAATCGGTGGCTCAAGAGGGGTCATACGCGCCATTGTTGGTTCAGGCATGAAGAAGGAGGGTGAGCCTGTAATTATTTATGGCGCGGGTGTAAGTGGTCGGCAACTCGTTACAGCTCTTATGCAGAGTCATGAATATTACCCTTTTGCTTTTGTCGATGATGATAAGTCGACTCATGGTAGTGTGGTACAAGGCGTCCATGTTCATTCACCTTCGATAATACGAAAATTGATTAAGCAGAAGCAAGCCACTAAAGTTTTACTTGCAATACCAAGCGCTTCTCGTCTTCGTAGAAAAGAAATTTTACTATCATTGGAACCTCTAGCCGTGCAAGTATTAACTCTTCCTGCTATGGCAGATTTGGTCAGTGGCAATAAACTTTATAGTGATATTAAAGAAGTTGAAATTGATGATCTTCTGGGGCGTGATGCTGTAGCACCTAGACAAAATTTACTTGCTGACAACATTTTTGACAAAGTTGTTATGGTGACTGGGGCGGGGGGGTCTATTGGATCTGAGTTATGTCGTCAAATTTTAAAGCAAAAACCCAAGAAGCTAGTATTATTCGAACTATCTGAATTTGGTCTATATTCAATCGAAAAAGAACTTTCAACCACAGCTTTAGAAAGTGGATTGGATGTTGAGATCTTACCTATGCTAGGCTCTGTGCAACGTGAGAATCGAGTTCTCGCAGTGATGGAATCTTTCAAGGTACAAACGGTTTACCATGCCGCAGCCTACAAACATGTGCCGTTAGTTGAGCATAATGTTGTTGAGGGAGTGCGAAACAATGTATTTGGCACCATGTATACCGCAAGAGCTGCAATTGCCGCAAAAGTAGGAACATTTGTATTAATCTCAACAGATAAGGCTGTGAGGCCTACTAATGTTATGGGGACGACTAAACGTTTGGCTGAGTTGTCATTACAGGCGCTGGCTAAAGAGAATCATTCAACGCGCTTCTGTATGGTACGTTTTGGTAATGTCTTAGGGTCATCAGGTTCTGTAGTTCCACTGTTCAGAAAGCAGATTGCAGCAGGTGGTCCGGTCACTGTTACACATCCTGAAATCACTCGTTTCTTTATGACTATCCCAGAAGCATCTCAGTTAGTGATACAAGCTGGTGCTATGGGAAAAGGCGGGGACGTGTTTGTTCTTGATATGGGCGAGTCGGTTAAGATTGTCGACTTAGCATCTAAGATGATCCGCTTAAGCGGCTTTGAAGTTAGAGATACTACTAATCCCGCTGGCGATATCGAAATTGACTTTACAGGGTTAAGACCGGGTGAAAAGCTCTACGAAGAACTCTTGATTGGCGATGATGTTACTGGTACTGGTCATGAGCGTATCATGACCGCAAATGAAGCTTACCTTTCTTGGGAAGAGCTAGAGCTCATTCTTAGTAAACTTGATATGGCATGCCATGAATTTAATCATGAGTTGATTCGAGACATATTGCTGAAGTCACCAACAGGGTTCAATCCAACTGATGGTATTTGCGATCTTGTTTGGAAAGTTAAGAATGAACAAAAAACTCAAGAGGTGACCAATGGCAAGGTTATTTCTTTAGTTTCTTAATCTATCATTTAGTAGCAACGGTTCCTTTGATAAAAGGAGCCGTTTTGTTTTAAAGTATATGTTTCAAAAGGTTTGATTTTTATGAAAGTTGTTATTCCTGTAGCTGGGCTTGGTACGCGTATGCTTCCTGCTACCAAAGCCATCCCTAAAGAGATGTTGCCTTTAGTCGATAAGCCTTTAATTCAATATATTGTCGATGAGTGCGTTAAAGCTGGGGTTAAAGAGATTGTGCTGGTAACTCATGCCAGTAAAAATGCCATCGAGAACCATTTTGATACTTCTTATGAGCTAGAATCAACGCTCGAGAAGCGGGTAAAGCGGCAGTTACTGGAAGAAGTACAGGCTATTTGTCCTAAAGACGTGACCATAATGCATGTGCGTCAAGGTGAGGCTAAAGGGTTAGGGCATGCTGTCTTGTGTGCTAAGCCATGTATTGGTAATAATCCTTTTGCTGTGGTTTTACCCGATGTGATTTTAGATGAATATACAGCTAATCAAACCAGTGAAAATTTAGCGGCCATGATTGGCCGTTACAAGTCTACTTTGGCGAGTCAGATCATGGTTTCACCTGTGCCCGATGAAGACGTCAGTAAGTATGGTATTGCCGATTGTGATGGCGTGGGTTTGTGTGCTGGTGAGTCAACAGCTATCTCTAAGATGGTCGAGAAACCAGCTCTTGATGAGGCTCCATCTAACCTTGCGGTTGTAGGCCGTTATGTTTTATCTGACAAAATCTGGGATCTTCTAGCAAGAACACCTGCTGGTGCCGGGGATGAGATCCAACTTACAGATGCCATCGATATGTTGATCGAATCCGATACCGTAGAAGCATTTCATATGACAGGTAAGTCCCATGATTGTGGTGATAAGCTTGGCTACATGACTGCATTTGTAGAATATGGCCTCAGAAACGATAAGTTAGGTACAGAGTTTAGAGCGCAGTTGGAACAAATTTTAGCGAAAGACTGAGTTTAGTTTTGTTTTTTTGTAGGAGGGTCTTTAGGCCCGAGGCTTTGCTTATTTGAACCAATCGCGGCTAAAGCACGCTCCTACGAAGAGGTGTGGCGGATATCGCCATCGACCACAGAACGCTGCGCTTACAGAATGGCCTACGGCCACATGAACACTGATGCCCGCTTCTATTTATTTAGGGCGGGCTTTTTGTTATTTGGGGTTTGGGGCTTTAGATGTAGGAGGGTCTTTAGGCCCGAGGCTTTGCTTATTTGAACCAATCGCGGCTAAAGCACGCTCCTACGAAGAGGTGTGGCGGATATCGCCATCGACCACAGAACGCTGCGCTTACAGAATGGCCTACGGCCACATGAACACTGATGCCCGCTTCTATTTATTTAGGGCGGGCTTTTTGTTATTTGGGGTTTGGGGCTTTAGATGTAGGAGGGTCTTTAGGCCCGAGGCTTTGATTGTTTCAATCAATCGCGGCTAAAGCACGCTCCTACAATGTGTTCTTTCGCGGCTAAAGCCGCTCCTACAAATCATGTAGGACCTACAAATTAAACCGTCTCTGCTCCTTTAGCTTGTGTCGTCTTAGCTTTCTAGGCATAGCCGCCATCTTTGTTCTTAATACCATCTTCGCCTCAATAGCGAAGCGTCGTCTTAGCTTTCTAGGCATAGCCGCCATCTTTGTTCTTAATACCATCTTCGCCTCAATAGCGAAGCGTCGTCTTAGTTTTTCAGGCTCAGCCGCCGTCTTTGCTTTCATACCATCTTTGCCTCAACAGCGTAGCGTCGTTTTAGCTTTTCAGGCATAGCCGTCATCTTTGCTCCTCTTTCCATTCCTCAAAATTCGTTTCTGCACTTCATATTTCATTTTGATATAGATAAACCCTGTTTATAACTTTTAATCCTTACCCGTGCTGCTATTATCTCCTTAAGTTAAAAGTTTCTGGTTATCGACACACTAAATTGATAGTTGTTGTTAATTAGGTTTGATTAGGGTTTACGCGGAAGTCGATATGTCTACACATCTAACTCATCTTAAACAGCTTGAAGCTGAATCGATTCAAATTATGCGTGAAGTGGCCGCAGAGTTTGATAATCCTGTAATGCTCTATTCTGTGGGGAAGGACTCATCTGTATTACTGCATCTGGCGCGTAAGGCGTTTTACCCTGGCAAGATCCCGTTTCCATTGATGCATGTCGATACGAACTGGAAGTTCAAAGAGATGATCGAGTTCAGGGATAAGATGGCAAAGAAACATGGCTTCGAACTGATAGTCCATAAGAATCCTCGAGGTATCGAAATGGGGGTGGGTCCGTTCACCCATGGTAGTGCTAAGCATACTGACATAATGAAAACCGAAGGCCTTAAGCAGGCATTGGACATGCATGGATTCGATGCCGCCTTCGGTGGTGCTCGCCGCGATGAGGAAAAATCTCGTGCTAAAGAGCGTGTCTATTCTTTCCGTGATAGTAAGCACAGATGGGACCCTAAGAATCAACGCCCTGAGCTGTGGAATATCTATAACGGTAAAGTCGATAAGGGCGAAAGCATTCGTGTTTTCCCGTTATCGAACTGGACCGAGCTCGATATCTGGCAGTACATCTATCTAGAAGGTATCGAAATCCCCTCGCTGTACCTGGCGAAAACTCGCCCTGTTGTTGAACGTGATGGCACGCTAATCATGGTCGATGATGAGCGTATGCCGATAGAAGAAGGTGAAGTGGTTCAACAGAAGATGGTTAGATTCAGGACTCTAGGTTGCTACCCGCTTACCGGTGCAGTCGAGTCTGAAGCGACTACCTTGCCTGAGATAATTCAAGAGATGCTGCTGTGTACAACCTCTGAGCGCCAGGGTCGAGTGATAGATAATGACTCTTCAGGGTCTATGGAAAAGAAGAAGATGGAAGGCTATTTCTAAAATTGATAAGCGATTTTAGTAATAGGACCGGCTTGCGCCGGGAATAGATTTTTGTTGTTAAAAGCTTCGCGGCTAAAGCACGCTCCTACGGCGAATGTATAGAATTTAGATTAACTATGAGCAAGATTTTCGAAGCTCATAGATAAGGAACAGAGATGACCACAAGTTCGAATTTGATTGCTTCTGACATTGAAGAGTATCTTCAAGTCCACGAAAACAAAGATATGTTGCGAGTGCTAACTTGTGGCAGTGTCGATGATGGTAAGTCTACTTTAATCGGGCGCTTGTTGTTCGATAGCAAGATGATCTTCGAAGATCAGATGGCGGCGATTGTTAAAGACTCGAAACGCTTTAACACCACCGACGAATCATTCGACTTAGCACTGCTTGTCGATGGACTGCAGTCTGAGCGAGAGCAGGGCATTACCATAGATGTGGCTTATCGCTATTTCACTACCGAGCAACGTAAGTTTATCATTGCCGATACTCCGGGTCATGAGCAGTATACTCGTAACATGGCGACAGGTGCCTCAACCTGTGATTTAGCGATTATCTTGATCGATGCTCGCCATGGCGTCCAAGTTCAGACCAAACGTCACAGCTTTATTTGTTCTCAGTTAGGTATCAAGCACGTGATCATCGCCATCAATAAGATGGATGCGGTGGATTATGATCAGGCCGTTTATCAGAACATTAAGAAGGATTATCGTGAGTTTGCCAAAGCATTGTCATTCTCTGATGTCCGCTTCGTGCCAATATCGGCCTTGAAAGGCGATAACGTTGTAAACGAAAGTACGAATATGACTTGGTATCCGGGGTCTACCTTACTCAAGTTGCTTAATACTGTTTCGGTTGAACAAGATAGAAGTGAGTCGTTCCGCTTTCAGGTGCAATATGTTAATCGACCCAATTTAGATTTTCGTGGATTCTGTGGAACCATAGGTTCGGGTGAGATCCGCGTTGGCGATACTGTTGTGGCTTTGCCGTCTAATAAAGAGACGCGTATTAAGTCAATCGTCACATTCGATGGTGATCTTGAGAAAGCCTCTGCGGGGCAGGCTATCACCTTGACCCTCGAAGATGAGATTGATGTCGGCCGTGGTGACATGCTAGTGCGCCCACATGATAAACCACATTCACTCAGCAACTTCGAAGCTGACGTGGTTTGGATGACAGAAGAGCCTTTGTGTGTCGATCGTGAGTATGCTATTAAAGTCGGCAGCAAGTCCGTCTATGGTTATGCCGACGCCATCAATCACAAGATAGATGTTAATACGCTCGAGAAGCAAAAGGCACAGCAACTTGAACTCAATGAGATAGGTAACTGCCATTTTGCCGTCACTGAGCCAGTGCAATTTGATCCCTATGATGTTAACCGTGCTACGGGGGCATTTATTATTATCGATCGTCTGACTAATGTAACCGTTGGCGCAGGGATGATCCGTAATCCAATATCTTCCAAGATCGCTTCAGCCAATCAGTCGGCTAAGCACAGCTATTCGGAGTTTGAATTAGAGATGAATGCTTTGGTGCGTAAGCATTTCCCACATTGGGAAAGCAAGGATATCTCTTTGTAGGAGGGTCTTTAGGCCCGAATTTGTGGTTGTTTCAATCAATCGCGGCTAAAGCGCGCTCCTACAACAGAAATAATCATAGGAATCTATGTCTCTAGATGCATATTTAACCATTGGAATATTTGTCGCGACAATCGCGGGACTTATTCGTTTTCAGAGCCGCCCAGCTGTGGTGTTTGGTGTGGCTCTGTTAGCCTTGGTCGGACTTAATTTAGTCTCGAAAGAGCAACTGCTGTCGAGCATGTCTAACCCTGGTTTGGTGACTCTGGTGCTGTTGATCTTATGCTCCTTTGCCTTAGAGAAGACTCGCTTGCTTAGGGTGATTGCTTCTAAGGTGATAGTGAGCAGTTACAATTCAACCTGGCTGAGGCTCTTCGGAATTACAGCGTTAAGCTCGGCCATGCTCAATAACACGGCCGTGGTCGCGACCTTGTTATCGCCAATTCGAAATAATCCGCATCATTTTTCCAGCAAATTGTTATTGCCTCTTTCCTACGCCGCTATCTTAGGGGGAACGCTCACCTTAATTGGTACATCCACCAACTTGATCGTTAACAGCCTCTATATCGATGCTACTGGCAAGTCACTCAGTTTCTTTTCGTTTACTGCAGTAGGCATCATGTTGGTATTAGGCTGCGGCCTGGTATTAAGACTGGCCTCTCGCTGGTTGCCTGATATCGAGCATAAAGAAACCTGCTCCAAAGGCTACTTTATCGATGCTAAAGTTGTCGCTGGCTCCGAGCTTATTGGCCGTTCGGTCGAAGATAATGGCCTTCGACATCTTGAATCGCTGTTCTTAGTAGAAGTCGTTCGGGACGGACGCTTGATAAGCCCGGTAACACCGACAGAAGTCTTGCTGCTTAATGACAGGCTTATTTTCAGTGGCGATATCACTAAGATGATGCAGTTGAGTCAATTCTCCGGTTTAGAGATGTTTGCCGAGAAAAATGGCTTACTGGACTCAAATTTAACCGAAGTGGTGGTGAAGCAAGAAAGTGTACTCATAGCTAAGACATTGAAAGGCTCTGGCTTTAGGGCTTTGTTCGATGCCGCAGTTGTGGCGATTCGCCGTGACGGGGAGGAGATCTCGGGTAAGCTAGGCGAGGTCGTCATCAAGGCGGGAGACTTTTTGATATTAGCCGTAGGTGAAGACTTTAAGGCTCGAAGAAATATCAGTAAAAACTTCATTGTTATCAGTGGTGTTGAGCCTGAAGTTCGTATCAATGGTGCCAAGGCGTGGCTCTCAATCGGTGGCTTTGTATTGACCATTGCACTTGCTGCCACGGGTGTCATAGAGATGCTGCAAGGGATGTTGCTTCTGCTTGGCGTGCTTATTTTTAGTAAATGTCTCAACGTGAACGAAGTGGTGAGACGTTTCCCCGTCGATATTTGGTTAATTGTGTCGACGGCTATCTTGCTATCACATGCATTAGTTAATAATGGCGTCGCCGATTTAGTGGCTCAGTGGGTGAATAACGTAACGGATAAAGATCACCTCTATCTGGCTTTGATACTGGTTTATGTCGCAACCTGGTTGATGACTGAGCTTATTACCAATAATGCTGCCGCTGCATTAATGTTTCCTATCGCTTACAGTATCGCCTTAGGTTTTGGTGTGGATATATTACCTTTTGTTATGACCGTCGCTTTTGCGGCGAGTGGCAGTTTCATTAGCCCTTATGGTTACCAGACTAACTTGATGGTGTATAACGCCGGACATTATCGAATAATCGACTTTGTAAGAGTCGGACTGCCAGTGAGCCTGACTTATGGCGCCATAGTACTCATGGCTGTACCTGTGTTTTTCCCGTTTATGTAGGAGGGCCTTTAGGCCCGATATTTTGCTTGTATCAATCATGGCTAAAGCACGCTCCTACGGTGTGTGGGATTGAATCGGT
The DNA here is from genome assembly GCF_009377275.1 of Shewanella sp. YLB-07. NCBI lineage: Bacteria > Pseudomonadati > Pseudomonadota > Gammaproteobacteria > Alteromonadales > Shewanellaceae > Shewanella > Shewanella sp. YLB-07. The sequence goes on along the minus strand of NZ_VOQB01000010.1, from coordinate 48,738 downwards.
ATATATTGTTTCTATCTTTTGTAGGAGGGCCTTTAGATGTAAGAGGGTCTTTAGGCCCGAGGCTTTTGCTTGTTTCAATCCTTCGCGGCTAAAGCCGCTCCTACAGGGAGAATATTTAATCCACCGGGAGAGGCATCAGCTTAAAGGTGTATCACCGGAAATAATCAAAATTGGATATGTGATGACAGTAAAGATAGATAAAATAGAAGAAGCGTCTCCCTATAAGAATGTTGAGACGCAAGGCGAGTCATCCTCCGACGTCGTTTGGCATCAAGCTAGTGTGTCACATGAAGAGCGAATAGCGAGTAATGGCCATCGCCCAGCCGTGCTTTGGTTTACTGGCCTAAGTGGCTCAGGAAAGTCTACGGTGGCTAATGCAGTTGATAAGATGCTGCATGACATAGGTTGTAAAACCTACCTGTTAGATGGCGACAACGTTCGTCATGGTTTAAATGGTGACTTGGGTTTCTCGGATGAAGACAGAGTCGAGAACATTCGGCGTATTGGTGAAGTGTCCAAGTTGTTTGTCGATGCAGGTCAGCTGGTCTCAACAGCATTTATCTCACCTTTTCTTGCTGATAGAGAGCAGGTTCGAAGTCAGTTAAAGAGCGGGGAATTTATCGAGGTGTTTATCGACACGCCGATTGAAATATGTGAGCTAAGAGACCCAAAAGGTTTATACAAGAAAGCCCGTGCAGGTGAGATTAAGAACTTCACCGGCATAGATTCAGCCTATGAATTACCAGTGAGCCCAGAAGTACACGTTAAAACAGCTGAACAGTCGGTGGAAGCTTGTGCGAAGCAGGTGATAGATTACCTGAAATCACATGCTTATATCGATATGTAGGACCGCAAAAACCATCGCGGCTAAAGCGCGCTCCTACAATGTGTGTTTGATATCATCGGTAGGTGTTGGTGTATGTTCTTATCTTGTGTAGGAGGGTCTTTAGGCCCGAAAAGAATTAACAAGAAAATCATCGCGGCTAAAGCGCGTTCCTACAATGTGTGTTTGATATCATCGGTAGGTGTTGGTGTATGTTCTTATCTTGTGTAGGAGGGTCTTTAGGCCCGAAAAGAATTAACAAGAAAATCATCGCGGCTAAAGCGCGCTCCTACAATGTGTGTTTGATATCATCGGTAGGTGTTGGTGTATGTTCTTATCTTGTGTAGGAGGGGCTTTAGCCCCGAGAAGAATTAACAAGAAAGGCATCGCGGCTAAAGCGCGATCCTACGGGGATAGGGTTTAATCGACCAGTGTTGGTGTAATGGGTTGTATTGGTCTTATCTTGTGTAGGAGGGTCTTTAGGCTCGAATTTTCCATGCCGATAATAAAATATATCGCGGCTAAAGCATGCTCCTACGGTGTGTAGGGTCTCATTTAAAGGGTGCTTATGAATTATGATATCTTTAACGGTGATGCCGATGGCATTATCGCCTTGTTGCAGCTTAGATTGGCGAACCCGATTGAGAGTGAGTTGGTGACAGGCGTTAAACGTGACATCCAGTTACTGGAGAAAGTGACTGTGAGGTCTGGAGATAGCCTTACTGTACTTGATATCTCAATGGAGAAGAATCGAGATGCTCTGCTCGGTGCTCTTAAAATCGGTGCGACTGTGTATTACGCCGATCACCATAGATGCGGTGACATTCCTCAGCATCAGCATTTACAAGCTCACATCGATTTAGATGCTGATACCTGTACGGCACTAATCATAGATAAGTTGTTAGAGGGACAATTTTATCTTTGGGCGATCACGGCCGCTTTCGGGGATAACCTTATCGCTAAGGCCAATAAATTAGCAGAAGAAGCGGGTTTATCTAAGGAGCAAGCAGCGCTGCTCAATGAGCTCGGCACCCTGATTAATTACAATGGTTACGGCAGTAAAACTGAAGACCTTCATTTTCATCCCGCAGATCTGTATCTAGCCTTGCTTAAGTATCCCAATCCTTTCGATGTGATAGCCGATGCTGATTCACCTTTCTACCAGCTTCAAAGCGTATATAGACAAGACATGGATAAGGTATTGGCCGTCGAGTCTTGCCATCGAAGTGCAAACTTATCAGTCTTTGAGTTACCCGATAGTGCCTGGGCGAGACGCATCAGCGGGGTGTACGGTAACTACCTGGCTAATCTAAATCCTGACTCTGCCCATGGGGTGTTAACCGATAATAATGATGGCACTTTTACCGTGTCTTTAAGGGCACCATTAAGCAATAAGCAGGGAGCTGGCGATATCTGTAGCCAATTTGATACCGGTGGCGGTCGGGCCGCAGCCGCAGGGATCAATGCATTAGCTAAAACAGAACTGGATAGATTTATTAAAACAGTAGAAGAGTTTTATACATAAGTTGCATTTTGTGTGTGGGGTTTAATCGACCTATGTAGGGCATTGTTTGATTATGTAGGAGGGTCTTTAGGCCCGAATCTTTTGTTTACATCAATCCTTCGCGGCTGAAGCACGCTCCTACGGTAAATCTTTTGTTTACATCAATCAATCGAGGCTAAAGCTGCTCCCTACGGGTAAATATATGCAATCCCAATGAGAGTAATTACCAATGTTGTCTACTAAATTCGCTCTCAATGGGTTAGCCACTATGTACCTCATCACTTCTTTTATCTCTTCATCTTGCCTTAAGCAATGATCGTAAAATCCGGCTTGCCACACTTTAATATTCCGTTTTAGATGAGTATTTATCTGTTTTGCACTTCGACCTTTGATTTTCCCTACGGCATAACTTAAATCAGTGACATCATTGAGTGTGAATAGCCAATGCAGGTGATCTGGCATCAAGGTATAGCCTATAGTCGATGTTATCTTTTGGTCATCAGACAATCTCAAATTATTAATGACTATTCGAGCGCTGCCAAAATCACTAAACAATGGCTCTCTATCGTGAGTATTTGTTGTAACGAAATAGATATTGTTCTCTTGGCTATATCTTCCAAGCCGCAAGTCACTGCCATGTTCCATAATTAGCTTTGTTCTGATTGAAATCAATTTATTAATTTTAGAAGAAAATCGCGGCTAAAGCGCGCTCCTACGGTTTAATTGAATTGAATTGAATTGAATCGGAGCGTACAGGTTTTATCTTTTTTGTAGGAGGGTCTTTAGGCCCGAATCTTTTGTTTGCATCAATCCTTCGCGGCTAAAGCCGCTCCTACAGTGTGATAAGATATCACCTATTTTTCTGTTAATTTTTGAGTTGTAAGCCAAATATGAGAAAAGGCATTATTTTAGCTGGTGGTACTGGGTCCAGGTTGTTTCCTATGACTCAGGTTGTGAGTAAGCAGTTACTGCCAGTTTATGATAAACCTATGATCTATTATCCTATTTCGACTCTGATGCAGGCTGGGATAAGAGAGATTCTACTTATTTGCAGACCGGTTGATCTGCCTCTGTTTCGTGCCCTGTTGCAGGACGGTACTCAATGGGGCATTTCGCTGCAATACGCCGAGCAATCAGAGCCCAATGGGCTTGCTGAGGCCCTTATCATAGCGGAAGACTTTCTCGATGGAGGACCTAGCGCCTTAATCTTAGGCGATAATCTCTTTCATGGTGATTCGCTAACTCCGTTATTGGCTCAGACCTGTGCTATTGAACCCAGCGCTGCATTATCTGGTGCTACTGTGTTTGCATATCACGTGTCTAATCCTCAAGATTATGGCGTGATTAGCTTCGATAAAAGTGGGCGTGCACTCTCGATTGAGGAGAAACCAGTTAAGCCACAATCTAAGTATGCTATGCTTGGGCTGTATTTCTTCGATAATAGAGCCTCTGATTTTGCTAAACAAATTACTCCTTCCGGGCGAGGTGAGCTCGAGATTGTTGATCTGGTTAACATGTACTTAAGTTCCAACGCTTTAAACGTGAATATACTGGGCAGAGGCACTGCCTGGCTTGATACAGGCACTCCTGATGCTTTAGCTGAGGCGACTCAATTTATTTCTGCCATAGAAAAGCGACAAGGCCTCAAGATAAACTGTCCTGAAGAGGTCGCTTACCGTCTAGGCTTGATTGATGATGCACAGTTGAGAGAGCTGGCTAAGCCCTTGCTCAATAGCGGTTATGGTGAGTACCTCTTAGGTTTGCTTCAAACCTCTCATTAATAAGATAACCTTCGCGGCTGAAGCACGCTCCTACGGGGGATTGGGTTTAATCGACCCATGTAGGTGTATTGAGTTACATTGGTCTTATCTTGTGTCGGAGGGGCTTTACCCCGAGAAGAATTAGCAAGGCAAGGCTTCGCGGCTAAAGCAGGCTCCTACGGGGGTGTGGTATTGGCTCTGCATTCCTGTTGTGGCACCTTGGTTTTATTCGATATCTTTCCTATCTGCTTCTCGATCGTATCGAAGGCATCACACAATTGTTCTGGCCAGAACAATTGTGTCAGCTGTTTGTATTCTTGGCTCTCTTCGGCTGAAATATAGAAGCTGTTATCGGATCTAAGCTTCGTTAGCAAATCTTCAAAGTTATCTAAGGTTTTTGAGTGTCCTATTCCAAACAGGGGCAAGTTGTCTACATAGTCATAGTTGTCACTTTTAGTATGACTGTTTTCAGTCTCTGTTTTTGTCTCAGTCTGTGTAAGTAAAGCGCTTGTTGAAGGCTTCGTTAAAGTTGAAGCTGCTGTTTTTGACGTTTCGTCTTTTCTTACATCAGAGCTGGTATAAAAAATTGTGGGTGTTTGATAGAGCAGAAAATCGATACACAGAGATGATTCATCTGTGATCAAGAGGTCTATTTCATGAAAAATATTATAGATATCCTGCCAATGAGAAATATCTATGATGTTGGCATAGTTCTTAAGCTGTTTAGCCAGATGGGCTTGGCTAGGATTAAATCGGATCAGAAACAGCTGATTATTTTCCTGTAACTGAGTCGAGAGCGATTGCCAGTTGATTCCCCCTATGTATCGCTTGTTTGGCTTTATGTTCTTCTCTGAGCTTTGTTCTGCACTTTTTTCTGTTTTTTGATCATTCCCTCTCTCAGCCTGTCTTCCAATGTCTCTCTTAGTACTTATCTTTGCATCCCGGGGGGAGTCTATCCAAGTAGGGCGGTAGAGGATCACTTGATTATATTGTTGGTTAAATAATTGAGTAATAGACTGCTTTTTCTCCGGGTAACGTCGGTAGTAGTCGGTCCTTGGGTTTCCGCTGCGATGGATTTGTGATGTGGGTAGCCTAAACGCCGATGAGAAGAGCACATCCATCACTGGGCTAGGGCTGAACATGATATCGGGTTTGATATAGGCCTGATGGTACTTTAAGGAGTTGAATAATTTATTTTTCAAGTCAGTTGCCTGGTAAGTTGTTGCTAGTGGACCCGAGATGATGTCGAATTCAATTTTCTTGAGTGGCGATCCATGCCAGAGATTGACCTTAGTTGCACCTTTGGCCAAGTATTGGCTTATGTCCCCTATGTAGCTGGTGTAAAAATAGTACTTAGCGGTCAAACAGTGGAATATTCCTCTTATGCTTCTGCGGTGATAGGCTTCAAAGCCATCACCTCTGAGTTGGCTAACTAGCTCCTTGTCACCACTTATCCAAATTGACCGGATAAAGTCAGTATTTTGCCAGTGAAGGTACAGGTATTTGGCATTATCGGAAAATCTGTCTTGGTTACTTCCTATTACGGCCTTAGTGGCTCTTGGACATAGGCCCGAAGTGTAATAGATGGCTTTTCTTAATAATAAAAAAATAATGGATTTCATCAGACTTCTCCTATCATTGCCGATCTACTCGAAAGCACGCCAGAGCAAGTGTAGGTATTTTGTGGCTCTAAGATCTGCATCGAATTCGAGCTCTAATAATTGTCGCTCCTCTTCGGGAGCGGTATGGTCTAGCAGTAACTGTACAGGCCCCAATACGCCTAGGCGTCGCTGCTCTTTTCCTGTGGCGTATCTTGCTTCCGGCGAGTCACCAAAAAGATCTAGTCTTCCGGTTAACACGTGATACAACTGGGGTAGTCTGGCGGTGATCGCTGAGGGAATGTTCCACCTCCAGGCCGGAAACGTCTGACCGAGATTATCGATAAAAGTGTCAGAGATCGTTGAATCTTCAGCTTGTTTCATTAAGGCATTTCTGATGGATGAATATAAGGTCAGTAATGGCCACAGGGGCAGACTCGTTACCAGCAAAATGAGTAGCAGGCCTTTGGTTATGGAGCCGGTTTTATTCTTACCTGGTTTAGCTTGGCTCTCGTTTGCACCGATCAATGCTTGATCATTTATCTGGATTACCCCCGAGTTTTGAAGGTTGATCAGTAAGTTTTTGCATAGGATGCTATTTTTTACTTCTAATTTTTCACCCACATAGGTATTAGGCAGTATGATGCAGTTTTCTAAAGTAGACTCTTTATCGATCAGGCAGTTGCTGCCGATCACTATACATTCCTTCAGCTGAACCTTGTCTTCTATTCTACTATTTTCACCTATGATCCCCCAGCCATCTTGCTCATTTAACGGACCTGTACGGGCCTTCGCACCAACATAAAAATCTTGCTGTGGGTTGGCCGATATGTAACTTCGTTCCGATGGAGAGAGTGATGGAAGCTCGTTAGTCGCTAGACTCAAGTTGGCGTCCATATAAGAGCGAAAGCTATCCAACATAAAGCAGCGTCCATGTAGGACGAGTGTCACTACGCTAGTGCTGTCAAAGTGTGGCGAAAATGGCCAGTCTATATCGGCGATATAGGGGAGCGCGGCGGGAAGTAGCATCATGCCTGCATTTTGGTTTTCCATCTTCGCTTGGACAAAGTCATCGGAGAAATCCATAGAAAAATCGATAAATTGGGCTATAGAGGGCGAACGAAATATGTCACCCCGTACGAGTAGCAGGCTTTCCTCGGATGAAAGTGCTAAACGTTTTAAAATCAGACCTGTCTCTTCCTCTGGTTTACTCAAGAAGTAATCTATTTCCAGGCCCCACCTCTCACCTTGACCCAGATACTGTTCAATCTCTTTGGCTTGAGAGGAGACAATTAACTTTATTTTGGTGATACCAGATTTGACTATATCCTCTAAGGTATATTCGATCACAGCCTTATTCCCAATGGGGAGCAGGGCCGGGCTGTAATGGCTATTTAGAGGGGCTAATTCATCGCCAGATCTATTTGCGAAAATAATGGCTTGCATGTGCTGCGCTCCCAGATAAAAGTTTGTGTTATCGGTTGACTGCCATAGTCGTGTTTTATTTATGCTTTAATTGATGACCTTTATTTACTCGCTTGCTCATTCATTCTTACCAGAGTGCTCTCAACTTCATTGTTTTAGTCACCCTTTGACACACTAGTAGGCGCCGCGAGCCCAAATGACTGCGGGTATGGTCTTAATGAGTAGCCAGATATCGGTGACAAAAGACTGTTGATAGATATAGTCAATATCGAGCTCAACCTGTTGCTCGAAGGGGATATCGGAGCGGCCACTGACTTGCCAGATACAGGTGATACCGGGCTTTACACTTAATCGTCTTCTGTCGTGGAGGCTATATTGTTTAACTTCAGACTCGAGGGCCGGCCTTGGGCCCACCAGGGACATGTCTCCGTGGATGACATTCCACAGCTGGGGGAGCTCATCGATAGACATCTTTCTGATCAACTTGCCAATTAAGGTGATTCTGGGATCTTTTTTCATTTTAAACAGGACGCCTCCAGGTACTTCGTTGGCCGATTGCAGTCTGTTGAGACGGTACTCGGCATCTTGATACATGGAGCGAAATTTCCACATAGTAAAGAGGGCATTATGTTTTCCTGCTCTTCGCTGACTAAAAAATACCGGGCCTTTAGATTCAAGGCGTATAAGTGCCGAGACGGTAAGCAACAGAGGCAGTAACAAGATAAGAAGTGTTATTGCGCCGACTAAGTCGACCCCTCGCTTTAAGCCTGAGTTAAGTCTTGCTAACACAAGTTGTCGCTGACAACGGTTTATTGCCTGACGGTTTTGGACTTGGTTATTCGTAAGGTTGAGGAGTTTACTGCTTAAAGGTGTTTCTACGGGTTTAAACCTGGCATCAGACTTTTTATGTGAAGCTCTCAAAACTTCACAGGTTGAGTCTGGCTTACTCGCTTGCCTCTTGATTGAAACTGATTTACTCTGCTTGGGGCTGAATATTTCGAGTAGAACACGATACAAGAAGAGTGGATTGCCTAAGAGGTAGCGTCTCCACATTCTTACGGGTTCCTCGGCGAGTCGGCATATCCACTCCATACCAAGTTGCCTAACCCACAAGGGGGCTCGTTTGATGTTTCCTGAGTAAAAGTCGAATAATCCGCCGACGCCTATTCCTACGGCAATGTTGAGTTTAGCTTGATGGGCCTCAAGCCAGACTTCCTGTTTAGGCACTCCCATGGCTACCAGTAATACATTGGCACCAGAGTCGTTGATTTTATCTATCACAGCCTGATTAAGCTTAGGCGTGTTTAAAAAACCATGGTGTGTTCCTGCTATCTGTAAATTGGGAAGTGTTCTCTGCATATTGACAGCGGTTTTAGCGGCTACGCCGGGTTCACCACCGAGAAGAAAAACCGATAGCCCCTTGCTTGATAGCTGCTCACATAATCTGGGAAACATATCTGTGCCATTGAGGTTATCTTTTGGTGAGTAGCCCTTCCATTGGCTCGCCAAACGTATTCCTGAGCCATCGGCAAACACCCTATGGCAACTCGTGCGTAAACATCTAAGATAATTAGGGTCTCTAGCGCTTATGTTGAGACAATCGGCATTGACGAACGCATATTGAACCATGCCAATGGGCGTATCCATCGAGAGAGGATTGAGTTTGGCTAGTTGGTGATTTAATGCATGTTGAGTAATATTTTCCAGCAACTCGTCCATGGTGAGATTATCTAGCTTAAGCCCGAACAGGGGGATGTGAGCTACGGCGCTGCTAGTTTTATTTGGGGTAAAAACTTGAGTCAGTGAGATCCTTAATGCAGCGAACAAGTAGATCATAGGGTTTTTATGTGCCTTGCATACCTCTGCATCTTGGCTTTCAAAATTGAGGCCGACCCTTTGGTGCATCTGCTTAAACGTCAGTATCCCAGGTTTTATATATGATTCTCTTGTTTGAATGTGCTGATCGTCTTTATCGGACGTCATAGCCGAATGTGATTTGAAGTTAAACTCTATCTCGCTACCGACGAGTGAGAGATCTCCTCCTAACAAGTTGATTAAGTAAGGCCAGCGGCAGCAGATCCCTTCCCCTGTAAATTGATATAAATCTATTTGCTTTCCTCTGGTACCATAAATGTTAATTCGCTCAATGGCTGCGCCATATCGGCACCTGCGATAGAGATATTTAAGAACTAGCGCAGGGGCTGCCGCCAGAATGAGTAATACAGCCATCGAGATATCGACCGCCCTAATGGCGTATCCATTGGTACTTTCAGCGTCTATTTGTGTCTCTGATAGCATTGTTTCTGCCTTATTGTTTATTGATAAAGCTATGGTGATTTATTTAGATAATGCATAGGTCAGGCCATATTTTAAAATCATTTGTTTACAGTTGATTACAGGTTTTTATCCGGCATCACTTCTGGGGGAGAGATGAAACGTTGCAGTTTGCATGGGAGAGCTTGCAAAGCGCAACGCGCTTTGTTGATTCGCTAAGCAGGTTTATGATATTAAAGATGATTTAACCCCATCTTTACTTATTCGTACTTTTTGAACATGGCCCATAAAATATTGGCCAATATTTTCAAATATTTTATAGAGAGCCGAAGGCAGCAGCCAAAGCAGGTAGGCCGCTGTTAATGTGACACAGGTTCTACTGGTTTCATTCAGTAATATTGATGGAGAGATCCTCAAGGCACTATTTATCAGCTTTATTGCATTTTTACCCTGACCATTGCGTATCGCTTGTCTCGCGAGATACCTGTGTTGGTAAGCCCTTGCATCCTGTTCATGTCGTTTTAACAGTTTTGGCGCGAATTGCTTCGCTTTATCTATCATCATCTCCCACGAGGCGAGCTGCTTCATGATGTTTGATGATACGCCTCGCTGGCTGAGTCGATAAAAAGTAAGGGGGGCGGGGATCCCCTCCATCTTCCACTCTGTGGTTGCCATTATTCTGAGCCAACATTCAATGTCTTCAGATTGACGAAAACGCTCATCGAAGTAACAAGTATAATTTTCGCTATGGTTTAGCGCTTGAAAACGGATGTCGTTGAGTGCTTCACGACGAATAACGGCTGCTGAGCCATTTCCTACCGGGTTACGACACAATAGATGAGCCGCTGTGATCCCTGTCAGCTGTGGCATCTGATAGAAATGAATTAACCTGCCTTTATGACTCATAAAGCTTGAGCGAGAAAAACTGATCCCAACCTTAGGTGATTGACTCAGGTGCTTGACATGCATCTTGAGTTTATCCGAATGCCACATATCATCGGCATTGAGAAAGGCGATATATTTGCCTATGGCGTGACGAATCCCCGTGTTTCTTGCCGCGGATAGGCCTTTATTCTCAGTATGATTTACGATGCGAATTCTATGGTCATGTATTGAATGGCAAATATCTACACTCTTATCTGTCGAACCGTCATTAACCAGAATAAGCTCAAAGTTAGTAAATGACTGTATTAATACGGAGTTAATGGCACTCTTGACGAAGTGCTGTACATTATAGATAGGCATAATTACTGAGACTCTAGGCGTCATTAGGAAGCTCCTGTTCAAATTCTTTTGCCATTTTTTTATTTTCTTTATTATTTGAACTGCTGTTGTTTTCCTTACATACACTTGATTTTAAGATGAAAGACTGAGCGTAGTAACTGACGAACACCGTAGTGAACAGTTGAGTGAGGAAGACACCTAAGGCCACTTCCTTTAATCCCCACTGGCTGAAAAACCCAATAGTGAGGACTAACAGCAAGGTGAAACCCATATTTAATTTAAGGTTGATTCCTTGCATATTGATATTGGTCAATAGCTGGCTGGCGGCTTCACCATAAGGCCTGATAAGACCGCATAAGCTAAATAGAATAAATACGGGAAATGCTCCGGCATCAAGCCAATGTTCGCCATAGACAAACGGCAGGTATAGAGGGGCAAATACAAGCTGCAGCACTATTATTGGAACGGCGATTTTGAGGCGCTGTGAAAGGGAGTGCCAATAACGGTTTCTAATTTCACTTTGGCTGCTACTGTATTTATCGCTAGGTGGATTCGTGTGGGGATCAGGTTTAACCTTACTCGACGAGCCCTGTCCCATAGCAGCACAGATCCCTAAACTGGCGGTGACGGCAAAAAAGTAAACCCCAAGTGCTTCCAGTCCGAGAAAATACCCCACAAGCAAGTAATCTATGTTGTTCCTTAAGGCGATACTCAGATCATATAAGCCAATATGCGCCCCCATATGTAGCATGTCATTTGTGGATGGCGCACGTTCGGTGAATTTATGCGTAATTTTCTTTATCTCTTCAGCATCCCTCAGGTTGGCGATGAGTTTGATACTTATTGCCAAGTTTTGAAGATCGGCTAGACTTGTATCGTCCTTCATCTTGGCGAGGCTAGCCACCTGATGTGACACGCTTGTGGTCTCTATTCCTGAGCGTGAATTGATAGCGTGATTTTGATAATAAAAGTGCTCGGCAGGAGGACACTGGGAGTCTGAGCCATAAACTAAGGAGGTATGATTCCTGTGGATCCCGACCCATATAAGGATCACTAATACCTTAGGTATGATAATGGCCCAGATCCCCAAACCGAGCAAAGCTAAACTGGCAGTGAGTACCCCATCTGCTATGGTCTGCCACATAATGGCTTGACCGACGACAGGTATCTCGTTTGTCTTTAGGTTAGATGTCGCATGAAGCATGCCCAATGGAAGCAATAAATAGCTTGTTGCCATGAGTATCATAGGCGGGATTAATGTTGAATCCTGATGGAGAAATGCGAGAGGCCAGCTGAGTAAGCTCATGGCAACAAATGCGATAATTGCGACGAACCAATTTATCTTATTCGCAATAGGCAGGGCTGAATGGAAGGTCTTATCATCCATTTTTAGCAAGGGTACTGAGGTGATGCGTCTGGTTGGGGCACTGATGAGTTCGAAGCTGGCAAGTATGATGGCGACTTCACCGAAAACTTCAGGTGTCAGCAGACGGGCCAAGATGATGCTAGATGCAAATCTAATGCTCCGACCCAGTACTTGTGCCGAGCCAAGAGAGAACAGGCCCTTGGTGAGCCCTTTCCTAGTTTCCCGTTGGGAATTATCAAGTACTGGCATCAGCTTTCCTTAATCCTCAATATAGACATAAACGAAATATAAATCGGGTTTTCTATAAAGAGTTATACATAATTAGTGCCAGCTGCTGCGTTTTTGGCTAAGTGATTTAAATTTATTTTTTATTCTAATACTTTAGTGAGTGCTTGTTGGTTTTTATACTATTTTCTAGCTGATAATATTTCGCTGTTTGCAAATATTATCTATTTTCAAGCTGACTTGAACTGGTTATCTTTGCAAAATGCGAATGAACTGAGTTTTTGTTCGACAAGATGTGTTCCAGCATTGACCTAATTACTTCTCTCATGAAGGACGCGCCCTCCATAATAGAGACAGGTTCTAGTGTTCATCGAATCGTTGGAGCTTAGCTGACTTGTGACTGTGTTATTTTTGTTTTTACACAGGTTCCTATCTTCATTATCGATCGTGACTAAGCAGACTACGGCTGCCAGGTTTAGTAAGAGAAATATACTGAGTCTCTTGAGCGTATCGCCATCTAATTCTTCCATAATTAGCTCCTAGATATTCTATTATTTTTAGCCCTTAGCGTAATATGCTCTCATTGCTCAATAAGCTATCAAATGTTATCAGTGGGTCTTTTTCCTGTCTTGATGTTCAGTTATTGCTAGCAATCATTGAGTACATATATGTTCGATTGCCGCATCTCGGTCTTCGAAAATGGTGAACACATGATGTAGCCGCGTGAGTTCGATCAGGGCGCGTACTCCAGCCGAAGGAGCGAGCAAGACCACCTCTCCTGAATGTTTCTGGGTGAGTTTATGTGCCGAGATCAAAATAGACAGACCACTGGAGTCGATATATTCCACTTGATGTAGATCCATCACCAGCTTGGTACTGCCAGTTTCAATTTGACGAGAAATAGCGGCTCTGAGTGTAGGCGTCTGAGCCATTATCATCTCCTTAGGTAAGGTAACTAAGCATGCATTTTCGAGTGCCAAGGGAGAGAACTTCATAACTAGCTCCTTAAAAAATTATCTTGTTTTGATCGATACTTAATAATGTATAAAGCACAAGTTAGGCCAAGTCTTAATTGACTGATTATATTGATTTTAAACTCTTGTCGGTGTGTCTTCATGCAAGCAAGGCACTTCGCTCTTGTATAATTTGCCTTGCAATTTGCAAAGCTAGAAACCGTTAAATTTTATAGGAACGTAGGTATTCGATATTGTAGGACCGGCTTTAGCCGGGAGGGTTTTCTGAAAGGTTCTGGTCTAGATACCTCCTACAAGGGAGGTTTTAGGGGATAAGCTCGGGCCTGAAGATTCTTCTAGAGGAGAGAAAACATCATGAAACCTCGGGCCTGAAGACCCTCGTAGGAGCGGCTTCAGCCGCGAGAGAACACTAAACAAGCGGCTACAGATAACCGAACACTTGGTTCACAGAAGGCTGCGCTGACAGTCAAAGAATGAAGACCGGAGCGGCTTTAGCCGCGAGAGAGCCTCGGGTCTGAAGGCCCTCCTACATCTGAAGAACCTCCTAACAGGAGATCAGCGCAATAGGCTTAATCTGAGGTGAGTGCCTGCGACTGAGGCCTGGAACCTCATCTGATCCATCCAGCTCTGTATGATCCATAAGCCTCTCCCCGAGAGTGAGAAAGGAGAGGGGCAATCGACCTGATCGTCTATGGGGGTGTAGGGTGAGTTATCGAGCAGATCTATGGTGATGATCTCTTGATCGCAATGTAAAATTACCACTATCTGTTCCAGACGGCTGTCGGTATGCTCTAAGACATTGGATAATGCTTCAAGAATGCAGGTTATGACTTTAAACCTCTGTTGGGTACGAACGCTGTTTTGTTGTAAAAACTGCTCGAGCTCAGCACATAAGAGCTTACTGCTCCAGATTTTTTGAGATAGATTTAATTGTATGCTGTTCATATCGCCTCCAACTGGCCTGGGCTAACTTGTTTATATTGAAATGTTCGGGTTGAGATCATGTTTCATGGTTTTGTAGATATAACTGATTGATGATTGATTCATCTTGATCCACTTTTTCCTTTTTCATGTTGAGTCCTGGGAACTTATCTGAAAAGTCATTCCACTATCAGAATGATACTGAGCGATATCTATTTCTACTGTATTCAGTTTCGAGGTGGAAATTATCATGATTGAGATATCATCCTGGGGGGAGTTTTGTTGCCAGAGCTCGATGGCGTGACTGAGATGATGCAAGAGAGATTCCGGTGATAGTTGGTGTGCATCGGAGCAGGCCTTGAGCAACCTCTGTTGGCCAAACTCGCCATAGGTGGGGTGTTGGCACTCATATAATCCGTCTGAGTAGAGCATTAGGTGCTGTTCACTGCTTAAGAAGAATGAGTTGTACTGGTATTGAAATTGATTGTCGATTCCTAGGGGAATACCTGAGTCCAGGCTCATCATGGTGGCGCTATCATTATCGAGTAAGATTGGCTGTGGGTGCCCGGCAATCGTTATTCTCACCTGACCACTGTCTGTATTGGCAATTCCCAGAATCAATGTGGCGAACCGCCCGGCATTTTCAGGGTCTTCAAAGTCAGCATTAAGTTCAGTCACAATTAACGCCGGATCTAAGCTGTCCCAGTGACAACTCTTACAGCTAAGCCTCTGGGCTAATGTAAAACTTTGCATCGAAGCTGCGATGCCGTGGCCGGTGACATCGAGCAGATAGAAACCTAGATGAGAATCGTCGATGTTAAAGCATTGGAATATGTCGCCAGCCAGGTCTTGGGCAGGCTGAAATCTGGTAGCCAGACTCCATTGATTGATAAGCTTGCTCGATGTCGGCAGTAACGAGCCCTGCAGCCTGGCGGCGCTATCGAGATCTGCTTGAACTTGTGCTAAGTAGGCTTGCTCCTTAGACAGGGCGTTGTTGAGTGCCAGGTTCTGATCGGTCAGGTGCTGCTGCATCTTGACGATGCGCGCCGCAGCTAACAGCCTCACTTTCAATATGCTAGGTATAAAAGGTTTGGTGAGAAAGTCATCCGCCCCAGATTCGATGCCTTCTACCATGTGTTTTGCCTGGTTGTTGGCGGTTAGCAAGATGATGTAAGGCGGAAATGGTGCCTGCTTGAGCCGTTGGCATAACTGGGGGCCGGTCAAACCAGGCATTCGCCAGTCACTGATCACAATATCGGGCATCTCGCTTTGATATAACTCGATTGCTTCCTCACCGCTAGCGCAGCTCGAGACATCCATTCCCATGCTCCGCAGTAGATTGACAATAAAGTATCGCTCGCTCTGAGTATCTTCAACCAGTAAGACTGAAAGTGTGTCTAACCGAAACTGGACTGCAGCTGTGGACATTCCATGTGTTGCATTTGAAGTCATAAGCAGGCTCATTACCTAACTATGTGGTATCAAGATAAAGGCAATCTTTGTGCCATGGCCTGAGTTTATGACCCTATCTAGTTGTTAGTATTTATAAAGTATTCTGCCTGTGATGATGTTGCTGTATTTGCAAAGGTATTAATTGCAAAATGCAAAAATGTGATACATATTGGATTAACCGATTGTTTTATTATGAGAAAAAGATGTTTCTGCCGAATTTATTGGTATGTGTCTAATGGATGGTGGTACGCCCGCTGAGATTTGGCATAGGCCTTGCTCCAGTATTGAGGATAGTCACTGGTAAGGATACGCATAATGAAAATATCACAATGGCTCAACACACATCTGTTCCTCCCTATTGCCTTGTTTTTTTGTGGTGTTGTCACGACGCAAGCATCTGATACAAAACACACAGTTAACGAATCTTCGATTCTCACATTTGGCGTGGTGCCGCAACAAGCCGCTAGCATGCTGGCAAGAAAATGGTCTCCCTTACTGGCAGCCTTGTCGCAAAATGCAAATTTTCAATTGCATTTTGCGACAGCTCCCGATATTCCCACGTTTGAGAAGCGCTTGGCCAAGGGGGAGTACGATATTGCCTATATGAATCCCTACCACTTTACCGTGTTTAATGAATCACCCGGATATCTGCCTCTGGTAAAAGAGCAAGGTAAAAAAATAAAAGGCATTATCGTCGTTCAGAAAATATCAACGGCTCATTCCCTGTTAGACCTCGATGGACAGTTACTGGCCTTCCCGGCTCCTGCCGCCTTCGCCGCGAGTGTGCTGCCCAGGGCCAATTTGAAGATAAAGGGAATTAACAATCAAATAAAGTATGTGGGATCACATGACTCTGTTTATCTCGCCGTAGCCCAAGGGTTAGTAGCTGGGGGAGGAGGGGTCAAGAGAACCTTTAAAACCATGGATAAAGAGGTGACTAAGCAGCTGCGAGTGCTCTGGGAAACGCCAGGATACACTCCCCATGCAGTGGCTATTCACCCAAGAGTGCCCGTCGGTGTCAGAGAAGAATTAATGATAAAGTTCACTCAATTTTCTTCGACTCAAGAAGGAACCGTACTACTGGAAGGGCTTGGCTTTAAACCTTTCGAAGCCGCCAAGAGCAGTGATTGGAATGATGTGAGAGCCTTAGGCTTAGGGGATTTCTCTAAGCCCTTAGAGACGAATGATAAATAAGCATGAGCCGCTTATTGTTTGTAGATAAGAGATAAGAGATAAGAGATAAGAGATAAGAGATAAGAGATAAGAGATAAGAGGGAGGTTACTAATGACGTTTAGACTAAAAACGGTATTAGGCATCGCGCTAATAGAGGGCGTGCTTTTGATGCTGCTGGTTTATACCAGTGTCGATTATCTCAAGAGCTCTAATCAGGCTGAGATTGAAAAACGTGCCCGTTCAGTTGTGACGCTATTTGCAGCAGCGGCCAAAGATGCGGTTATCAGTACTGATGTCTCTACCTTGCAGGAGTTGTCGAACGAGTTACTCGAAAATACTCAGGTCTTATATGTGGAAATTTATGATCGTAATAACTTGCTCGTAAGAGCGGGAGAACCGGCGTTAATCTCGGCTAACGCTCAAGAAGCCAGTGAAGAGGCACTAGCTAATCTGGGTGGCGGATTTGTCGACATAGAAGACGGTGTACTCGATGTGAAGGCCGACATTATTGAGTCAGGGTTTATGTTCGGTCATGTTGAGCTGGGGATTAGCATCCATGAGTTCGATCTGTTTTTAGCAAAAGCCACAACGCGTTTTAGCTCGATTGCCGGGTTAGAGATGTTGTTGGTTGCGCTTTTTTCTTGGTTATTGGGCAGTTATTTGACCAAAAACTTGAGTGAGTTGAAACGGGCATCTAAGAGAATACTCCAGGGGGAAACTGGGGTACAAATTCCTGTGAATAGCCATGATGAGATAGGTCAAACTACCCGGGCATTCAATCGAATGATTGAAAAAATTGAGAAGAATGCTCAGGAGCTTGAGAGTGCCAACATCCGACTCAGTACGATTTTAGAGGCCGCTGTGGATGGGTTTATCATCATAGATACCAAAGGGATCATCGTTCAGGTTAATCCAGCCGTCGGCCACCTTTTTGGTTATGACCAGGATGACTTGATTGGCCAGAACGTATCCATTTTCATGCCTAGCCACGAACGACACATGCAAAATGATTTCCTGATGCGTTTCATTAACTCTAAAAGAGGGGTGCTACAAGGCAAGGGGAGGGAGCTGGTGGCACAACATAAGAGTGGTAAGCTTTTTCCCATCGACCTGTCTGTCTCTAAGATGTTGATTGATGGCGACGTCATGTTACTGGGCTTAGTGAAAGACTTAAGTGATATAAAACGAAAAGAGGAGGAGGCTAAACGGACCGAGTCTATTTTGCTCGCGACACTCGAGGCGAGCCAAGATGCATTAATAACCATAGATATCACAGGGCGTATTCAAGAGTTCAATGAAGCGGCCAGTCATCTGTTTGGCCATAGTCGTGAACAGGCTCTGGGTGAGATTTTAGAGGATCTGATATTTGTCGATATCGAGAGAAAGGCTTTTAAGGAAGGACTGGACATTTTCAGGAAAACTGGTAGTGGTCCAGCGATAAAGAAGAGCGTAGAACTCATGTCTATTCGGGCCGATGGTACTAACTTTCCGGTTGAGATGAAGATGATCCCGGTACAACTCGGTGATGAGATCTTACTCACCGCCTTCTTACACGATGTTTCAGAGCGTATGCAGTATGAGACTGAGTTAAAACAGGCTAAGGAGCAGGCTGAATTAGGCAGTAAGGCTAAATCCAGATTCCTTGCCACCATGAGTCATGAAATTCGCTCCCCATTGAATGCCGTGTTAGGTGGAGTGGAACTGATGCTTGACTCTAAGCTGAATAAAGATCAACGCATCTATGCACACACGGCTAAAGAGGCCGGTACAGCCCTATTGAGCACCATCAACGATATTTTAGATTTTTCCAAGATTGAAGCGGGACAGATGGTGTTGGAAAATATGAGTTTCTCGCCTGCTAAGATGGTGGCTCAAGTGATGCAAATCTTAGCGCCTAAGGCTAATGATAAAGGGGTCAACTTAGCGACATTTATTAATCGAAATGTCCCGGATCTTGTCAAGGGAGATGCCCAGAGATTGCGTCAGGTACTGCATAATCTCGTCGATAATGCAATTAAATTCTCCAGTGGTGGCTGCATTTCTGTAGAAATGTGGATTCCTGATAGCCATCACCAGGAAGTGCAACTGCACTGTGCTGTCACTGATGAAGGCATTGGCATTAGTCTGCCAGCTCAGAAGAAACTGTTTCAAGAGTTTAGTCAGGTCCATGATCAACATAATACCAACTACAAGGGCACCGGATTAGGCTTAGCCATTTGTTCCGAGTTAATCACCATGATGGGGGGGGAGATCGAGCTGAGTAGTCGCCTTGGACACGGTAGTTGTTTCAGGTTCAACGTACGTTTACAGCTAGAGGAACAAAGAGACAGTTATCTTACCCATATTCCTGCACATGCCAGAGTATTACTGATTCATCCGGATAAGACCTTTTCTCATCTGGTCAGAAAACAGTATAGCCAGTATGGGGTGCAGACCGTCAATGTGAGCCAATTAACGGACATCTTTAAAATCGAAGCAGTGAAAGGCAAGTTTAATCTTATACTGATCGATGACACTAGTTTATCTCAGTTGAGTTTAAACTTATCGAATCAATTTAAGCGCGATTTTCTGTTCGAAGATGGCTTAATTGCTGCACTCATGTCGGGGTTAAGCCCTGAAATGCCTGTGGTCTTGGCCGATATTGGTTTAGAACAAGTGATCAACAAACCCTTGAGCCGAGAGATGTTGCTAGGTTTGCTCAGTGGTGAGAGTCAGGATGAATCAGATATCAGAGAGGTCGAGACCCTATTACCTGAACTGACATTGAGGAACAAACGTCTATTGCTAGCAGAAGACAGCCCCTCAAATCGAGTCATAGCCGGGGCCATGTTAGCTAAATCGGGTTTCGAGGTTGAATTTGCCCATAATGGAAAAGAGGCCGTTAAAATGTCAGCCGAACATAGCTATGGCTTGATATTGATGGATATGCGTATGCCTGAGATGGACGGTGTTGAGGCGACCAGAGAGATATTACTCGCTCGGCCCGATACTGTGATATTAGCCATGACGGCTAATGTGTCGAAAGAGGACGTAGAGTCTTGCCTCGACGCTGGGATGAAAGCCTTTGTCGCGAAACCAGTTAATCAGGTCGAGCTGGTAAAGGCTATTAATAATTGGCTTCCCTCCTCAGATGTCGTTGAGTTGCCAAGCAAACATACTCAGGCAAAAGGGATAAATACCGACAAAGCTTGTGAAGCTAGTGTTCAGGAATTAAGCTTGGTTAAAGAAGCTACGATAGACGACATTATGAATGCTAAAGCTGATAGCCCACAAATGATAGATAATGAAACAGGCATTGTGGACAAATTATTCGATGAGATGGTGCTGTCTGAGCTGGTCGATGCCCTTGGACAAGAGTCTATGAAAGGCATGTTCAATGTCTATCTTCAAGAGACCCACGATCGTTTAGAAAAGTTAAAATCACTGAAACTGTCGATGAATTTTAACGAGATAGATGATCAGGCTCATACCTTGAAAAGCAGCTCTGGGAGTTTTGGTGCCCAAGCCCTCTATGAAGTGGCTAAATGTCTGGAAAAAAGTGCCCGAGATAAAGATAAAAGTGAAGTAGAGTCTTATATGCTAGAAGTACAGGAGATTGGAGAGCAGACCATAAAGGCCTTCAGGCAGCGCTTTGCCGCTTAGATTTGGCGAACTAGATTGATCGATAAGAATATGGGTAAAACCATAAGTAAAGAAATTGATAAAGGAAATAGGTAAAGAAAATATGGAAGTTAAGCACTCATTTACCGTTTTACTTGTTGAAGATAGCATGTCGTTGGGGGCATTGTATACTGAGTATCTACGCTCCGAAGGAGCGAAAGTTACCCATGTTAATCATGGGGAAGATGCGTTAAGTGAACTGACGACTTGGCAGCCGGATCTGCTAGTGCTGGATATCAAGCTACCCGACATGTCTGGCATGGAGATACTGCAGAAAGTTCAATCTCAGTATCCAGATATTACCGTTATTATGATCACCGCCCATGGCACAATTGATCTTGCCGTTGAATCTATGAAATCTGGTGCTTTCGATTTCATTATTAAGCCTTTCGATGCTAAACGCCTCTCCATCACAGTTCGTAATGCGCTGAAACAGAGACAGCTTGTCAATTTAGTCGCCAATTATGAGAAAAGCTTACCTAAGGCCAATTATATGGGGTTTATCGGTGAATCCCTTGCGATGCAAACCGTATATAAGACCATAGATTGCGTCGCCAATAGTAAGGCTTCGGCTTTTATCATAGGAGAAAGTGGTACCGGTAAAGAGGTCTGTGCTCAGGCCATTCATCATGCCGGCAATCGCCGTGATAAACCTTTTATCGCACTCAACTGTGCCTCAATTCCTAAAGATTTGATAGAGAGTGAGATCTTTGGTCATACCAAGGGCGCGTTTACCGGAGCCGTCGCTAACCGAGATGGCGCAGCGACTCGTGCACATGGAGGTACCCTGTTTTTAGATGAAGTATGCGAGATGGAACTTGAGCTTCAAAGCAAGTTTTTACGATTCATTCAAACGGGGATCTTTCAAAGAGTCGGTGGAACCAAGGAGGAGAAAGTCGATGTGCGTTTTGTCAGTGCGACTAACCGGATCCCTTGGGATGAAGTGATAGCCGGCAGATTTAGGGAAGATCTATTCTATCGCTTGCACGTAATCCCCATTGAGTTGCCCGCATTGAGAGTGCGCGGAAAAGATGTGCTGTTACTCGCTCACAAATTCTTAAAAGAATATAACGCCGAGGAAGGTAAGCAATTTAAAAGTTTCAGTGGTGATGTGAAAAAAATTCTACAGACTTATCATTGGCCGGGAAATGTCCGCCAACTGCAAAATATTATCAGACAGATTGTTGTACTTAACTCCTCCGATATTATTGATGAGTCTATGCTACCTACGTTATTTAAATCAGACTCGGGAAGCGGTCAGACTCAAATTAAGCCAGTTATCTCCATCGCGAGTGCTAATCAGGCTTCGGCAATCAAGAACTGTGAGTCACTTGCTATAGATGAGCTGGCTAGAAGCAACAAGTTGCAAGCAGCAGACTCAGAAATAGTTAAAGCTGAAACAATCATTCCACTCTGGCTGTCAGAGAAACAGACGATTGAGGCGGCGATTGAGCAGTGTGATGGAAATGTACCTAAGGCTGCGGCCATGTTAGACATCAGTGCCTCGACTATTTATCGAAAGCGTCAGGGATGGGATGAATTACAAGACGCTGTTTCTGAAAATTAGGCTAAGTGATTATAAAAGCGTAGAATCTTGGGCACTGATAAAGTATAAGAAGAGCCATTATGAAGTACCTTGTTGACACTCACGCCCACACCATTGCCTCTACTCATGCTTATAGTACGGTTCATGATTACATTGCTGTGGCGAAAGAGAAAGGTTTGCGGTTATTTGCGATAACCGATCATGGCCCGGATATGGCCGATGCCCCTCATTTCTGGCATTTTGTCAATTTGAGAGTACTGCCCAGAATTCTAGATGGCGTTGGTATTTTAAGGGGCATCGAGGCGAATATTAAAAATGATGCAGGAGAAATTGACTACTTTGGGGATTACCTGCAAGAGTTAGATATTGTGCTGGCCGGCTTTCACGAACCTGTGTTTCCCCCTGCAGATAAGCAGGCCCACACCCAGGCAATGATTAATACCATCGAAAGTGGCAATGTGGATATTATTACTCATCCGGGGAATCCGGCTTATCCTATCGATATCAAGGCTGTGGCCATCGCTGCGGCCAGATCTCATGTGGCACTTGAAATCAATAACTCCTCGTTTAAGATGTCCCGAAAAGGCAGTGAGGCTAACTGCGTCGCAATCGCAAAAGCCGTTCGAGATGCTGGTGGCTTGCTAGTGATGGGCTCAGATTCTCATGTTGCCTTTAGCTTAGGTGAGTTCTCACAAGCGCTGGAAATCATAGACGAAGCGGAATTTCCTGCTGAGAGAATATTAAATAGAAGTCCAGAGGCGCTGCTCACATTTCTTTCCAAAAGAGGACATAAGACTCTGGATGATTTTGCTGAGCTTTATCAAGAAAGGTTCTAGGAAAGAGGCTCTAGGTTTTATAAAGCTAGAAGGCAATGCCTATTCGATTAGCAGTGTTCTATTAGGTAATATAAAGCGGCTGGCACAAGTGCCAGCCGCTTTATATAAGCAAGGACGCCGACGTCAATTAACTCACGTACCGAGCGTCACATGACATAGGAGCTTATATTAAAAACTTCTTTCCCAGGCGGCGTACACCGTCGTATCCCAGTCATCACCACCGCTAGTCATATATTCACTATAACCTAAGGTGCCACCGACTTTTAGCGTACCTTCATAGAAGGGTCTGTGATAGCTGGTATCGAACTGAACCATACGTTCATACTCGCCAGGTGATACCGGGTTGCCCCCCTCTGGATTAGAAGTATCTGTGCCATCGAAGTTGAGTTTTAGGTACCTCAGCTTGTTGGTGATACTTTGCCCGCCACCAAGTTGGGTGATCCCCCCAACAACTAATGTACGTGAATCATTGTCATAGGTACTGCCTAAGCTCTTGCCATAGTAGCGGTAGCCATTTTTGTAGAAGCCGTGCTCATACATGCAGTTGTAAATCTTGTCATCAAGGCCACAAGAGGCTGCCGTGTCAGCATATTCGATGAAGATTCGGGTATTGATATTGGCCAACACGAAGTCAATCCCGCCCATGTTAGACGCGTTAATCAGCTTGTTCTTACCGTTATGATAATCTTCATGGGTACGCTCATAGTAGATACCGTAGGGGATACCGAAGGCGGTATCTGACCAGCGAAAATCATAGCCGGCGAGCATGTTTTCCTGGCCATTTTCAAGGTCTGCCTCATTTCCACCACCATTAGCTAACCCATCCCACCAGTCACTTAAGCTATTGCCGTAGCCTTCACCGCCCCATTGCATGGTCCAGGAGAAGCCGACCTCCAATTTTGAGATGGGTCTGAGTGTACCGCGAGCGCCCCAATGCCTGGCTTCAGGCACGTAACGGTCGCTCTCCATTTGACTAAAACTGGTGGTGAACGTCCATGGACCAACCCAGTTGAGCCAAGGTGTTTCGAAGGCTTGGCTGTTATTGCGGCTAAAGGTGATGCCTGGCATAGGTCTGGCGTTGGTGGTTTGAATGAGACCCGTATCCCAACCTGGTCCCCAGTACTTTTGCTGGGCACCGGCGCTGACAATCCAGTTACCTAGCATGACGGCGGCGAAGCTGTTATCTAAACGCGCGCTATTTCCATCGATAGGATCGTAATGATAGCTGGCAGAAACTCTGCCACTGAACCAGTCTTTGGTGACTTCGGCATTCAATGTGGTTTCCGCTTTATCTCGGTAGTCATGACCAAAACCTAGAAAGCGAGCATTATCTGTTGCCGCTGCCAGTTTCACTTCGGCATTAAAGCTCTGATGATCTTTGTTATAGGCGGCCATAACACGGTCATAAGCGCTGGCCTGCATTGATGATAATTTTTCAACTTCAGCCTTATCCATATCTTGCTTTAGCCCTGCCCACATCAAGGGGTAGGTCGTCACTGGCTGCAAAATAATGCCGGTATCGGCGAGCAATTGAATGTCGGCTCTTAGGGCAAGGTCGTCAGGTTCGACCCACCAGGCGGCTTGTGCCGATGCACATGTAAGAAGTAGCAGTCCAGATAATAT
Organism: Shewanella sp. YLB-07; assembly: GCF_009377275.1. Lineage (NCBI taxonomy): Bacteria > Pseudomonadati > Pseudomonadota > Gammaproteobacteria > Alteromonadales > Shewanellaceae > Shewanella > Shewanella sp. YLB-07. The sequence goes on along the minus strand of NZ_VOQB01000010.1, from coordinate 24,353 downwards.
TTTGAGTTTCATTGTGATCCCTTATGTCATTGGCGGGAATTCTAAGGGATTTAAGTCATGTGTGACAGTATTGAGATGATAAACAGTGAAAAATATATTTTTTGTATCGTTGAGATTTGACGCATGTTTGTTTTATGTGTGTTTTGTTTTTGATGTGGATTTGGAAAGAGATGAGTGAATAAAGAGATGAAACATATTCTCAATCGATAATGATTTGTTTTTATAAGTGTTTCTTAGGATCCATCGAGCCGCCATATGTCCCATCTCTGTGAGAGGGTAATCGATTGTTGAGAGTTTGGGATAGATATAATTGGCTAAACTGATATTGTCGAAGCCCACAATGTATATCTGCGAAGGAATATCGACATTGAATTGCCTGGCAGCATCCATGGCTCCTGCGGCCATCTCATCGTTAGCACATATAAGTGCGGTAAAGGATTGCTCTGCTTTCATCAAGGCTTTAAATCCTTGGCTGTCACCTATTTCCAAGTTGTCTCCCTCATAAACCAGAGAGAGGGTAAACTCTAAGACTCTGCTAATGCCTGTTTGTGACCCACTCATCATGGCACTGTAGAAGGGATCGTGTAGCTCAGGAAGTAGCACTCCGATACTATTAGAGCGACTGGAGGCGAGAGATTGAGCGATAGCGTTCGGCCTGTAATCAAGTTGTTTCATGGCATTGAGCACTTTCTTCTCGGTTTTTCACTCACCTTAGTATTTTTATTCATTACTCTGGAGACCGTGGCTAACGATACTCCAGCTAGCACAGAGACATCATAAATTGTTGCCATATTTTTCCTTATTGTTCTTTCATGATTATTTTCTGTTATGTTATTCTTTAACTTGCTGATTTACCCATGTTTATCCAAGTTTGTTGGCCTTGCCTTTAAGTAGGTCAAGATTCCTACCTAAGGGATTGCTCCATTGAGTGCATCACCTATAGTTTGATTTTGTTTGCTGCTAAGCGGGTAAAACATTACTAATACAGCAGCGCTAAATGCAAACATGGCAGGGTTCTAACTCATGAGAAGTTACCCAGCCAATGCTTTTATGGTGCCGACTTCAGCCTGGAATCCTCTGTATGAAAATACCTTGGATCGGGTGAAAAGTGCTCATTTTTCTTCTAGAAAGAGGGTGATGACTCGATATCGAACCCGAAAGCTAAAATCTCTATTTTAGCTCAGTCGATGGTGAATACGATTGCAGTAGACTAAGGTGACTATCTTTCACTTGTGGCTTAACTTAATCTGGTGAGTATAGATGAGGTCAACTAGTACTTTTTCGATGTACTTTGATGAAAATGTTATTAAATATCTTAGAGGTTTACAGGCATAGTTATTATGCGTGCAATAAAAGTTGAGCGTGCCAGTCAGGCTAAAATAGTTAGCATTAATAAAGAGTCGATAGTGGAGTAAACAGATGTTGCGAATGGGCGTTGATCTTGGTGGGACTAAAATAGAGCTGGTAGCCTTGAATGCACAGGGGAAAGAGCTGTTTAGGAAACGTTTACCTACACCTAGGGAGTATGAGGCTACACTCGATACCATAGTAAGTCTAGTGGAGGAAGCCGAGACTAGATTGGGCATGACGGGAAGTGTCGGTGTTGGCATCCCAGGTGTTATCTCGCCCTTTTCAGGCTTAGTCAAGAATGCAAATTCGACCTGGATTAATGGCAAACCTCTGGATATCGATTTAGGTCTGCGTTTGAGTCGTGAAGTCAGGGTCGCTAATGATGCTAACTGTTTCGCCGTCTCTGAAGCCACCGATGGTGCGGGCGCTGGCAAAGGTGTGGTGTTTGGCGTCATCATAGGCACAGGCTGTGGCGGAGGTATCGCCATCAATGGCCGGGTACACAGTGGCGGCAATGGGATATGTGGTGAGTGGGGCCATAACCCGCTGCCATGGATGTCGAAAGAGGAGTTTAATTCCACCTCGTGTTTCTGTGGTAATCATGACTGCATCGAGACCTTTATTTCCGGCACTGGCTTTGTGCGTGATTATAACCAGGCCGGAGGCAATGTGACCAAAGGCTCTGAGATCATGGAGTTGGTCGATGCCGGTGATGTTCGGGCTGTGGCAGCGTTTGAGCGCTACTTAGACAGGTTGGCCAGATCCCTTGCCCATGTGATCAATACGCTAGACCCTGATGTGGTCGTGTTGGGGGGAGGCATGTCCAATATCGATGCCATCTATCCTAAATTACCCGAAATATTGGCGAAATATGTACTTGGCGGCGAGTGTCGTACCCCAGTGGTGCAGAACCTTTATGGTTGTTCATCTGGAGTGCGGGGTGCCGCCTGGCTGTGGTAATAAAGTACCTAAAGCTGCAGAGATAACAACTTATGTTAGACTAGCCCAAAATTCGATTCACTGGGCTAGCAACATGATGTTTTGGCTTAAAAAAGCAATCTCGCAACTCTTTATGCCAATTCCTTTGGTTGTTCTCTTATTGCTATTTTGTATCGTTATGCTGAGGAACCGTAAACTGGTTCGTTTTGTATTGGCTGTCGCCATTGTCATTCTAGTTTTCCTGAGTAGCTCGGTGGGGAGTAATTTATTAACGGCTTCTCTAGAAAACCAATATAAAGTCAATAACCAAGCAATCGGCGCCGGCTGTTTAGTTATGGTACTCGGCAGTGGCCATGATGATGAGATCCCCGGGGCCGCCGTTCATCAGTTATCTGCCACGGCTTTGGCTAGATTAACCGAGGGGGTGCGCCAGTATCAATTGGGCAAAGATTGTATTTTGATTGTCAGCGGATGGGGAGGAAGTGCATCTAATACCCCTCATGCTAAAATCATGGCTGAATCTGCCATGCAGCTTGGGATCCCTAAAGATCGAATTATTACTTTCCCATTAGCTAAAGACACCATAGAAGAAGCCCAATATCTTAAATGGGATGTGGGTACCTATCCATTTAGGCTTGTCACCTCGGCGACTCATATGCCAAGATCTATGGCCATTTTTCAAAGCCAAGGTTTACGCCCGGAAGCCGCCCCCACAGACTTTATCACCAGACAAGGTTATTGGTGGCAGCTGGATGCTAATAATTTACTCTCTTCTCAGCGCGCCATTCATGAATATGTCGGCAGGCTCTGGTTTAAGCTTAAATATGAAAGTAATTAGGCTTGTGTAAAAAATTGAAACCCAATAGCAATAATAGATCTTTTTAGGATAACTCTTGGATATTGAATTAGTACAGATCAACTCGAAATTGAAACCCAATAGCAATAATAGATCTTTTAGGACAATTCTTGGATATTGAAGCGGTACAGATCAACTCGAAATTTAAGCGTAATAGCAGAACCTTGACTTTAGTCGGCGCGATACTACTGACAATCGGCATAGGCTTGTTTTTGTCTTCTACAGCCATGTTTGCCCCAGGTATGCTCTGCTTCTCATTAGGAGTGATATCTTTAGTGCTCGGGGTGTCCAAAATTCTTGAGCCTGAAATCAGCCTGGAGCTTAACCAGCAAGGGCTTAAATATCACCACAGACGCGGCAGTATTTTTATCCAGTGGGATAATGTACAGAGAATAGACATTCCCCGTGGGCTCGACGGTTTCGAGTCTATCCCATTGCCATACATAGGCCTCAAGCTCAAGCGAATCAACCCAGTCCTGGATATCATCCCCGGTCGACTGGCCACAGGCCTGTTAACCGAGCAGCGACCATTGCTGATGTCTGCGGTCACCCTGGATGAAGACTTAATTGAGTTGGAAACCTATATGAACTCAGAGTTTACCCCATTAGTGGTCAATGATGAGCGCTACAGAGGTGTGTTGGCTATGTTCGGTCACAGATGTGAAATGTTAAGTAAAAACATGGGGTTTCATATTTATATCCCCATAGACTGCCTGGACAGACCCGCAGATGAGTTTGTGAAACTGCTCAGAGAATACCTGTTAAAGGTAAGGCAACTCCAAGAATAAGTGTGTCGCTGGAGTAGGCGCCATAGGAAGGCGCCTGGAACTATGTTTCCACAGATGATGATTGTGAGTTGCGCTGGGTTAATTCAGTTTGCTTGCAGCTCACCTTGAATATCTGCTTTAGGCTCAGTGTGACTGTCTTCGCCTAGTGAGATCGTGTTCAATAAAGCGATATCTTCTCTTACACGCATACCGATAAACTGACCTCCCTCAAATATCTCCATAGATTCACAGGCTATTTCACCTTCAACTGTGCCTGTGCTGGTGATATTGAGCTTTTTACATTTTAGCTTGCCCTTGAAGTTACCTGAGACTTTTAACTCCTCACAGTTTACTTCTCCATCAACATAGCCATCCACTTCTATGGTGATTTTTCCCGTTGAGCTCACTTTTCCGTACACTTCACCACCTATGAGTGCTTCTCCGGCAAAGTGACTCTCGCCTGAGAGTTTAGTGCCCTGGGCCACGAAGGTAAGTCCTGTGCTGCTTTTCTTATTTCCGAACATAATGCTCTACAAATAGGTCATGAATAAACTGATATTAACCTTAAATTTACAGTAAACAAACCACTAATATTTGGCACATTTAAGTCATTTTTTTGGCTGTGGCTTGTTTTACTTAGCTAGAGCAATAGCTAAGTTTATTGGTTGAGGGACAGTAATTTGATGGCATTTGTGGGGCAGGGGGCTGCACAGGCGCCGCAGCCGGTGCATAGACCTGTGTCTATCATAGGTTTAGGCGCCTGGCCTATGGCGGATTCAAAGCTGATGGCGCGCTCATCGCAGGCATCTTTACAGCTTTGGCACCAGACGCCTTTATACGCCAGACAGGTCTCCTGTACCACAGCCTTTAACTTCCAGGGGGCTTGTTCGGTATCGAGAAACAAGGGCTCGGGGCAAACTTCGGCACACTTCTTACAGAAGGTACACTCGTCATCGGCAAAGTTAATCTCAGGAAAACCACCATCACCCCGGATAATTATCTGTGTCTCGCAGGCCTTGATGCACTTATCACAGCGGGTGCAGATATCGGTAAACTCGATATCTGTTTTACTCCATGGCGGCCGTATGGCATTGGACTTTTTTCGACTGAAAAGGCGTCGACGACTCTGATTAATATTACTCATTTGATACTGCTTCATTAAGTGAAAAACTAAGGTCCTGGAACCATCTTATATTCAAGCCTAGAACCTAGGACCTTAACTTATAGTCTATTGCCCATAGCCGTTAGGATTACTCGACTGCCAGTGCCAGCTGCTACTGGCCATATCTTCTAGGCTATGAGTCGCTTTCCAGTTAAGTTCGCTCTGGGCTTTATCTGGGTTGGCATAACAAGCGGCAATATCTCCTGGGCGGCGTGGGACAACTTGATAATTGATGGGCTTACCGCAGGCCTTCTCAAAGGCTTTCACCATATCGATGACGCTGTATCCTTGGCCTGTACCTAAGTTATAGGTTACTAATCCAGATTGAGTGTTGAGTTTATCTAACGCCCTTAGATGACCTACGGCCAAGTCGACCACATGAATATAATCACGAACCCCGGTGCCATCATGGGTGTCATAATCATCACCGAATACACTGAGTTTATCACGTTTTCCCACGGCTACCTGAGCGATAAACGGCATCAGATTGTTGGGTATATCATTAGGATCTTCACCTATACGGCCACTTGAGTGGGCGCCCACAGGGTTAAAATATCTCAGTCTGGCTATGTTCCAGCTTGGGTCTGAATGATGCAGATCTTGTAATATATGTTCGACCATCAACTTGGATTGACCATAGGGGTTAGTTGCACCTGTGGGAAAGTCTTCGGTGATAGGTAGGCTGGCAGGATCGCCGTAAACCGTGGCCGACGAGCTAAAAACGAGATTTTTGACATCGTTAGCCGCCATGACTTCGCATAGCACTAAGGTGCCGGTGACATTGTTCTCATAATAGCGTAATGGCTGGGCCACAGATTCACCAACGGCTTTGAACCCAGCGAAATGGATCACAGATTGGATTTTATGGTCGCTGAATACCTTCTGCAGGAAGGCTTTATTGAGCACATCACCTTGATAAAATGTGACTGTTCTTCCGGTGATCTCTTCTACTCTATGTAAGGCTTCGATGCTTGAGTTAACTAAGTTGTCGACGATTACCACGTCTTGTCCCGCATTTAACAGCTCTACCACTGTATGGCTACCGATATAACCCGCGCCACCTGTGACTAATATGGTCATGACTGCTTTTCCTCGTTTAGCTCTGATACTAGATTGATTAGGTATTGTTTGAAATCTTGGCCTATCTCTTTATGGCGTAGGGCATGTTCTATGCCTGCCTGCATATATCCCAACTTGTTGCCGCAATCGTGGCTCTTTCCCTTCATGTAATAGGCATTTACCGTCTGCTTTTCCATCATCATAGCGATGGCATCGGTGAGTTGAATCTCATCCCCCGCACCTGCAGGAGTCTTAGCCAGTAATGGCCAAATATCTGCGGGTAGGATGTAACGCCCGACGACGGCGAGGTTTGATGGAGCCTCATCTATGCAGGGTTTCTCGACCAGCTGAGCTAAAGGTGCCGAATCACCGGGTGTTAACTGATGGCCATTGACGTCGGCGATACCATATTGATTGACTTGCTCTAAAGGCACGCCTTCAACCATGATCTGGCCGACATTGGTTGAGTTAAATAACTGCACCATTTCAGCCAGGTTATCTTGACTGAGGTCGCAGCTGGCTTCATCGACGATAACATCGGGTAATAGTACGGCAAAGGGCTCATCTCCGACCACTGGCTTAGCGCATAAAATAGCATGGCCTAATCCTTTTGCCTGGGCTTGCCTGACACTGATCACAGTTACACCGGGCGGACAGATTGACTGCACTTCGGTTAATAGTTGGCGCTTCACTCGTCTTTCTAGCTGGGCCTCGAGTTCGAAACTGGTATCGAAATGGTTTTCAATCGGATTCTTACTGGCATGGGTAACCAGAACGATTTCATTGATACCTGCGGCTATGGCTTCATTGACAACATATTGAATTAGCGGCTTATCGACGACGGGCAGCATCTCTTTTGGAATGGCCTTCGTCGCTGGAAGCATCCTTGTTCCTAGTCCCGCAACCGGGATCACAGCTTTACGTATTTGCGCTTGTTTCATTTTTATCCTTTGCTCAGTTGCCTAATTCGGTTGCAAAATCAGCTTAACGTGCTGAGTTTAGTCGCTTATCACGAATTTAGTCAGTGATAATTACAGCCTCATTGCTCTATTTTAATAAACTGACAAGGAAAAGCCATGTTAATAGCCTACTTAGGAGTAAAAGTGTGTTTCTATAATATTCCGTAAAGTTAAAGGTACAGGTAAATGTCATTAGTTTTAGTCGTTTGTGATACTCACTACTTAGGCTGTAACAAAAAGGTTACAAAGGAGGCGTGGATTTAGGCAAAGAATAAACTGTGAGGGAGTTAACAAAAAAGCTCGATTGATCGAGTATGAATAAGGGAACCATAATGAGTAATGTAAAAAGACATGAGTAAAAATACAGAGTATGTGGCTCGATTACCAGATGCAGATGGTCACATAGATTACCCTCAAGCAGAACATGAGATCTGGCAAGCCTTGTATTCGAGACAATTGGGGAATTTATCTGAATACGCCTGCAACGAGTATCAACAAGGTCTGATTGATTTGGGCTTATCGGACAGTAATATTCCACAGCTGCAGGATATCGATAAGGTGTTGTTAGATACGACGGGCTGGAAAACCGCTGCCGTGCCAGCATTGATCTCTTTCGAGCGCTTCTTTGAGCTGCTGGCTAATCGAGAGTTTCCTGTTGCCACCTTTATCCGCAGTAAAGATGAATTTGATTATTTAAGAGAACCAGACATTTTCCATGAGGTGTTTGGCCATTGTCCCCTGTTGACCAACGCGTCGTTCGCTAAGTTTTCACATACTTATGGAAAATTAGGTTTGTCGGCTAGCAAGGAGGACAGGGTATTACTGGCTCGTTTGTACTGGTTTACCGTCGAGTTTGGTCTGATCCGCAATCGAGACGATTCATTGTCAATCTATGGCGGTGGTATATTGAGCTCACCGGGAGAAACCTTATATGCGATGGGGGGTGAGCCACAGATTAAACCTTTTAACCTCGTTGATGTGTTAAGAACACCTTACCGCATCGATATCATGCAGCCTGTCTATTATGCCGTCGATGGCTTATCGTTTCTCGATGAAATCGTTGAGATGGATATCATGGGAGCCGTAGCAGAAGCTAAAAAGCTAGGCATGTTTGCTCCCCTGTATGAGCCGAAATCTAAAGCCAGCTAAGTGATACAAAAGCCTGCTAGTAATATAAAAGAAATTTATCTACTAAGTGTCATATTTGTCACTTAGTTTAAGATCATTAAATAAGAAGGAAGAATAATGTCCAAGTTATCGGAAATGAAATGTGAGGCGTGTCAGGCCGACGCACCTAAAGTCTCTGACGGTGAACTCGCAGAGCTGATAAGAATGATCCCCGATTGGGGAGTCGAAGTGCGTGATGGTGTGATGCAGTTAGAGCGCGTCTACAAGTTCAAAAATTTTAAACTTGCCATGGTATTCACCAATGCTCTGGCGGAACTGGCCGAGGCAGAATTTCATCATCCGGGGATCTTAACTGAATGGGGCAAGGTCACTGTGACTTGGTGGTCTCATTCAATCAAGGGGCTACATAAGAACGATTTCATCATGGCGGCCAAGACCGACCAGTTAGTAAACTAACACTTATTAATATAAAATCAGTAGGTTAGTTTATCTAGCCTGCTCATTTTTTTCAAAACAGCTCCTCGTACTGTAAACAAGACTTGCCACATTTATCATAACCTTCTAACGTATAAGCCTTTGATGAACTGCTGAAAGCCGAGTTTCATATTTGAAATAGACGGCTTTTTATTTGTGAGTTATCCCAATAACGATATTATTAATAAAGGGAAATTTGACAGTATGCGCCTTGAAGTATGTTGTTTGGACCGGGTCGGTCTGGCCAAAGACATTTTGATGATTTTAGAAGGTTACGGCATCAACCTTATCGCGATAGATGCCAGTAACCAAGGTTTTCTCTATCTCCAGTTCGCCGAAGTCAATTTCGATGTGCTCAGCGAGTTATTGCCCCTGATCAGGAAAGTGGAGGGAGTGCATGATGTCCGCACCGTCTCCTTTATGCCATCGGAGCAGGAGCATTACGCCTTAAAAACTTTGCTCAAAACTCTGCCCGACTCTGTGTTTTCTCTCGATGTGAAAGGCCGGGTGCGGATCGTGAATGAATCTGCACTCATGACTGTGGGCATGGCCGAACATGAAATAATAGATGAACCGCTCAACCACTGGGTTCAGGGGTTTAACTTTAGTCGTTGGCTCAGTGAGGGCTTAGTGCTGGCTCAGGCGACCCGAGTCAACATAGGACAAAATGAATATCTAGCCGAGATGCTACCCATCTATCTGCCTGATGAGAATGAGAAAAGCATACTCGCAGGCGCTGTAGTCTCGTTGAAATCGCCAGCGCGAGTGGGCAAGCAGTTCAATGCTCTTCAGAGTCAAACTGTGGGTTTTGAGAACGTTCTTGTGACCAGTGACAAGATGAAAGAGGTGCTGGTTCAAGCACGTCGTATGGCTCAACTCGATGCGCCTCTGTTGATCACCGGGGAGACGGGGACAGGTAAGGAGCTGATGGCCAGGGCATGTCACGATGCCAGTATGCGTAGAGAGCATCCCTTTATCGCCATCAACTGCGCGGCCCTGCCGGACAGTGCCGCCGAAGAGGAGTTGTTTGGCTTCGTCAGTAACGGCACTGTGGTGAAAAGAGGTTTCTTCGAGGAGGGCAAGGGCGGTACTGTCTTTCTCGATGAGATTGCCGAGATGTCTAAATCGGCTCAGGTTAAGCTGCTACGCTTACTCCAGGACGGAACCTTCAGACGGTTAGGTGGGGACAATGAGGTGAGAGCCGATGTCAGGATCATCTGTTCGACTCAGAAGAATCTGGCTGAGTTGTGTCAGACCGGCGAGTTCAGAGAAGATCTGTTTTATCGAATCCATGTATTGAGTTTTCATATGCCTTCACTGCGTGACCGCAAGGTTGATGTGATCCCGCTGACGGAGATGTTCCTCGAGCATTATAGCCAACAACTGTCTATTCCAATCAGGCGTATTTCGGCTCAATGCCGGGAGCATTTACTCAACTATGCCTGGCCGGGGAATGTTCGTCAGCTTAAGAATGCCATCTTCAGGGCTGTGTCTATGTGGGATGGCTCTGCCGAGTTATCGGTGGAGCACCTGAAATTGCCTTCCTACGCGGAAGGATTCGGTTATTTTGACCATCAATTTGAGGGAAGTTTAGATCAGGCGATGAAACAGTTTGAATCCAGCCTGCTAAGACGACTCTACCCAGCTTATCCAAGCACGCGTCAGTTGGCTAAGAAGCTGGGGGTTTCACACACTGCTATCGCCAATAAGCTCAGAGAGTATAAGATCAGCAAGCAAAAATAGATGTAAAAGCTTATTGCCACGTGGTGACGTTTTTTTCAGCATGTTTTCGGTGAAAAGCCCCTATTTTAGCTGGGTGGAATGAGTGTAATTATATCTTTACGGAATAGGGGCTTATCGAGGCTCATGTGATTTCGGTCACGCTATTCCTATCTGGCTATGCTTAAGGTACTTATATAGCCATTATTGCAATAGACATGACACCCGACTGAGATCAGAACTCAGTCGGGTGCAGATTTAGGATAGGAGCGGGTATGAAGTTAGCCAGTTATAACAATGGTCGTCGTGATGGCCAGTTGATGTTAGTGAGTAAAGATCTTTCTAAAACTGTGGCTGTGCCTGCAATTGCTCATACGATGCAGCAGCTAATCGATGCCTGGGAGCTGCTGCAGCCACAATTGCAAGAGCTGTATGAAGCGTTAAACTATGGCCTGATCGATAATGCCGTCGATTTCGATGAAGCCAAGTGTTTATCCCCTCTACCCCGTGCTTTTCAATGGGCCGATGGCAGTGCTTATGTTAATCACGTTGAGCTAGTACGTAAGGCTCGTGGTGCTGAGATGCCGGAGACATTCTGGACCAATCCTTTAGTTTATCAAGGTGGCTCAGATTGCTTTATCGCGCCTAAAGCCGATATTCCATTGGCGAGTGAAGAGTGGGGCATAGATTTTGAGTCCGAAATAGCCGTTATTACCGATGATGTACCCATGGGCGTGTCAGCAGATTCTGCACATAAGCATATCAAGTTGCTGATGTTAGTGAATGATGTGTCTCTACGTAACTTGATCCCGGGTGAATTGGCTAAGGGCTTTGGTTTTTTCCAGGCCAAGCCATCGAGCAGTTTCTCTCCTGTGGCGGTGACGCCAGATGAGCTTGGTGCTCGCTGGGAAGACTCGAAAGTGCACCTGCCACTTATCACTCATTTAAACAATGAGCTGTTCGGTCGCCCTAATGCCGGCGTCGACATGACATTCAACTTCAGTCAGTTGGTGTCACATGTTGCCATGACCAGACCTTTAGGTGCTGGTGCCATCATAGGTTCGGGTACTATCTCAAACTATGATCGTTCGGCGGGTTCCAGCTGTTTGGCCGAGACGCGCATGCTAGAAACGATTGCCGATGGTAAACCATCGACCACATTTATGAAGTTTGGCGATCGGGTGCGTATCGAGATGCTCGATGATAATGAGCAGACTATTTTCGGTTCAATCGATCAGCAAGTCGTCGAGTATAAAGGTTAACTTTTATAATATTTGATAGAGCGGGACTAATTCAATTGGATTAGTCCCGTTTTTTTTAGCTCAGATTTTAAAGCTCAGATTTTTAAGGAAGTATGATGTTGAAACTATACGGATATTGGCGTTCGAGCGCCGCATATAGAGTCCGAATTGCCTTGAACTTTAAAGGACTCGATGCCGACTTGTTATCAGTGCACTTGGTGAAAGATGGCGGTGAGCAGCATAAGGCCGACTATGCCAAGATAAACCCCCAGGAGTTAGTGCCGACTTTAGTCGATATAGATGACAGTGGCAATGAGTTCGTGTTGTCACAATCTATGGCTATTCTCGAGTATCTGGAAGACTGCTATCCACAGAGTGCTCTGCTTCCTACAGAAGCCAAATCTAAGGCACATGTGCGAGCTCTCGCATTGTCTATAGCCTGTGAAATTCACCCGCTCAACAATCTTAAGGTGCTGCAGTATTTGGCTGGAGAGATTGGAATCGCCGATGAGGCTAAATCTGTCTGGTATCATCACTGGATCCATGAGGGATTCGGTGCATTGGAGCAACAACTCGAGAAGCATGCTGGACGTTTCTGCTTCGGGGACAGTGTGAGCTTAGTGGATCTTTGCTTAATCCCACAGGTGTACAACGCCCATCGCTTCAAGGTGGATTTGACTCGCTATCCTAATATTTTGCGCGTCACCGAAAATTGTAATCAACTGGATGCATTTATCCAAGCCATGCCAGAAAACCAGTTTGATGCCAGTTAGCTGAGGCTAGTCTGTTGGTGTATAAACGAATGTTCTACTTCGTCATATAGAGTCAGGTTGAACTGACTCTATATGACGAAGCTATATAAGAGTTAGTCATCTCGAGTGAGTACTTCTAATAGCTCAATCTCGAAAGATAGATTAGAATTGGCAGGGATCATAGACCCTATTTGACGCTCTCCATAGGCGAGATGAGCCGGGACCTCGAGCTTACGCTTACCGCCGACCTTCATCCCCATTAAACCGATATCCCAGCCCTTGATCACTCGGCCCGTGCCGATGACACATTGAAATGCCCTGCCCTTGTCGTAAGAAGAGTCAAATTTAGTCCCATCTTGCAAAAAACCTTCATACTGGGTGGTGATTAAGGCGCCTTTGACTAATTCTTTGCCGTCGCCAATCTTTATGTCTGTTACTTGTAATTCACTATTCATCTGTTTGTCTCAGTTAATACCAATCGGTATAAATACTTTTATTCTGGCTATGTTGCGATGCCTATTATACCAGTAGGCATTATCACGCATATAAATTTAAACTAAACATCACCTGTTTTTCATCAAGAAATCGACGAAGGCTTTGTCTGCCTGGCTGATGGGGCGTTGTTTTTTCCAGGCGATATGCAGATCGAGAAATACTGGAGGCTGGAAGGGTTTAGCCAAAATGTCATCCTTGTCGCCGATCACCATCTCCAGCACGCTGGTGATGGCAAAGCCTTGTGACACCACCTGTTTAATAAGGTTGATAAGATTCGTTTCGAAGGCGATATTGGCTCTGAGTCCCAAGGACTTAGCTTGGGTTAACATCCACTCCCGATGAAAGTAGCCGGGTTTGAACATCACCAACTCATGTTCGAAGAAAGCCGCTAAGCTGATGTTTTTCTGTTCTGCCAGTGGGTGCTCAGGTCCCATGGCGACCACCATCTGCTCCTTTAGCAACAGGTGGCTGTCAAACTCCGGACTAAGATCTTGGGCGGTGATGATGGCAATGTCCACCTCTTCACGGGCAAGCATCTTGAGCGAGTCCCGGGTTCCTCCTTCGAACAGGCACAGTTTAAGATCTGGGTATTGATGGCGAAATGCCATCAGACGTGAGGGGAGGTAGAAGGAGCCAAGCATACCCGGAACTCCTATCCTGACCTCTCCCTTGGTCAAGTTTGCCATTGACTTGATGTGGGCCTCGGCTTGCTTGAGTTGCTTGATGATCAACAGAGCATGTTGATGCAGCGCCTTACCTTCAGCGGTAAGACTGAGCTGTTTGCTACCGCCCTTCCCTGAGCTAGCTCTGTTCACCAGAGTGACGCCTAAGGAGCTCTCAAGGCGTTTGATACTTTGGCTTAAGGCCGGCTGGGCCATATTCAGGCTCTGCGCAGCCTTAGTGAAGCTGGCTGTTTTTACCAGGGCATCAAGATGCTTAAGTTGTCGTATGTCCATAACAAAAATCAATGACTTTGATTGCTTTAATCTATTATTGTTATGTTAACCTCGGTGCTAACCTATGTCTATGGAGTTCGATCATCGACTTGTATGGGCCTATGTCTTTAACTGATAACATTAATAATAAAAACAAAGAGGTAAGGCTTATCTGGGGCCTATCTATCGCCTCGGTTGTTATCTATATCAACCTGTACTTAGTGCAAGGTATCTTGCCCTTGATTGCCGAGACCTTCGATGTTGATATCAGTCACTCGACCATATTACTCTCGGTTACCAGTTTTGCCATGGCGTTTTCACTGCTGTTTTATGCCTTGTTATCCGACAGGGTCGGACGTAAGAAGCCCTTGATGATCAGCTTATATCTGCTGCTGTTGACCGATGTCATGATGATCTTTGTGACAGATTTTCCATCTCTTGTACTCTTACGGCTGTTACAGGGAGTCTTGCTCGCGGCCGTTCCTGCCATTGCCATGGCCTATTTTAAGGACGAGCTGAGCCAAGCATCCATGCTAAAGGCGGGGGGGATCTATATCGCAGCGAATAGCATAGGCGGGATCTCCGGACGTTTGATTGGTGGCGCACTGTCATTACACTTGCATTGGCAGCAAGTGATTTTGGTTATCTTAGTTATCTCGATTGCTGGTGTGCTCTTGGTGCATTATCTGCTGCCCAATACCACTAAGTTAAAGAGCCAAGAGGAGCGCAGAGCGAGGGGCGGCATGCTCAGGGCTGAAGATCTTAACGGTTTTATGGTGCATCTGCGTGATGCTAAGCTCAGACAAATTTATTTGGTTGGTGGTTTAGCTTTTTTAGTCATGGTGAATCAATTTAGCTTCATTCAGCTTCATCTTATGTCGGCGCCGTTTAGTTGGGGCCGCTTCGAGGTGACCCTTATTTTCCTCTGTTATCTGAGTGGTACTTGGGCGTCTTATCATTCTGGTCTTTGGATTAAGCGCTTCGGGCGCAGGGCTCTGTTTCGATTATCTCTGTTGCTGATGTTTTTAGGATCCTTGATGACTTTAGTCGATATCGGCGTGTTTATCTGTTTGGGTTTCCTGATGACAGCATTCGGTTTTTTCTTTATCCACAGTGGTTGTAATGCCTGGGTAACCCACAGGGCAAAGCGTCACAGAGCCAAGGCGACATCGCTTTATCTGTGTAGTTATTATCTGGGAGCCGCATTGGGTGGACCTTTGTTGATGCCATTTTGGCATCATTGGGGCTGGCAAGGCGTGGTGCTTGGCTCAAGTTTGGTTATGGCGGTCTTGAGTCTGGTTTTACTGAGACTGACTAAACATGAGCCGATGATATTGTCAGTCCATGCTAATAATAGCTAATTATCATCTTTACACCGATTGGTATTAGCTACTGGGCTAATCGCATTGATTTAATTTTTGTATAAAGTGTTTTCTATCCAGACTGTATTTTTGCATCTTGTCATATAAGGTTTTACGGGGGAGATCGAGTTGTTCCATGGTGAGCTTGATGCTGCCTTTATTGTGGCTTAACGCCTCTTCTATCAAGAGACGCTCAAAAAATTCGACTCTTTGCTGCAATGACATGCTGGCATTGAGTTTGGTTGAGCTATTGATGGCGGAGGTGAAGGCGGCTTCACCACCCAGTAGTACATAGCGTTCGGCAAGATTTCTCAGCTCTCTGACATTACCTGGCCAGTCGTGAGAGGAGAGTTGTGCTGTCTGTACTGAATCTAGTGGGATCAAGGCCTTGTGGTAGCGAGATGAGGCGATGCGGGAAAAATGCAGGAAGAGCAGAGGGATGTCCTCTCGTCTTTCGCGAAGAGCGGGAATGGGGACTGTGACCAAGTTTAGTCGATAGAGAAGATCTTGTCTGAATTCACCGGTTTGGCATAGGGCGTTGAGATCCACTTTAGTGGCGGTAATCACTCTGATGTCTAGCGCTATGCTCTTGTTTGAACCCAAACGTTCAATTTTCCTGTCTTCTAAGACGCGCAAAAGCTTTATCTGCAGCGACATAGGGGTACTCTCTATTTCATCAAGAAACAGAGTTCCGCCGTTGGCGTATTCAAATTTGCCTATGCGGGTCTTGTCGGCGCCGGTGAAAGCTCCGGATTGGGCGCCAAACAGCTCACTTTCTATGATGGTTTCGGGGATAGCGCCGCAATTGATAGCCACAAAGTTAGCCTTATGGCGGATACTATGATCGTGCAAGTATCTCGCCACTAACTCTTTCCCGGTTCCGGTTTCCCCCTCTATTAATACATCAGCTGGCATATCGATAACTTGGTGTAAAGTGTGCAACATCTGCTTGATCCCCGGACTATGGCCTAAAATTCTTGGACCCGGGAGACTTTTAGATTCCAGCTCTCGTTTCAGTTTTCGGTTCTCTAAGGTTAAGCTTCTTTTCTCCAGTGCGCGCTTTACGACATCCAAAATATGTTCATTGTTAAAAGGTTTCTCGAGAAAGTCATAGGCGCCTTGTTTTAATGCCGAGACGGCCATGGCAATATCGCCAAAACCAGTGAGGAGAATGATGGGAAGGTCATTGTCCTTGGCAATGAGGCTCTGCATAAGTGAGATACCATCGAGCGTAGGCATATTCACATCACTGATAAGCACGCCTGGCCAGTCTATATCGATGCTATTGAGTATGGATTTAGGCTCGCTGCTGGCCATTGCCGAGATACCTTCCAACTCAAATAGTTGCACCAGAGCCGAACCGATAAATGGCTCGTCGTCGACAATGATCACGCTGAAATTGTTGAAGTTAGCTTGAGTGCTTTTGCTCATTGAATGAGTCTCCTTGTGATGCATGATCTGGACTTGCTTTGTTGCTGCTATAAACGGGTAGGGTGATTTCGAAAATTGCGCCGCCTGTTTGCGCATTGGAGACCCTGATACTACCTTGCATTGAGTCAATTATCCGTCTTGAGATCGACAAGCCAAGGCCAAGGCCCTGACGATCACTGGTGGTAAAGAAGGGCTCAAAAATCTTCTCCATCTGGCTCTCTTGCACCCCAGATCCAGTGTCTTGTATCTTGATACACAGCTGGCTTTCAAGCACTAAGGTTAAGCTGAGCCTCTTAGGAGCACTGCGCTGCATGGCGACGATGGCATTACTCATTAAGTTAACCAGTACCTGCTGTAACCTGACGTTGTCAGCCCAGACCTGGCCGCTTATCTCATTGGCTCGATAGAGCAGCTCAACCCCTTGCTTGTCTATCTCAGGTTTTATGATGGTAAGAGCATCTTGAATGCATTGATTGATATCAGTCGCACTGTCTCTGGATTGGCTCTTGCGGGTGAAACTTTTAAATTGGCCCACGATCACGGCGAGTCTGTCGGTGAGAGATATGATGGTATTAATGTTGTCAGTCACCATCTCAGTCTGGTTTCTTGATATCATGGTCTTAGTGTTTTGTGCATAACTTCGGATCGCCGCCAGGGGCTGATTTATTTCGTGATTGATGCTCGCCGATAGGTTGCCTATGACGGTAAGTTTAGCGGCCTGGATCAACTCATCCTGGGTTTCGTTGAGTTTCCGGTTACTGGCTTGTAAATCTTGAGTTCTGGCCTGTACCCTCTGTTCCAACAGATCGTTGGCTTGTTGGATCTTGAGCAGGTTTTTACGTCTCTCGTAGCCAAAAAGGGCGGCTAAAGCCAAGAGTAGATATAGGGAACCATATAAGGTCATCAATAGGGGAAGAGACTGATATATGGGCGTTAATGGCGCCATGATATGCACGCTCCAACCGGCCTTTGCCATAGCTTTATGAGTCTCCATATAATCGAACTGGCCCTTAAGTGAGCTAAATGCATACAGATTATGCTCATCGGTGGCGCCTGCATCGTAAAGGGGACTGAGAGTCAATTCGTTAATGACCCTGCTGGCGTAGCGTTTTGATGCATGGATGGCATATTGTCTCGATTGATCCAATGGGGTCAATGACCGTAAGCGCCAGTGATTAATACTCGATAGAAAGATAATATTATCAGGATCGGTTATGGCAAATTCATAACCACCTGCTCGCGCTATTCCGGTGCTTTGCTGTTCTATCTCTGTGATATCGAGCTTAACAACGATAACCCCTAAGATGCTTTGTTGCTCATAGACTGGGTAGGAAAAATAAAAACCGCGTTTGTTCGATGTGGTTCCTACTGCATAGTATCTGCCGAGTTGACCGGAAATGGCTTGCTGATAGTAAGGTCTGAAGGAGAAGTCCTTGCCAATAAATGAGTAACTTTTCTGCCAGTTACTGGCGGCTATTGATACTCCTAATGCATCGACTAAATAGATATCCAGCGACTCGGTAATGTGCTTTATCTCTTCTAAATACAGGTTAAGCTTTTGTATACTCTTACCGTCTTGCTGATTCAACAAGGCATTCTTTAGTAAAGGGTTTGTTGACAGTACATGGGGAATGCTCTCATAGCGGGAAAGCGAACCATCGAGAAAATTGACCAGCTCGGTCATCTGCTGTTTAGAGCGTTCGGCCGTGTCCTGATAGCCTTGCTCTAAGTAGAACCAATGGGTTGCCTTTAGTGTGATGGCAAGTCCGCCGAGGAGTATGATGGTAATGAGAATATTTTTTTTTGTTCTTAGTGAAAACGACATAGAGCTATACACATCCTGGTGAAAACATAGCGAGTCTGACTCAGTCAGTTATTGATTTAGCTCATTAACTATACTCTGGGAGAGACTCGCTTTAAACCTTTAATCAATTCAAAAATAAACGACTTTTAGCTCCTTAATAGCCATTAAGTTTATCTATGTACTCAGGCAAGAAGAGGGAGATCTGTGGCACATAAGTGATCAACATCAAGAAGAAGAGCAGCAACAGTAGCCATGGCAAGCAAGACTGAATCACCCAGCCCATGCTTTTGCCGGTAATTCCGGCAGTCACAAACAAGTTAAGCCCCACTGGGGGGGTGAGCATACCGATTTCCATATTGACCACCATGATGATCCCTAAGTGAATTGGATCTATGCCTAGCTGAGTGGCGATAGGAAATAAGATGGGCGCCATGATGAGTAGAATGGCCGAAGGCTCCATAAAATTTCCCGCAGCGAGTAGGAGTAAATTAACTATGATCAGAAACCCCCATGGCGGCAGTCCCATGCCTACTATGGTTTCTGCAATGAGGTGGGGGATACGTTCTGTGGTCAACACATGGGCAAATAACATTGCATTGGCAATGATGAACAGCAACATGATACTGACCTTAGCCCCGTCACGGACAACACGGCGGATCTCCTTGTCACCAGGTGTCTTTATCACCGCGAGTAGCATATAACCAATATTGCGCAGCGCAGCGACGGGGATAGATTCCTGATTATTTTTCCAGGCCACATTCTTCATCGGACCTATGTCTCTATAGCCAAATACTGCGATAAAATAGGCGTAAACACAGGCCACGGCTGCGGCTTCTGTCGGGCTGGCAACACCGCCGTATATAGACCCAAGTACAATGAGAATGAGTGCTAAGCCCCCCATGGCTTTGGCACCAGATAATGTTAAGGCACCGATACCAGGGAAGGGTCTGGACGGTAACTTTTTTACTCTGGCAACGATATAGATTGCCAGCATGAGCAGCAGTCCCATCATCAGGCCTGGAATAAGACCTGCCATAAACATGCGTGCAGCAGAAACCTCGGTAGCGGCAGAGTAGACCAACATGACGATAGAGGGAGGAATGAGTATCCCCAAGGTTCCCGATGTGGTGATCACGCCAGCGGCAAACTTCTCAGGATAGCCTGCGCGGACCATGCCGACGATAACGATAGAGCCAATGGCGGCGACGGTTGCCGGTGAGGAACCCGATACGGCGGCAAACAACATACAAGCCATGACTGAGGCCATGGCTAAGCCCCCGCGTATATGACCCACGCTGTCCATGGCAAAGTCGATGATCCGCCTAGCTACCCCACCAGTAGAGAGAAAGGCCGATGACAGAATGAAAAAAGGGATGGCGAGTAGGGTGTAGTGCTCAGATGTGGATTCATAGAGTTTCAGTGCCACCGATGCCAATGAATCATTGGAGAAGAGCAATATAGTTAGCATGCTGGAAAAGCCCAGTGCGATAGCAATAGGCATGCCTAACATCATACAGATGAGTAGGGTGATGAACAGGGTTGCTATGGTCATTATTTTTCATCCTTATCATTAGGACTTTGAATCACATTTTGTCGTTTATCCGCTTCGGCTTTATTGTCTTCATCGAGTCCGAGCGCCTCCTTGACAGTGTCAACAAGATGCATACTGTCTTCTGCCTCATCGGCTAAGGTAAAGCCTTCGGTCTTGTTTTTTACTATGGCGATGAAGAGCTCAAAAAAACGCAGAAATAGTAATCCAAAACCCAATATTAAAATGCTTTGGGATAACCACAGAGGCACGGCTGGCTCCTCTACATCGATACGCAAGGTGTCCCAGGCGAAATCCGGATCCAAATTTTTGATGAGTAGATTAGGTAAGTCGAGGTCTTCCATAGGGATCCCGACTTCGTACATCTTAAGCAGGTAATCCCAGCTGCCTTTGAGAAACATAACGCAGTAAATTAGACAAATGGTGGTGGCAATCAAGCCAGCAATTTTTCTTCCTCCTTTGGGAAGCTTAGTCACAAACGCATCTACACCTATGTGAGCGCCCACTTTAACGCCATAGGACATGCCAAAGAGGACAAACCAGGCACAAATCGTGAGTGTTAGCTCCTGTATCCAGAGAAATCCGGTATTGAAGAAAAAACGTGCTATCACCTCAATAAATACCAGTAGCGTCATCGAGGTGATCAACAGGTTAAGAAATCCCTCCTCGAAATGAGAAAATAAACGGTTCATTACAGCCTTACTCCCCTTATAGAGCGGCTCAGGCGATGGTCCACTGAGAGCCGTTTTCATTCATTATTATTTTTGTTTTAATTTACTGTTTGTTCGACTCGACGGCGGCCTGGATCAGGTCTTTGCCAATTTTAGCCTCAAACTGGGACCAAACCGGTCTCATCGATTCTACCCAGAGGTTTCTTTGCTCAGGGGTTAACTCAATGACCTTTGAGCGTTTAGAGGTGATGATAGACTCTCTGTCCTTTTTGACTTTCGCTGCGGCAATTTGGTTACCGAAAGCGATAGCTTCATCGAGTGAAGACTTGATGATTTCACGCTTGTCATCGGGTAGGCTTTTCCAGAAAGTGTTAGAGGTGACAACCATATAGTCGAGAACGCCGTGGTTACTTTCTGTGATATATCCTTGAACTTCGAAGAATTTTTTGGAATAGATATTAGACCAGGTATTCTCCTGTCCATCGATTGCACGTGTTTGTAGTAAGGTAAAAACCTCTGAGAAGGGTTTCTTTACTGGAATGGCATCCAAGGTTAAAAATTGTGCGGCTAATACATCTGATGCCATGATCCTAAACTTCTTACCACGTGCATCAGCTGGGACTACCAATGGGCTGCTAGCTGAGAATTGTTTCATACCATTATGTAGGTAACCTAATCCGACTATGCCTTTTCTCTTCATGGCATTAAGCAGTTTCAGACCCGCATCACTCTGCTGGAAACGGTCAACTGAATCCATATTTTCAAACAGGAAGGGCAGGTCGAACAGTTGTAGTTTCTTGGTATATCGCTCGAACTTAGACAGAGAGGGAGCAACAAACTGAATATCATTGAGTAGTAGGGCTGAAATTTCGTTATTGTCGCCAAATAGTTGAGAGTTAGGGAATACATTTACCTGGTATTCACCGGGGAGTCTTTGTTCAACGAGTTCCTTAAACTTGAGTGCCATCTGGCCTTTAGGGGTATTTTTAGCTACCACATGTGAAAACTTAATTTCAACGGGGGCTGCTAGAGCATGAATGCTACTGGTTAACAGGCTCGCGACTGTGATTAGTGTTGACAGTATTTTTAGTGGTTGTAGTTTGGCACTTGACTGACTTGTCATCTTTGTCCCTTAGATTTCATTTTTATTGGTGGGATACGGCTTAGCTTCCCTGAGAAGGTTCACATAATAAAGAGCAAGGTATGTGCCAATGATGATGTTGGCTGGTAGTTGTAATGTTATCAGTACGTTGGATAGTTGAGTTGGGGATTTGAAGTCATTTATGTGTGATGAACCGCACAAAACAATATAGCTAATGGGTGAGGAACCACCCATTAGCTAGTGCTGGATATAAAAATTTATGCTTGTTTCTCTGTAAAGGGCCAAATCTTTGCCTTAAAGTGTCCATGGTAGAAGATGATGCCTGCCGTGAAGGTAATTGATGACCCCAATAGCAGTGCCCACTTCACATCAAACATAGAAACCACACCGCCTATCAAGGCTGCGAGTAAGTTCCCCAGGCAGAAAATGGTCACTAGCATGCCCATCAACTTGCCTTGAGCCCGATTCTCATAGGAGTGAGAAAGATAAGAGGGGAGGAAACCGTTGTAAATGGCGATGCCGGCACCCATCAAGGCAAATGTGATCAGGTAAGTTTGATCGATAAAAAAGGGTAATGCGGCAAGAGCTGAGCCGAAAATGACGATTCCCAACAGACCCGCATGAGGGTGATCTAGTTTTCTCTGTATGATGGGGTTGATAAAAATACTCGTTAGAATCATGCATGTAGTCAGAAATACGGTTGCCCAGCTGATATCCACAGCAAGATAGCCAAACTCTCTTACCAGATACAAGGGATAATACTCATAATAAAGATTGACCCCCATGGTCAAGAAGAGATAGAGCAGAAAGAAACGTCTCAGATCGGGTTGCGATAGTAGAGACAGGCTTGAGCCTGTCTCGGCATTTGTGTCGCGTTTATCTAGGCTCTTAGGCAGTAAGAAATGACTGATCAGAGCGCAGATTAGACAGGCGAGTGCAGCTACCCAGAATACCATATCTATACCAGCCATAATGAGGTATCCCCCAGCCAAGGGACCGAGAAGGTAACCGCCATATCCCATAGAGCTGATCAGAGAAAAACTACGTGTTTTGTCTATGATGGGATGGAGATCGGCTGCAATTGCACGTGCAATAGAAATATTACCTTCACATAAGCCTGTTAGTAAGCGCGAGATACAGAAGAGGAGAAAATTCTCAGAAACGGCGGCAATAGCGGTTAAACTATATCCTACCGCACTGCCCAATAAGGTTAGACTTAATAATTTTCTACGGCCGTAATTATCTGATATTGCACCAATAACGCTACTGCCGATAATAATTCCTAGTGGGTAAATCCCTAACACTATGCCTAACAGTAACTCAGAAGGTAGATTTAAGAATTGAGTTAGTGGTGAGGTCCCTTCAGCAAACAGTGGTGCCAATATCGGGTAGGGTAGGGCTATGCCGGCAACACTGATTAAGGTGACCAGTAGGGTAATTGATAGGATTTTATTGCCACTCCGTTTCTCGTTTTTTGAGTCCGAATTTATCGCTTGTAAGCACGGCTGGCTGTCCTGAAATTGACTCATATAGATAACTTTTTGGCTGAAAGTCATTTTACTATTGCATCAAAAACAGGTTAAGTAAAGTCATTGCTTTACTTAATTGTAAGTGAGAGCCGTTATTGGTTATTTTTCAGGGTTGATTCGTTTGGAGATAGCGTCACTCGGGAGTAATTCTAAATGGCCCAGTTCGTCGAAATACCAGCCAGTGATAAATCCTTTCTGTCTCATGCTGACGAGATTTTGCATGACTTCTTTCGCTTCAACTAACGCAGAGGCTTCATCGCAGTTATGAGTTAGCTTAAGGTAAGCTGCTATGCTGCTCAGGGAGGCGGATTGACTGACATCTGCCATAGGATAGATCTCAATTTATGTTATATCTGAAGAATAGTTGAACTTAGGTAGAATGGGGCTGAAATGGCTTTCATATCGGGAAATATTATAGCGACTAGCTGTGTTATTCGATAAATAAAGGTCATCGAAATTAGCTGTAGAAATTCGATTTTATATTAATTTTTTAACGGAATTAATTATGAGGGATTTACAATTTGGATAGGCTGAAAATGGTGGTCGATACTGGGCTCGAACCAGTGACCCCCTCCTTGTAAGGGAGGTGCTCTCCCAGCTGAGCTAATCGACCTGGGACTTTCATTTTGTACTGTGTATTTTCTTAATCACTTACTCTTAATAAGAGGTAAGAAAATGGTGGTCGATACTGGGCTCGAACCAGTGACCCCCTCCTTGTAAGGGAGGTGCTCTCCCAGCTGAGCTAATCGACCTGGGACTTTCATTTTGTACTGCGTATTTTCTTAATCACTTACTCTTAATAAGAGGTAAGAAAATGGTGGTCGATACTGGGCTCGAACCAGTGACCCCCTCCTTGTAAGGGAGGTGCTCTCCCAGCTGAGCTAATCGACCTGGGACTTTCATTTTGTACTGTGTATTTTCTTAATCACTTACTCTTAATAAGAGGTAAGAAAATGGTGGTCGATACTGGGCTCGAACCAGTGACCCCCTCCTTGTAAGGGAGGTGCTCTCCCAGCTGAGCTAATCGACCTGGGACTTTCATTTTGTACTGTGTATTTTCTTAATCACTT